>JAJYCZ010000136.1 GCA_021777915.1 Pseudomonadota bacterium | reverse complement strand
TGGCATCCAAAACTGCCGCATAGCTTCGACCATGAGGGGGATATCACGCCAAGCGGTTTTTGCGAAGGCCGGCGTGTTGTCTCCGCGCAGTGAGGGCGGCAACATGGGCTGGCCGGCGGCATCGGTGCAATGGAACAGGACCGGCAGCATCAGCGCCTGCTCCGCAACGCCCGGCGCGAGCATACGCGACCAGTCCCTCAGCCGAAGCTTCACGACGGCGTAGAAGCCCATGCACCAGGGTCGGGCATCGACTTCTCCGTCGGGCGTGCGCGCGTGCAATGGCTCGAAGGTCTCCGGCTTTGTTGACAGCGTGTCGCTGATCGCGTTGTGGCGCATCAGCGTCGCGGCGATCGCGGAGAAGGTTTCGGTGTCGTGATTGAAGTTGTCGGGGACGACGCCGAGCATCGGACAGACCCATTCCTCCGGCATCATCGAGACCGGCCCGGCCACGACGGCGGTGACCGCGCCGTCAAGCATGGAAAGCGAGGTCGCCTGCGGATGACGTAGCCTCGGCGATCGGGCGCGCTTGGCCATCCATTGACCGAGTTTCTCGAACGACATCGCGAAGTCGGCCATCGCCATTTTCGCGGGCGTCGCTTTGGCCGTCCTGCCCGCGCCGCGAGGCCGCCCCGGCCGCGTCATGCCGCAGCGCGCCCCTGCGACTCGCGCGCGGCCTTCCAATTCCAGGCCAGCAGTTCGTTAAGCTGGTTGTTCTTCGTCGCGCCCGACACCATGCGTTCGAGAATGTCGGCCAGATAGGTCTCAGGATCGAGACCGTTCAATTTCGCCGTGTTCAGCAACGACGACAGAATCGCCCAGGTTTCGCCACCACCTTCGTCGCCGCTGAACAGGCTGTTCTTTTTGCCAATTGCGATCGGCCTGATTGAACGCTCGACCGTATTCGTGTCCGGCTCCAGTCGTCCGTCGTCGAGGAAAGCCGTCAGGCCGGCCCAGCGTTCGAGCATGTAGTCGATGGCCTTGATCAGCGTCGATTGGCGCGAGATCCCGTCCTTCACCGCCTCCAGCCGCGCCTTCAGCGCTTCCATCAATGGCTTCGTTTCGGTTTGTCGGACCGCCCGCCGCTCCTCGGCGTCGCGTCCGCGGATGCGCGCCTCGATCTCGTAAACGGCGGCGATACGTTCGATGACCTCCCGGGCGAAGGGCGAGTTCGTCGTCTTGTGGACCTTCACGAAGTTGCGGCGCGCGTGAACCAGACAATAGGCAAGCTTGATCCTGCCCGACGTCGCCGCTTCGCCCGCCAGCGAGGCATAGGCGGCGTAGCCGTCGACCTGCAGCACGCCCGCAAAGCCGACCAGTTGCCCCCGAAGCTCCTTCTTGCCGCGACCGCTGGCGAACACATAGGCGACCGCCGGCGGCGCCGGCCCCTTCCAGGGGCGATCGTCGGTGGCATGGGCCCAGAACTGGCAGATCCGCGTTCGCCCCCGCCCGGGGTCGAGCACCTTCATCGGCGTCTCGTCGCAGAACAGGCGGCCGAAGCCGTGCATCGTCTTCAATTGCAGGTCGTAGAGACCTTTGGCGATGGATGCCGCGCTCTTCATCCAGCGCGAGAGCGTCTGCCGGTCGATAGAGACGCCGAAGCCCGCCAGAATCTGCGCCTGCCGATAGAGCGTCGACTGCCAGGCGTATTTCGCAGCGCCCAGATGCGCGATCAACGCCGTCGTCGCCATGCCGCCTTCGACCACCCGCGCCGGCGCCGGGGCCTGAACGACCGGCCCTTCGCAGGCCCGGCAGGCGTATTTGGGCCGAACCGTGCGCAGCACCCGCACGACGGCGGGGGCCCGGTCGAGCGCTTCGGAGGCTTCTTCCCCGATCCGGTGCATCTGGCCGTCGCAGCATGGGCACAGCGTCGAGGACGGCTCGATCACCTGCTCGCAGCGCGGCAGATGAGCGGGAAGAGCGCCGATGTTGCGCCGAGCCTTGCGGCGCTTGGTCTTGGCCGTAGGCGAGGCCGGGTCGTCGTCGTTGGCCGGTGGAGGCGCAGCCGTTTTCTCGTTCCCCAAATCCAGAGCCAGTTGCTCGGCGCAGATCACAGCGGCACGCTCGGAGCGAACGCCGAAAATCAGCGTCTTCAAGGTCGCAATCGTCTCCTCCAGGCTCTCAATCTTCCCCGCATAGGAGAGGACGATTTCGATGAGCGCGGCGGGGTCGCGAGGGAGATCTTCAGGGCGAAGCGCCATGCATTCAAGACTATCTGAAAATCCTCGGAGTCGCCACGATAATAACCCATCTTACGCAACTTTCTGCGGTCGGTTCGTCACCCGTGGCGCGATCCTCGACCACCCCGGCAAGCCCTCCACCAGCATCGCCAGCTGCGCGCCTGTCACGCACATCGTTCCCTCGCGCGGCGACGGCCAATCGAAGTGGCCAGCCTCAAGCCATTTTGTCGCCAAAACAATTCCTGAGCCGTCAAACGCCAACAACTTCAGCCGGTCCAGACGCTTCGCGCGGAACACGAAAACGTCGCCGCTGTAGGGCTGCCCGCCGAGCCCCTCGGCGATCAGCGCAACAAGACCGTGGACGCCTCGCCGGAAGTCGATCGGCTGCGTCGCCACGAAAACGCGAACGTCGCGCCCGAACGAGATCACCGCGCCGCCCTCAGCGCCGCGACGACCCGCTCCAACGTCCGGCTGTCGAAACCGTCGGGAACGCGAACCGTAGCATCGGCGATCGAAATCTCAATGCGCGCGTCATCCCCGATCGACGCGCAATCGGAAGGACGCGCCTCCCCCCGGTTCTCTTCAGGATCGACGCCGCCTTCCGTGACCTGAAGCTGAACAAACGCGCGCCCCTCGTTCGAAGCCTGCCGCGCCTGTCGTCGCCAAATGCTCAGGAGCCCTCGACTGACCCCATTGCGCCGCGCCACCTCGGAAATGTTCGCGCTAGGCTGCGCGCTCTCCGCGACAATCCGAGCCTTCTCCGACGCGCTCCAATATCGGCGACGAAACGCCCCGGTGATGACCTCCACCCGCCGGTAAGAGTCAGCATCATCCCTGGTCTGATCCATGAAGCAGCACCTTGCGCATACCCGTCCGTGCACAAGTTTCGCTCAAACCCGCTTCAAATACGAGGTGGGGGCGCCGTACCGGTTACGGCGGACCGGCCAACCTGAACGCCTTCCTCGATTCCGGTCGCGATCATCTTGGCGATATCGCGCCGGCACAGGCTGATGCGTTCGCGCACCAACCTCAGCGCAACCTCCTCGGCGCGAACTTCCTCTGCCCAGGTTTCGAATTCGTCGGCTCGCGCGGCCAACGGACCGAGATCGAACCCGAAGGCCATTTCTATCTCACCGCCCTGCCCTTTTCGCGCGAATCGCTTGCCGTTCGGACTGTCGCGGCGAACGATCAGCCCCGCATCGACGAGCGCCGCCAAATGCCGTCGCAACGTCGCCGGCGCCATGCCGTGTGCGCGCAGCGCCAATTGCCGATTGCTTGGGAATACGACCAGGCCCTCGCCGCTTAACTTCGTCTCGGGATGGAAGCTCAGCAGCGCGTCGAGCACCGCCAGCGCGCGTTCGGAAACGCCGACGCGCGCCTTCGCTGCGCAGATCGCGCGAAACACCTCCCATTTGTGCACGACCTTTTCCGGGGGCCGCGATTTCGCGACTGCTTGCGCCGCCACATGGGCAAGCGTCAGCGATCGCCGCCCGAAGGGCGTCGTCGAACTATGGGGTTGCATTTCAATGCCCTCAGTTGGGCAACAGAAAACCGCCCGCCAAAATGGCGCTGTCTCTCACGAGACTCTTGACAGCGATTCGCGGAAGTGGGATTCTCAATCTGCTACTATCGAGAAGGGCTTCCGGGACGTCAGTTTCGGGGGCCTTTTTCTTTTGCCGGGTTATTCTCCATTCTTTCCAGGAAGCGATTCCTGTTTGAATTGCAGGTACAAGCGGGAGAGGTTTTCGGACAAATAATTGCCGAATGCCGCTGCCTCGCTCCCTTTGGCCTTGATGTCCAAAGTGAACCGTTTGCTTTCTGACTTCATCGACGCAGACACCGAGCCGTCAGTCGGCGACCATACTTGCAGCTTCGGCCCGGCTTGAGCGCGCGACCGTGTCTTTGCCGCCTTAAGCCGTGAGAACAACAGATTGAACCTATTGTCGCTAGGCATCGCCCAAAACCCTTCTTCGGCGATAATCTGCGCGGCCCTCTCGTAAATTGAAGACTTCTCAAGGATCAGCTTGAGTTCGTACCAACGGTCGCGTCCTATGCCCTTCGCCGCGCCAATGGCGCGCAAGACATCTTCGGGGAGGCTCGCCACGGACAGCATCTTGGAAAGTGTCGCGCGATCAACGCCCAACGCGGCCATAACCGTCGCATTATCCGCGTCGTATCGCAGTTGCGTCAAACGGGCGGCGAACGATGCCCTTTCGATGAACGACAGGTTCGCTCTCGCTGAATTTTCTTGTCCCTGCGCGACAACGTGATCGCGGTCATTCATCGCCTTGACGACAGCGCGAACTTTGCGGCCAAGCAAGCGGGCGGCTTCAAGCCGGCGGTGGCCAAAGACCACCATGTAGCGCGCGTTCTTGGTCGGATGCGGGCGAACCAGAATCGGCGAGTCTTGACCTCGCTCGCGGATCGCTACGAGCAACTCGTCGAACTCCCGCCCGTCAGCCTCGAGGCGGTCCTGAACGAAGGATCCATCAACCAGATCGGGGTCAAGATCGACAACGGTCTCGCCTTCGATGAGCTTGTCCGCGCGCGCCGAAATCTCGTCGATTGAATTCAAGAGCGAGCGTGAGGCGCCCTTCATGGCGTAAGCGAGCGTCGGCGAAGTCTCGGGCGTAGGCCCGACGTCGCGAAGGTTCGCAAAAGGATTCTTGCGCGCCACCTAATCGCTCCTTATCCGCCTAAAGTGTTGGAAGGCATAGCTATTTTCCCGGTTTTTACCGCAGTCAACACTACCCGCGTCCCCATGCCTGGTGGATCAGCCCCTGAATTTCAAAATTTACGGCGTCCATACACTCAATCGCACGATCGTAGGTCTCGCGATTGAAATTTGCCCGGTCGACTTCGTATAGCGTCTGCTTAGTCAGGCCCGCATCGGAGATGGCGGTAGATTTCACCATTGGGCTCTTTAAGATTTCCTCGGCCAACATCGACTGCATGAAACCGAGCATCTGCACCTGCGGCACATCTGTCGGCTCATAGCGAGTGATGAGATAGCGGAGCCAGTCCATCCGAATGTTAGCTCCGGCCTTTCTGATCGTTTTTATAATGTTGCCCAACATGAGCAGGAATTGGCTCATCGACATGAGATCGAGCATCTGCGGGTGCACTGTAATGAGCACCGAGGTGGCGGCGGTCAGGGCCGTCAAGGTTAGATAGCCGAGTTGCGGTGGACAGTCGACGATGACGACATCGTAGAAATCATCGACGTCTGTTAGCGCATCTCCCAATCGCGTGAAGAAGCGCTTGCCGTCCTGTGAAGTCTGCATCGCAAGAGGCGTGTCGTATTCATATTCCTGCAATTCGAGATTTGCGGGAACAATGTCGAGCAGAGGAAAATTTGTCCTCCGAATTATTTCGCGGATCGATTTTCGTTGATTATCGTACCGCATCGCGTCGTATAGCGAAGGGTTTCTGTCAATTTCAGGTTGGAACCCGTGCAGCGCGGACAACGAGGCCTGCGGATCGAGATCGATTAGGAGCACGCGATGTCCTGTTAGGGCCAAATGCTGGCCAAGATGCGCGGTCGTAGTCGTCTTACCCGAACCACCTTTGAAGTTCACGACAGCGATTACTTGCAGCTTCTCAACGCCCTTTCGCCGGGGGACATATTTGCTCGCTTCAGCCCTGCCGTTTTTATCGAGATAATGCCTAAGCTCGATCATCTGCTCCGCAGTGTAGACGCGCCGTCCGCCCGCAATAATATGCGGATCCGGGCCCTTGCCTTCGAGGTGGAGGCGTTTCAGATTGTTCGGGCTAACGCCGAGATAGTGTGCAACTTCGGCCATTCCAAAACGACGAAGTTTTTTTTGTGCGTCTGGAGGAAACTTCTCCTGCCGAAGCTGGTCGAGTTTTCGGGAAATCTCCGCCCCTTGCTGGAGAATTCTATCGTCAAATTCGAATGCTGAGAGCGGAGGCATGATTACAATTTAAACCACTAGCGCTAAAACGGACAAAATGGCCGACTTAGCGCCAGTATGTCCGATTCTCTCAGAAGCTCAAGAAGATTTAGGTTAACAAATTCCTAACGGCGACGAGCGCCGCATCAACCATCGCCCATAGAATTAATGCCGGTTGCCTCCTCCCTCCGGCGTTTTGAGATTTGCCCTTCGCCACAATCGACACAGGCTTGAAGCCTTGGAAATTTGTACCCTTCGTGCTACATATTTCCCCATTCTGACGCGCGAAGGTATCATTTGCCTACTCCTCACAACCCGCCCGCCGCCGTGCGGCGCGCATTGCGAAAGCTCGGCGAGGATATTCGCGATGCGCGCCGACGGCGCCGATTACCCATGGCCGTAGTGGCTGAGCGCGCCTTCACGTCGCGCTCGACCTTGCAACGCATCGAAGCCGGCGATACCAATGTCAGCATCGGCATCGTTGCTGGCGTCTTACAAGCCCTCGGTCTGCTCGACGGGCTGAGCCAGATCGCCGACATCGGCAATGATAGGGTTGGACAGGCTCTAGCCAACGAGAGTCTGCCAAAACATATTCATCTAAAACGGCCTTCCGGGACGCACCGCGATGGCTGATTTTGAGGTCCATATAGAGCTGAATGGCCAGACACGCCCGATTGGACGGGCACGAAGCAATCGCGCTCGCGGCGCGGAAACGGTTCTGTTCGAGTATGACAGCTCCTGGCTTAGCGCCCCGGAACGCTTCTCCCTCGAGCCGGCCCTTGCTCTCACTCGCGGCGCCTTTGCCCCTCCAGCCGGACTGTCGATCTTCGGGTCTCTTGGCGACTCGGCGCCCGACACCTGGGGTCGCCGCTTGATGCAGCGAGCAGAACGCCGCTCTGCGGAGCGCGAAGCTCGCGCCGTTCGTACACTCGCGGAAAGCGACTACCTGCTCGGAGTTGCCGACGAAACGCGTCTTGGCGCGCTGCGCTTCCGCTGGATCGGCGGCGAAGTTTTTCAATCGCCAACCCGAAATGGCGTTCCTGCCTTGATCGAGCTCGGCCGACTGCTCCAGATCACTGAGCGGATTCTCCGCGACGAGGACACTGACGAAGATCTCCGGTGTAAAATCGCTTGCAATAGTGACCCCCTTAGGGGCGATTTTCGCATCCAATAGCGACCCCCTCTGACGTTGTGTGTCAGCGTCCTTCCTTTTGGCCTTGATCGGCCAGGAAGGGCTGATGGGGATGTTTCGAGTGGACAAGATCGGCGAGATACGGCGGGCCTATTTCGATCAGGAGCGGTCGATCAAGGAGATCGTTCGGACGCTTTCGGTATCGCGGGCGACGGTTCGCAAGGTCGTGCGAGGGCGGCAGACCGAGTTCAAATACGCGCGGGACGTTCAGCCGACGCCGAAGTTCGGCGAGTGGGCGAAGCCGCTGATAGAGATTCTGGAGATCGAGTCCAAGCTGGCCAAGCGCGAGCGCCGCTCGACCCAGCGACTATACGAGGAGCTGCGCGGGCGCGGCTACGGCGGCGCTCATGACAGCGTGCATCGGTTCGTGAAGTCCTGGCGGGAGGAACGGGCGCGAGTTCCCGTGCATGCCTATGTGCCGATGAGCTTTGCGCCCGGAGAGGCCTACCAGTTCGATTGGAGCCACGAAACGATCACGCTTCAGGGGCTGCCGCTGACGGTGAAGGCGGCGCACATGAAGCTCTCGCATAGCCGCATGCCGTTCGTGCGCGTCTACTTTCGCGAGACTCAGGAACTGGTGTTCGACGCCCACGACAAGGCGTTCCAGTTCTACGGCGGCGTCTGCCGGCGCGGCATCTATGACAACATGAAAACGGCGGTCGAGGCGATCTTCGTGGGCAAGGCGCGCCGTTACAACGCCCGCTTTCTGCAAATGTGCTCCCACCATCTGATCGAGCCGGTGGCCTGCACGCCGGCGTCGGGCTGGGAGAAGGGGCAAGTCGAGAACCAGGTCGGCAATCTGCGCGACCAGATGTTCCGACCCAAACCCCGCGTGAAGAGCCTGACCGAGCTGAACGCGTGGCTGGCGGACGAGTGCCTCGCCTACGCCAGGCGGACCATGCATCCCGAGTTCAAGGATCGCACGATATGGGAGGTGTTCGAGGACGAACGCGCGAGCCTGATGCAGCTTCGCGGCCCCTTCGACGGCTTCGTCGAGAAGGCGGTTCGGGCGAGCACGACCTGCCTCATCATGGCCGACCACAATCGCTACAGCGTCGATGCGCGCGCCGCCGGACGGATGGTCCTGGTGCGCTCCCATGCCGAGCGTGTCGTCGTGCTGCTGGGCGAGGAAGTCGTCGCGGATCATCCGCGCAACTTCCAGCGCGACAAGGTCGTCTACGACCCCTGGCATTACCTGCCGGTGCTGATGAAGAAGCCCGGCGCCCTGCGCAATGGCGCGCCGTTCAAGGACTGGGATCTGCCGACTGCGCTGACCCAGGTGCGCGCCAAGCTGAAGCCGCACGCCGACGGCGACCGTCAGTTCGTCAAGATTTTGGGCGCGGTTCTCGATCACGGGCTTGGCGCGGTTGAGGCGGCCTGCGCCGAGGCGCTGGAAGCGGGTCTGGCCAGCGGCGACGTGATCCTGACGGTGCTGGCGCGCCGACGCCAGCCAGTCGCCCCTCCAAGCATCACCACTCCCGACGCCCTGCGCCTGAAGATCGAACCCGCGGCCGATTGTAGCCGCTACGACCGCATAAGGAAGATCGCCTGATGGAGCGCCACGAGATCCTGGAGGCCATGAGCGAACTTAAGCTCTACGGCATGCGCGCCAGCTTCGACGAGGTCGCTGGCAAGGGCCTGACCCGGCGCGACGAGCTTTACCCGCTCATCGCCAGCCTGATCCGCGCCGAGCGCACCCACCGACAGGCGCGCTCGATCAGTTATCGCATCGCGGGCGCGAAGTTCCCGGTCCTCAAGGACATCGACAAGTTCGTCTTCGCGGATACGCCGGTCGACGAAGGCCAGGTGCGCGAACTCAGCCAAGGCGGCTTCCTCGACGCCAAGCGCAACGCAATTTTTATCGGCGGAACTGGCACGGGAAAGACTCATCTTTGCATAGCCATAGCCTCGGCGGTTATTCGCGCGCGCGCCAGGGGACGCTTCTTCAATCTCGTCGATCTCGTCAACCAACTTGAGCAAGAGAAGGCAGCCGGCCGCTCGGGCCGATTGTCGGAAAACCTGCTGCGCTACGATCTCATCGTCATCGACGAACTGGGCTATCTCCCGTTCAGCCAGCCCGGCGGCCAGCTGCTGTTCCATCTCATCAGCAAGCTCTACGAAAACACCTCGCTGCTGATCACCACCAATCTCGCCTTTGCAGACTGGCCGCAAGTTTTCGGCGACGCCAAAATGACGACCGCCATGCTCGACCGGCTGACGCACCACTGCGACATCGTCGAGACCGGCAACACGAGTTGGCGGTTCAAGAACCGCTCCTGAGCCCAATCCAGATGATCGGCTCCTCCCCTCGCAAGCGAGGGGGCGAAAATTTTTCGCGCGCCGCTGCTGTCGCCCCTCCGGTCGGCTGCGCCTTCCCTCCAGGGCGACAGCAGCGGCGCATTCTCATCACACTACCGCACAGCCCAAACCAAGCCATTCCTCACGCCGCCACGGGGTCGTTATTGGACGCGAAAAGGGGTCACGTTTGGACGCGATTTGACA
>JAJYCZ010000135.1 GCA_021777915.1 Pseudomonadota bacterium | reverse complement strand
CAGGGTAAGAGCGATGCGGAATTTCGAACGGGACATTTTGACCTCCTCGGAACATTGCCGACTGCGGCAACATAAAAGCACGAATACAGCAACCGTCAAGCGTTGTTGTTGATCTTAATCAATATTACATATATTTAATACTACGTAACTGCACGCATGCGATCGCAATTGCTGCATTACTACAGCATCTAACAATGTTAGAAAATTGGTCTATTGTTGCCGCTTGCCGGAAGAACAAGGCCGAAGGTTCGGCGACGTCCCGGCCGTCTGCCGGCGGATCGTTTCAGGCGCGTGGCGGCCTCAGCGGCGGCGGATGGTCAATGCCGGCGAGATCGGTGGTGAATCGGGCGGGAACAGCCCCCGCGTGAAGATCGAACGAGACCGCAAATGTGAAGTCGGCCGCGAGATCGTCGATGCAATGAAAGGCGCAGGACGCCATCAGGGCGCATTTGGGACAATTGTCGACGGGTTTTCCAGGGCAGCAGGGCGCATGATTCGCCATGCCGATCATTTGACCGGGCCCCATCGACCCATGCGCCGCCCCCGCCGACGGCGCAAGCAGAAGCCCGAGAACCGCGAGGCACAGCAGCAATGGCCGGATCGCCGCAAGAACCCGTGCGGCGCCCGATGGCGTCAAAGTCGGCCGGCTCAAGGCGCGGCCTGGCGCCGCGCCCGTCCCGGCCGGAATTTGGAAGCGTCCGGACATCGCGCGCCTCCGCGTCACAGCTTGACCCGCCGCAGCCGCGCGGCGTTGGTGATGACGCTGACCGACGACAGCGCCATCGCCGCCGCCGCGATGATCGGCGACAGCAGAACGCCGAAGAAGGGGTAGAGGACGCCGGCGGCGACTGGAACGCCCAACGCGTTGTAGATGAAGGCGAAGAACAGATTCTGCCTGATATTGCCCATGGTCGCCCTGGACAGCAGCCGCGCGCGCACGATGCCTGTCAAGTCGCCCTTGAGCAGCGTGACCCCGGCGCTCTCCATCGCGACATCCGCGCCCGTGCCCATGGCGATCCCGACATCGGCGGCGGCCAGCGCGGGCGCGTCATTGACGCCGTCTCCCGCCATGGCGACCACCTTGCCCGCCGCCTTCCGGCGCTGAACCACCGCGCTCTTCTGGTCCGGCAGCACTTCCGCCTCGACCTCGTCGATGCCGAGCCTCCGGGCCACGGCTTTCGCCGTCGTCCAATTGTCGCCGGTCAGCATCACCACCTTGACGCCGGCCTCCTTGAGCGCCGCCAAGGCCGCCGGGGTGGTCGCCTTGACCGGATCGGCGATGGCCAGGACGCCGCCGAGCCGGCCATCGATGGCGACGAAGATCGCCGTCGCCCCGTCGGCGCGCAGTTGATCGGCCTTCCTGGCGAGGCTTTCCGTCGCCACGCCCTTCTCCTCAAGGAACCGCGCATTGCCGATCAGCACCTTTCTGCCGTCGACCGTCCCGAGCGCTCCGCGCCCCGTCGGCGAGTCAAAATCGGCGACCGGCGCGAGATTCAGCCCACGCGTCTCCGCTGAGGTCACGATCGCGCGCGCCAGCGGATGTTCGCTCGCCCGCTCGACGCTGGCGGCGAGACGAAGAACCTCGGCTTCGTCAAACCCCTGGGCTGGCGCAATTGCTGTCACCGCCGGCTTGCCTTCAGTCAGTGTCCCGGTCTTGTCGACGACGAGCGTGTCGACTTTCTCCATCCGCTCCAGCGCCTCGGCGTTCTTGATCAGAACGCCGGCCCGGGCGCCGCGGCCGACCCCGACCATGATCGACATGGGCGTGGCGAGGCCAAGCGCGCAGGGGCAGGCGATGATGAGCACAGCCACGGCGGCGATCAGGCCATAGGAAAAGCGCGGCTCGGGGCCGAAAATCGACCAGGCGGCGAAGGCAAGAGCCGCGCAGAAGATGACCGCCGGCACGAACCAGCCCGACACCTCGTCGGCGAGGCGCTGGATCGGCGCCCGCGAGCGCTGCGCTTCGGCGACAAGCTGGACGATCCGCGCCAACATGGTGTCGCGGCCGACTTTTTCGGCGCGGATGACCAGCCCGCCGCTCTGGTTCATCGTGCCGCCGATGACGTGAGCGTCGGCCTCCTTGGTGACGGGCATGGATTCCCCGGTCACCATCGACTCGTCGAGCGCGCTCCTGCCTTCGAGGACAATTCCATCAACCGGGACTTTCTCGCCCGGCCTGACCCTCAGACGGTCGCCGACTTCGACGGCGTCGAGTGCGATTTCCTCCTCGCCGCCATCCGCCTTGAGGCGGCGCGCCGTCTTGGGGGCGAGATCGAGCAGGGCGCGGATCGCGCCGCTGGTCGACTCCCGCGCCCGCAATTCAAGCACCTGCCCGAGCAGAACCAGCACGGTGATCACCGCCGCCGCCTCGAAATAGACCGCCACCGAGCCATCGGGACCGCGAAACGCCGCGGGAAAGAGCCGCGGGGCGAGTGTGGCGGCGACGCTGTAGGTCCACGCAATGCCCGTGCCCATGGCGATCAGGGTGAACATGTTGAGCTGGCGCGTGACCAGCGATTTCGCCCCGCGCGCGAAGAAGGGCCAGCCGGCCCACAAAACAACCGGCGTGGCGAGGACAAACTGGATCCAGTTCGCGGTCGCGCGGTCCAGAAGATGATCGAGGCCGGGAATGAAATCGCTCATTTCGATGGCGACGACCGGCAGCGCAATGATCAGGCCGATCCGGAATCGGCGCGTCATGTCCTTGAGTTCGGCGCTGGGGCCGGTTTCCGCCGTGGCGACGACGGGCTCCAGCGTCATGCCGCAGATCGGACAGTTTCCGGGGCCGGCCTGCCGGATTTCCGGGTGCATGGGGCAGGTGTAGATCGTTCCCTCGGCAACCGTCGCCGCGGCTTGTGGTTTCGGGGCGGGTTTCGCGTAACGCGCCGGCTCGGCGATGAATTTCGCCCGGCAGCCCGCCGAGCAGAAATGATAGGCGGTTCCGGAGAATTCCGCGTGATGGGCCGTTTTCGCCGGATCGACCGTCATGCCGCAGACGGGATCCTTGACGGCGGCGCCCGTGGCGTCCGCCGTCATCGGCATGTGCTGATGGGCGTGATGCGCAGGCGAGTCATGGCTGTGTTCGCCGTGAGTATGGTCATGATGGTCGTGGTTCATTGCTCGGCTCCACAATTCGGAATGTCGGCGCGGCAAACGGGCGCGCGTCGGCTGTCGATGGGTCGGCCGGTCAGTTGCGAAGGATGTCCGCGCGAGAATGGCGCCGCGCTCTGTGCGCTTCGGCGGCGGCGAAATGGGCGGACATGTCGAAAATCCCTCGATCCGAACGACTGACGGCGCGCCGGGAAGGCCGGCGTCGCCACAAGTTCAGCTCCGGAGAATCGGCGGATCGAGCAGGGAGTTTGGATCGACGTCGGCAACCGCCAGTGGCGACGCCACATGGAGGCGGCTTCCGCCGCCGTTTGGCCATGGCAACGCATGATTGGCGGCGATCACGCAAGCTGAAGCACAGCACCCGCCGCCCAGGCCTGGCGCACAGCCGCAAGCGCGATGGTGCGGGCAGACTCCATCGAAAGAAACGGCGACGGCTTGCAAATGATGGATGGTGGCGCCAGGCGCCGGCTGTGTCTTGATGTTCGATTGGATCGCCCAGCCGCGCGTCGCAACCTCTGTGGTCGCCTCGACCGCCGCGCCAGCCATGGAATGGGCAAGGCAGTGGTGGCCTGGGTGAGCAAAAGCCGCGGTCGACCCAAGCGTCATCATGGTCGCGCATAGCGCGGCCACAATCCAAAACGCGAAGGCGACGACTCGCCGAGTCAAAACCCACCTCCATGCCGAAGCGATCAATGCGACGCCGGATGCGACGAATACATTGAACCAAGAAACGAAATCGCGGTCTATCCAATGTGGTTCTATACGCCTTGAATTACGAGGGCATGTATGACGCAGATCAAATCGATGATACATTCTATTATTCATAGGTATAAATATGAATTCTCGGTCTGACGATTAACTCCATTTCGAAAGGGAGCGCCGGCCTCTCCGAGATTGGCGAGATTGCATCCCGGATCCGCCCAACCGGACCCGACCGAAGTCACGGGCGCCGCCGGTTTGAAACCGGCCAGGCGAAAAAGTGGCGCCCGCCTTTCCCGCCGACGCCGACAGCGCCTTTTTCCAGATACAAGGCCCAGGCCCAGTCGGGCTCGAAGGCGCTGGTGGTCGAGGACCAGTACGAATCCCGCACGTTCAGGAACGGATGCCCGCCTGGCAATGCGGGAGCGGCATTCTCGCAATCCACCAGGGACTCAAGCTCGTTGATATTGGGCAGCCGCCAAGGACCGGCGTCATCCCCGCCGCCATTCAGCTCCGCCACGGCGGCGAGCGCTTCGCGCCAGCTCACAGGCGCCGCGGTCAGGCTCGCATCGCGTCGCCAGCCAAGTCCGGTCAAATGGTCGATGACGACATCTTCGGCGACAGAGAAGCGATTCTCGGGCCATGCGCGGCCAGTTCTGGTTTCGCCATCCTGACCGGAGCCCGCGCAGGCGATTTGACGCCCCAGACGATCGAAACAGGAGGTCTGCCCCGTCGCCGGCAGCAGGCCGTTGCCTGTGCCGCGCACCGGCCAGACCAGATAGGACTGGTCCTTCGCGCCGTAAAACATCCGCGCCCCGGCCATGTGGACATACCAGGCATGGGCGGGACGGATGGCCGCGCTGGTCGACGTCCAGTACCAGCTTTCGACCACATTCCTGAAGGGATGCCCCGCGGGCAAGGCGGGCTTCCTCGTCTGGCAACTGACGAGGCTGCGCAATTCCCGCCGGTTGGGCAGGCGCCAATCCGAAAACCCAAGAGCGCGATCGCCGTTCATGCGCGCCACATATTCCAGCGCTTCGCGCCAGAACATGGGCCAGCCCGCCAGATTGGCGTCCCGCGCCCAGACAAGGCCGGTCAGCCGGTCCAGAACGACTTCATCCGCCGCTTCAAAACGCGGTTCGGGCCATTTCGCCCCCGCGCGGAACGCCGCATCCTGGCCGCTCCCGAAGCACGGCGTTTCTCTCCCGGATTCATCGTGGCAATCGGTCTGGCCGGTCTGAAGGCAAGCCTGCGGATTTCGCGCATTCATCCGTTGCGGCCCCGATGACGGCTTGCTTCCTGGCTTTTTCGCGCAATCCGCGCTCGATTTCAACGATAGGCGCGCCAGAACATCGAGACAAGACCGAGAGCGGCGGGGCCAGCCAGACGAGCGGGGGACATAAATCGGCGCGGCAAGCCTGGTTCGGTCGGCCGGTCTCGCCAGAGACCATCACGGCCATCTCGCCAAATTGTTCACGCGTCTTTCAGCCGCCACCGGGCCGGGGCGCCTTGAGCCGCACGCCGCGACCGCCGCCCCGGCTTTCGGCGTTTTCGCCGATCAAATCGACGCCGGCGCGGTCGAGCGCCTCGATCACCTTGGTCAAGGTGTCCACCACGCCCCGGACATTGCCTCCGCTCGCCTCCATGCGCTGGATGGTCGGCAGGGAGACGCCCGACATTTCGGCCAGCTGGCGCTGGTCGACGCCGAGCAGGGCGCGCGCGGCTCGCATTTGAGAGGCGGTGATCAAGGCGCAGTCGCTCCGCGATTCGGGGCCGCGATTCGCCCGCGCGGCCCATCGTCCCTCAAACGAGACCGGCGCGGCGAGAAAGCAAGCCCTTCTTCTTGTGCAATTCGGTGTTTTTCCGCCGGTTTCGTCGGTCGGCGCATTTTTTTAATCATACCATATTGACCGCGAAAATAAAGCGCGTAGCCTGAAACATAGGTTATTTGCCATCAAGTTTAATGTGTAAAACATGACAACGGATGAAGACGGCCAGGGTCCGGCCCTGGCGTTCGGCCGCGCGCCCCGGCGAGGGCGCGCATGACGCTCGCGGGCGGTCTTGTCGCCATCGGCGGCCTGCTGGCGCTGGGGCCGGCGGCGCTCGCGCCTTCTCGCGTCCGTCATCTCTCTTCGCTGATCTATGGCGGCGTCTTTCTGATCTGCGTCCTGATGACCGGCTGGGCGCTCCAGCGCCTGTTCGCGGGCGCGCCGCCCGAAGCCTTGACCCTGCCGCTGGGCCTGCCCTGGCTCGGCGCCCATTTCCGCATCGACGCCCTGTCGGGCTTTTTCCTCGCCATCGTCGATTTCGGCGCCGCCGCCGCTTCGTTTTACGCGCTCGGCTATGGCCGCCACGAAAAAGCGCCAGGCCGCGTCCTGCCCTTCTTCCCGCCTTTCGTCGCGGCGATGAATCTCGTCGTCCTCGCCGACGACGCCTATGTCTTCCTGTTGTCCTGGGAGCTGATGTCGCTCGCCTCCTGGGCCCTGGTCATGGCCCATCACCGCGAAGGCGACAACGTCCGCGCCGGCTATGTCTATATTCTCATGGCGACGCTGGGGACTTTCGCGCTGCTGCTGGCCTTCGGCCTGCTCGGCGGCGCCGATGGCGATCTGGGGTTCGGCGCGCTGCGCGGCCATCCTCCCTCGGCCGCGGTCGCGGGCGCCGTTCTGGCTCTGGCGCTGATCGGCGCCGGCTCCAAGGCCGGCCTGACCCCGCTGCACATCTGGCTGCCGCTCGCCCATCCCGCCGCGCCGAGTCATGTCTCGGCGCTGATGAGCGGGGTCATGACCAAGGTGGCGATCTACGGTTTCCTGCGGATCGTCTTCGATCTGCTGGGCCCCGCCGCCTGGTGGTGGGGCGCGCCGATGATGGCCGCCGGCGCGGCGACGGCGGTGGTCGGCGTGCTGTTCGCCCTGCTGCACAACGATCTCAAGCGCGTGCTGGCCTACAGCACGATCGAGAATATCGGGGTCATCTTCGTGGCGCTCGGCCTTGCGCTGGCCTTCGAAACAAACGGCCAGGGCACTGCCGCCGCTCTTGCGATGACCGCCGCCCTGTTTCACATCCTCAACCATTCCCTGTTCAAGAGCTTGCTGTTCTTCGGCTCCGGCGCCGTGCTGACGGCAACCGACGAGCGCGACATGGGGCGGCTCGGCGGACTGCTCAACCTGATGCCTTTGAGCGGCCTGTTCATGCTGGTCGGGGCCGGGGCCATATCGGCTTTGCCGCCATTGAACGGCTTCGCTTCCGAATGGCTGATCTTCCAGGCGATCCTGCTCAGCCCGTCGCTGCCGTCCTGGACGCTCAAGCTGGAGATTCCGGCGGTGGGCGCGCTGCTGGCGCTTGCCGCCGCCCTCGCCGGCGCCTGTTTCGTGCGCCTGTTCGGCATCAGTTTCCTCGGACGGCCGCGCGGCGAGGCGGCGCGCGCGGCGAAGGAAGTCGATCGCTTCATGCTCGCCGCCATGGGCGTGCTGGCCGTGCTTTGCCTGGTCGCGGGCATCCTGCCTGGCTATGTGATCGACGCCTTGTCGCCGATCGTCCACTTGCTCGTCGGCGCGCGCATGGCCCCGCAGACCGACCTCGGCTGGCTGGCGATCGCGCCCGTCGCGGAAAGCCGAAGCTCCTACGACGGGATGCTGGTCTTTCTGTTCATCGCCAGTTCGGCGCTGCTCGCGGCGGCCATCATCCACCGCCTCGCCTCCGACGCCACGCGGGTCGCGCCAGCCTGGGATTGCGGCTTTCCCGATTCCAACCCGGCGGCTCAATATACGCCGGAAAGCTTCGCCCAGCCGATCCGAAGGGTATTCGGCGGCTTTGTCTTCCGCTCGCGCGAAAAAGTGGACATGCCCGCACCCGGCGATTTGCGTCCGGCGCGTTTCGACCTTTCGATTCAGGATCTGGTGTGGGATATCGTCTATCGGCCAGTCACGCGCGGCGTCCAGCTTGGCGCCGACCGGCTGAACAGATTGCAGTTTCTGACCATCCGGCAATATCTCAGCCTCGTCTTCGCGGCGCTGGTCTTCCTGCTGCTCGCGCTTGCAATCTGGACGTGACGGCATGGCGCTGCTCGAATCTCTCGCCATTCAGATCCTCGAAATGCTCATCGTGCTCGCGGCGGCGCCGCTGCTGACCGGCTTTGTGCGCAAGGTCAAGGCGCGCCTGCTGCGCAAGCGCGGCCCGCCTTTGCTCCAGCCTTATCGCGATCTGATCAAGCTGACGAAAAAGGAGGTCGTGATCGCCGAAAGCGCTTCCTGGCTGTTTCGCGCCCTGCCCTATCTCGTCTTCGCCGCGACCTGGGTCGCGGCCGCCCTGGTGCCGACCTTCGGCGCCGGCCTGATGTTCAGCTGGTCGGCCGACATGATCGCGATCACCGCCCTTCTCGGCAGCGCCCGCTTCTTTCTCGCCCTCGCCGGCATGGATGTCGGCACGAGCTTCGGCGGCATCGGGTCAAGCCGGGAAATGATGTTCGCGACGCTCGCCGAGCCGGCGATGCTGATGATCGTCTTCACGCTCGCCTTGATCGCCGGCTCGACCCAACTGTCCACCGTCGCCGCCTTCATGCTGTCGCCGGCGGTGGGCGTGCGCGTCTCCCTCGGCCTGGCCATGGTCGGCCTGGTGATCGTGGCGATCGCCGAGAATGCGCGCATTCCGGTGGACAATCCGGCGACGCATCTCGAACTCACCATGGTTCACGAGGCCATGGTGCTGGAATATTCGGGGCGGCATCTGGCGATGATCGAATTGTCGGCGCAGCTCAAACTCGTCCTTTATGTCTCGATGATCGCCTGCATTTTCGTTCCCTTCGGCCTCGCGCCGCCCGGCGCCGGGTGGCGCGACCTGCTGATCGGCGCGGCGGCCTATTTCACCAAACTCGCGGGCGCTGGCGCGCTGCTTGCCTTGTTCGAAACCTCGGTCGCGAAAATGCGGGTGTTCCGCGCGCCCGATTTCATCGGCGTCGCGCTGATGCTCGGCCTGCTCGCCACCCTGCTGCGTTTCGTTTCGCGGGAGATGTGAAATGGACCGCCTCAATTTCGACATCGCGCATCTGCTCGCCGGCGGGCTGGTCCTGACCAGTTTCATGCTGCTCTATCAGGACAGGCTCTACGCCCTGCTCAACACTTACGCCTTGCAGGCGCTGGTCCTCGCCCTCGCCGTCGGCTGGCAGGCCCATATCCAGCATGCGCCCCATCTCTACATCACCGCGGCCATCGCCGTCGTCTTCAAGGCCCTGGTCATTCCCTTCGCGCTGCATCGCATGGTGGCGCAACTCGGCGTGCATCGCGAGGTCGAATCCGTGGTCAGCCTCGTCCCGACCATGCTGGCCGGCATCGCGCTGGTGGCGCTGTCCATGGTGGTCATGCTGCGCGTCACGGAAGGCGCCGATCCACTGGCGCGCGAGGATCTCGCCTTCGCCCTTTCGGTGATCCTGCTCGGCTTGCTGATGATGGTCACGCGCAGCAATGCGGTGAGTCAGGTGGTCGGCTTCATGTCGCTCGAAAACGGCCTCATTCTCGCCGCCGCGGCCGCACGGGGCATGCCGCTCGTGGTCGAGATCAGCGTCGCCTTTTCGGTTCTGATCGCCTTGATCGTGATCGGCATTTTCCTGTTCCGCATCCGCGAGCGCTTCGACACCGTCGACCTTCAGGCCCTCGACGATTTCAGGGGCGAGCGCCGATGACCTTTCTCGCCGACCATAATGTGCAGGTCGTCCTGTTCCTGCCCCTGGCGACGGCGGTCGCGCTGGCGACGATCGCCTCCTATCGCCTGTCGGCGCGGCTCAATGTCGCCTCGGCCTTCCTGACCTTTCTCGCGGCGCTGTCGCTGCTGGCCTTTCGCCCGAATTCGGGGCGCTACATTCTGGTGGACGATCTCAATATCGTTTTCATCGTCCTCAATACTTTCGTCGCCTTCACCACCAGCGCCTACAGCGCCAGCTATATCGCGCATGAGCTGGGCTCGCATCGGCTGAAGCGCGGCCACCTGCGCTTCTATCACGCCATGTATCAATTGCTGCTCGGCGCGATGAACCTGGCCTTGATCGCCAACAACATCGGCTTGATGTGGGTGGCGATCGAAGTCGCGACGCTCACCACCGTCGTCATGGTCGGCATCTATCGCACGCCGGCGGCGCTCGAAGCGGCGTGGAAATATTTCATCCTCGGCAGCGTCGGCATCGCGCTGGCGCTCTTCGGCACGATCTTGATCTATATGGCGGCGCG
>JAJYCZ010000007.1 GCA_021777915.1 Pseudomonadota bacterium | reverse complement strand
CCAACCCAAATCGACAAGCCTGCCGCGCTTCTCGCGCCACAGACCTCGTCGTCCGCGCCGATGCCAACGGCCAAGGTCGCCTCAAAAACTCACCGCGACGCTACAGCCGGTGAGAAATGCGGGTTAGTTCAGCCTCCTCAGCCTACTTGCGGCGTTTCCTCGGCATCTCTCGGTCCTTTCCTCCCTCCAGAGACAGACTTCAGGTTGGACCTATTCAGAGGGGGTGGATCAGGCGATGGAAACGCCAGTGCATGCCGCAGACTCGCACATGCGCGCTGGCGCCGGAATCCCATCCAGGACTCAAACGTCAGATTTCATCCGCAAACGCTTTTGAATAAGTAAAACCATATCCATAAAATTATGAAAGCAGAATTAACTTTTAATCATCAAATGATAGTTACAAAAAGCTTTGGGTGAAAATGCCGAAATGGATAACAGTGCTTCGCGAGTCCAGTCATGATGCGCTCTATACGAAAAATCGGAGAAATGCGTCGGCGGAAGGACGCTTCCGCGCCATGGGATGGACGGGCGCATTTGAGCTTACTTTCGGATACCCGCGGGGCCATAGCCGTCATGTTCGCGGTGGGCGCGTCGATTCTGATCGGGGCGGTCGGCGTCGCCGTTGACGTCGGCCTTTGGGAAGCCGCGCACAGGCATCTGCAGGACGCCGCCGACTCGGCGGCCATCAGCGCCGTCGTCGGTTATGAGGCAGGGGTCAATGTCACAACCCAGGCCGAGGCCTTGACGGCGAGCTATAATTTCGTCAACGGCGTCGCGGGAACGACCGTCACTGCGAACAGGCCGCCCTTGTCCGGCTCCCAAGTCGGCAACAGCAGCGCCGTCGAAGTGATCGTAAGCCAACCGCAAGCGCGCTTCTTTTCGTTGATTTTCGGCAGGCAGCCGGTCATTGAATCCGTGCGCGCCGTAGCGATGCAAACCTCCAGCGCCTGCATCCTGGCGCTGGACAAAACCGCCGTGGACGCCGTTTCCACGCAGGGTTCGCCCATCGTCAACGCCAACGGCTGCTCGATCTACAGCGACTCCAACAGTTCGTCCTCGGTCAACGCCGGCGGATCGGCGAGCCTCTCGGCTCTGCAGATTGGCGCTGTCGGCGGTTTTTCCGGCCAGAGCGACATGACTGCGACCAAGGGCTTTTATCACGGTGGGATCCTGCCCGACCCCTACGCCTATGTCACGCCCCCGAGCTTTTCGGGATGCAATCAGAACAATTTCACGACGCAGCAAACCGTGACCCTAAGTCCAGGCGTCTATTGCGGCGGGATGAAGCTCACCGCCAGCGCCAATGTCACATTGTCGCCCGGCATCTACTACATCGACGGGGGACCGCTCTCCGTCAGCGGCAGCGCGGCGCTCAGCGGATCGGGCGTAACGCTCGTTTTCGTGAACTGCCCCACCAATGGCCAACCTTGCGCCAATATCAACGGCGGCGCCACCATCAATCTGACCGCGCCGAGTTCCGGCCCAACCGCCGGCATCGCCCTGTTCGGGGATCGAAACATGCCGGTAGGGACGGCTTTCAGTCTGACGGGCGGCGCCAATCAGATCATCAACGGCGTCGCCTATTTCCAGAAAGGTGCCCTGAATTTTGCCGGCGGTGGATCGTCCGCCAATGGCTGCTCGCAGGTCGTCGCCGACACCGTGACATTCGTCGGCAATTCCGGGCTCGCGATCAATTGTTCGTCATTGGGCCTCGCAAACATCGGCTCACTCCCGCAACTTGTCGAGTAACCCGCATGATATTCCGCAACCGGATTCCGGCCGTCGCCTTCGCTTGGATTTTTCGTCGCCCGTTGCGCGGAGTCGCCCGCGCGCGCGACGGCGTCTCCGCACTCGAATTCGCCTTAGTGGCTCCGATCGCGATCTATCTCTTCATGGGCGCCGTTGACTACGGACTCGGCTTTTATCGGGCCATGGAGGTGCAGCAGGCCGCTCAGGTCGGGGCGGAATATGCGGGTAGCAACGGTTTCATCGCCAACGCGCCGTCCACCGATCCGCGTTCTCCCGCCGCCGTTGCGAACGCCGTGGTCAATGCGACGCTGTTCCCGGGCATCTCGGCCAGCCCGGCGCCCGCCTCCTATTGCGGCTGCGCCTCCGCAACCGGCGTCGTCCAGCAGGACTGCGGGCAAACGTGCAGCGATGGAACGCTCGCGGGAACCTATCTCACCGTGAGCGCCTCCGGCACATACAACACCCTCGCGCCCTATCCTCTCATTCGCAACAGTTTCCCGCTGAACGGCTCGGCCACCGTGAGGATTCAATGAAGATTCTGGATCTCATCCATCGTCGCGATGGCTCGTCGGCCGTCGAATTCGCCATAGTCGGCCCGATGTTCATCGGCATCATGATGGCGATCTTTCAGGGCGGCATATTGCTTTGGACACAGCTTGGCATGGAGCACGCCGTCGAAAGCGCGGCGCGTTGCTCGGCGGTGCATTCATCGAATTGCGGCACGCTGTCACAGATACAAAGTTACGCGGCGACGCAAGCCTACGGCCTTAACCTGCCGACATCGATCTTTTCCTTCAGGCAAACCACCTGCGGCAATGTGGTCTCGGCCTCCTACAGCTATTCCGTTTTCTCGCAGGTCTTCGGCAAAGCCTCGATACCGCTCAACGCCCAAGCCTGCTTTCCGGCATCCTGAGCCGCCGCCGATCAGTGGCAATAGTGCCGGTTCGGGCACGGACTCGCGGCCGGTCAGGGCGAACCGCTGCGGGTGGAGCAGGGCCTTGCCTTTCAGCGCCGTCGCTTCCTTGATCGCGGTGGTCCCGGCGGCCCAGGTCGTTTCGTCCCAGGGTTCGGACGGCAGCGCCTTGATGGCGGCCGCGCGGAAATCGTCCGGCAAGGCCACGACCGTAATGTCGCCTGCGATCGCGTCCCGCCAGCCGAAGAAGAGGCGCGCCATTACGGCCTGATTCGAACAAAATTGCCTCGGGCTCACCCGACGCGGTTCACTTTGTCCCGCTTTGTTCGTCGTTTGAATCCAATCTTGATGGGGGCGCCGCGCGCGGCGCCCCAAAACGGGATTGGCGGAATTTTGCGCGAACGAAACGGGCGCGAATCGCTGTTGCTCGCCCTTTCGCCTTTCGTTCCCTCGGGCTTACTCCGCCAGCGCGGCGAGAATTCGCGCCCAGCTGCGCGCGCCCTTGTGGAACGAGGACAATTCGTATTTTTCGTTGGGCGAATGGATGCGGTCGTCGTCGAGGCCGAAGCCGACCATCAGCGAACCGATCTTCAGCTCGCGCTTGAACAGGCCGACCACGGGAATCGAGCCGCCGGAAGCCGCGAGCACCGCCGGCTTGCCCCATTCCTGTTCGAGCGCGCGGCTGGCGCGCTGGATCGCCTCGGAATGGAAGGACAGCGACAGCGCCGGACTCGCGCCATGGCTCAGGAATTCCGCCTTGCAGTCAGGCGGCAGATTCGCCCGGACATAGTCGCGGAAGGCGTCGACGACGGCTTGCGGGTCCTGCTTGCCGACCAGCCGGAACGAGAATTTTCCGCTCGCTTGCGCGGGCAGCACCGTCTTCGAGCCTTCCCCCGTATAGCCGCCCACCATGCCGTTGACGTCGCAGGTGGGCCGCGCCCAGATCTGTTCGAGAACGGAAAAGGCGGTTTCGCCCGCCGGCGTCGACAGCCCGACCTCGGCGAGAAAATCCGTTTCGCTGAAATCGAGCGCCGCCCATTGCTCCTTGATCTCGGGCGGCAGTTCGGGGACGCCCTCGTAAAAGCCGGGCAGGGTCACCCGGCCATCCTCGTCGTGCAGGCCGGCGACGATCCGCGCCAGGACATGGATCGGATTGACGGCGGGACCGCCGAACATGCCGGAATGGAGATCGCGGCTCGCGCCCCTGACGATGACTTCTTCCAGCACCAGGCCGCGCAGCATGCAGGTGATCAGCGGCGTGTCGCGAGTCCACATGTTGGTGTCGCAGACCAGCATCAGGTCGGCCTTCAACTCCCTGGCGTTTTCGGCGATGAAGGCGGGCAGCGAGGGCGAGCCGGTTTCTTCTTCGCCCTCGAACAATACGCTGACAGTGCATGGCAGGCCGCCGTTGGCGCGCAGAGCGCGACAGGCCTCGACGAAAGTCATCAGCTGGCCCTTGTCGTCGGCGGCGCCGCGCGCGACGATCTGGTTGCGGCCCGGCCCGGCCTCCCGCAGCGCCGGCGCGAAGGGATCGGCGGTCCACAGCTCCAGCGGATCGACCGGCTGGACGTCGTAATGGCCATAGAACAGCACATGGGGCGCGTCGGGCCGCGCCGCCTTGGCCTTGCCGACCACCATCGGATGTCCGGCGGTCGGACGCACGGAAGCCTCGAAGCCGACGGCGCGCAACTGGCCCGCGAGCCATTCGGCGGCGGCGGCGCAGTCGCCCGCATAGGCCGGGTCGGTGGAAATCGAGCGGATGCGCAGCAGTTCGAACAGGCGGTCCAGCGCGCCCTGGTGGTCGGCGTCGAGCGCGGCCAGCGCTTTATCGAGATTGGACATGACGGCTCCAGCATGAATCGGTGATAAACTAGCAGCAGACGGGAATGGCGTCACGCGGCGGGCTGCGGCTTCAGGCACAGGAGGCGTTCAAATGACCACGGTTCCGGAAGGTTGGAGCGGCGACGAGAAAAGAATCGCCAAGGTCTTTCACTTCAGGACTTTCGCGCAGGCCCTGGGCTTCATGGTCGAGGTCGGGCTCTATTGCGAGCGCGAGAATCATCATCCCGAGTGGAAGAACGTCTACAACAAGGTCTGGGTCGAGCTGACCACCCATGACGCGGGAAAAGTCACGCCAAAGGACCTGGCGCTCGCCGCGCACCTGGACAAGGTTTTCGCGCGCTGATCATTCCGCCGCGCTGATCGCGGCGAGGCGGTTGCGGGCCTGTTCGCGCGGGCCGGGGAGATGGATGCGCACCCGCGTTCCATGGCCCGGGGTGGAGTCGATCAGCAATTCGCCGCCGTGAAGCTCGACCAGCGATCGCGCGATCGACAGGCCGAGGCCGGGGCCTTTCATGCCGTCCTGCATCAGCGGCGAGCGCTGCTCGAAAGGATGGCAGACGAGGACGATTTCTTCCGCCGTCATGCCGCAGCCGCTGTCCTCGACGATGATGTCGTGGGCCGGAGCCTCGGCCGCGACGCTGACGGCGACGCGGCCGCCTTCGGGCGTGAACTTGATCGCATTTTCGATCAGGATGCCGACGACGCGGCGCAAAAGCTCGGGATCGGCGAAAACATGGGCCTCGGCCGGCGGTTCGAAGGCGATCGCGACATTCTTGGCCTCGGCCGGGGCGCGGGCGGCCTCCACGGTTTCGGCGAGACTCGGCGTCAGGTCCACCTCACGGGGGTTCAGCACCACCTGTCCGGCGTCGAGCCGGGCCATTTCCAGCACGTCGCCGATGACGCCATGGAGATATTCGCCCGACTGGCGGATGTGATTGGCGTATTGCAGATAGCGGGCGTTGCCGATCTCGCCGAAATATTGCTGCTCCATCACTTCCGCGAAGCCGATGATATGGGTCAGCGGCGTGCGCAATTCATGGCTCATGTTGGCGAGGAAGTCGGATTTGGCGCGATTGGCGGTTTCGGCGACGGCCTTTTGCTCCAGGTAGCGCTCGGCGAGTTCGGCGAGCTGCTGGGCCTGTAGCTCCAGGGTCTGGCGCGATCGGCGCAGGTCGGCGACGGTGGCGGTCAGGCGGCGCTCGCTGTCCAGCAGGGACTGCTCGTGATGTTTCAGGGCGGAAATATCGGCGCCGACCGAGACATAGCCTCCGTCCTTGGTGCGCCGCTCGTTGATCTGGAGCCAGCGGCCGTCGGCGAGGCGCGCCTCATACACCCGGCCCGCTCCGTCGTCGTCGGGCATGGCGCAAGCCTGTTCGGCGAAATTGCGCGACTGGGCCATGATCTTCCAGTAGGGCGCGCCGGGCGCGGCGCATTCGGGCGGCAGGCCATGCACGTTCTGGAATTTGGAATTGCACAGGACCAGGCGGTTGTCGGCGTCCCACAGCACGAAGGCCTCGGAGATCGACTCCACCGCGTCGCGCAGACGCGAGTCGGCGGCGGCGCTGCGCTCGGCGAGGCGGACCTGCTCGGAAATGTCCACCGCGATGCCGACGAGATGGGGCGCGCGTTCGCGCCCTTCGTGGATCACCTGGGCGCGGGCGCGAATCCAGATCCAGCGCCCTTCGGCGTCGCGGACGCGAAAGGCATGATCGATCGAGGACGCGCGCCCGGAGGTCAATTGCTCGGCGAAGCTCGAAAGCTTGTCGTCTTCGGGATGGATCAGCGCCCGCAGGTCGCCGAAGGAGAGGAATTCGCCGGTCCGGGTCATCGACAGCATGTCGTACATCGAATCCGACCAGTAGATGCGGCCTTTGGCGAGGTCCCAGTCCCACAGCCCGCAGCGGCCGCGATTGAGCGCGGCGTCGATGCGGTTGCGAATGCGCGCGCGGTCGGTCTCGGCGTCGAGCGCCCGGCGGGTCTGGGCGAAATAGGCGAGGGCGACCAAAGCCATCACCGAAGCGATGAGCAGGAACAGCAAGGCCGATCGCCAAGCGGTGGCGCGCCATTCGGACATGGCTCTGGCGAGCGGCTGGATGATCGCCAACTGGCCGAAGGGGGCTTTCAGGCCGCGCACCGTGGCGAGCGCGTCGCCGCCGCTGGGGAGGCTGACGCGCATCGCGCCGGCTTTTTCCGCGAAGATGGTCAGGGGCTGGGAGGGGCCGAGATGGCGGGCGAGCGTGCCTTCGGCGATGGCGCCGGCGGGCAGGGTGGCAAGGATCCGGCCGTCCGCGTCGGTGACGGCGAGGATGCGGCCCTGGGTCTGAAGCCGGCCGAGCACGGAGGCGAGGATCAGGGCGGCGGGCTCGCCGGGCGGCGCGTCGCGCGCCGCGTCGTTGAAATCCTCGGCGGCGAGGCGGCCGACCATGTCCATCGTGGCAAGGGCCTCGGGAACCACGCGGTCGTGGCTTTGCAGCGCGATCTGGGCGGCGACGCCAAACAAGGCGAGAAGGAAAAGGGCGATCAGGGTGGGAATGGCGGCGCGCGGCAGCGGCTCGGGACGGGGGCTGTGGGCGGGCGTGGCGGGAGGGGCTTCGGCGGCGGTCTGCGGCGCGGCTCCGTCCTCGGACGGCCCGGTCTCGTCGCGGCGGAAGAGCCGGGTCACCGAGGCGCCGCCCTGAGCGGCGGCGGGGGGCGTTCGCGCGCCGGCAAGCGGGTTGGCGTCTTCAAGGCATAGATAGCCGTCGGCTGCGTTTGCACGCGCCATGACACGCTCCCGGTGTGGTGAAATTGAGCGATCCGGAGCCTTACAGCGACGCCCCCGAATCACCCTCATTCGAATCCGAAGCGCGCATTTTGTCCAGACTAAATTTTCGTTAATTCGTGCATTTTTTTTACCGGAAATCGGCCGGAATTTCAAAGAGTCCGGCGTCGGCGCCGGGCGGGCGAAAAGATCGAAAGCCGGGAAAAAGAGAGTCGAAACAAGGTCCTTGGCCCGTGAGCCGGTCGGGCGCCCGGCCTCGTCGGCGGGGGCGCGGGCGCGGGCGACATTTTGGCGAAATTGGCGCGAAATCAAGGCGAAGGCTCTGGAGGACAGCCCGCAGGTCTTCAAACTTGCGTGAAGCTGGCGCGACGCCGAGGTCCCGGCCTCACGCCAGGGCGCGGACGGCGATGTCGCGCAGGTCGGGCGAGAGCTTGTCATGGGCGGCGACGCTTTCCAGCGCCTCGCGGGCGAGGCGGCGCCGCCCCGATTCGAGATTGCGCCAGGAGCGGAAGGCCGCGAGCAGGCGCGCCGCGACCTGGGGATTGAGCCCATCGAGCGTGAGAGCGATCTCGGCGACGAAACGGTAGCCGGCGCCGTCGGCGGCGTTGAACCCGGTCGGATTGGCGTTGGCGAAGGTGGAAATCAGCGCCCGCACGCGGTTGGGATTGGTCAGGCTGAAGGCATGATGATGGGTCAGCCGCTTGACGCGCGCAAGCGTCTCGGGTTCGGGGATCGTCGCCTGGAGCGAGAACCATTTGTCGATGATCAGCGGCTCTTCGGCATGCGAACGGAAGAACGAATCGAGCGCCCGCTCGCGCTGGGGCGTGGCGTGGGCGCAGAGCGTCGACAGCGCGGCCATCTGGTCGGTCATGTTGGCGCCGAGCTGGAACTGGCGCATCGCGATCTCGGCGCCGTCGTCCGGCGCGCCGGCGGCGTAGAGATCCAGGCAGGCGTTGCGCAGGGCGCGCCGCCCGGCGTTTGCCGCGTCGGGAGAATAAGGCGCGTCGCTGGTCAGACGCTCGTAACTGGCGAGCAGACCGGCGCCGAGGGCTTGGCCTATTCCTTGGCGTAGCGCGCGCCGCGCCAGAAAAACCGCGTCGGGATCGACGTCCGCGCCGATATCGCGGGCGATGTCGCTTTCGCTCGGCAAAATCGCCATCTGCGCGGCGAAGGCGGGATCGGCCTCGCCCGCCTCGATCGCCGCGCCCAGGGCTTCGGCGAAGGTCGGGCTGAAGTCGGGCAGTTCCCCGGCGCGGATCAGGCCGGTGGAGCGGATCATCAGCCGGGTGGCGAAGCTCTGGGCCGCCTGCCAGCGGTTGAACGGGTCGGAGTCATGCGCCATCAGCAGCAGCAGGTCGTCCTCGCTCAGGTCGATGTCCAGGATGGCGGGGGTGGAAAAACGGCGCAGCAGCGAGGGGACCGGGCGGCTCGGCACATCCTTGAAGACGATGCGGCGCTCCTTGGCGGCCAGTTCGAAAACGCCCGCCCGGGCTTCGCGCGCGTCGGCGGAATCATTGGGAGCAAGCGGGATTTCCTGACCGTCGGCGCCGATCAGGCCGAGACGGATCGGCATGACCAAAGGCTTTTTCTCGGGCTGGCCGGGGGTGGGCGGCGTCTCCTGCGACAGGTCGAGCGAAAAGGTCTTCGCCCCGGCGTCATAGGTTCCGCGCGCCTTGAGGCGGGGCGTGCCGGCCTGGTTGTACCACAGGAAGAACTGCGACAGGTCGCGGCCGGAGCTCTCGGCGAAACAGGAGATGAAATCCTCGACCGTCGCCGCCTTGCCGTCGAAGCGCCGGAAATAAAGCGTCATGCCGGCGTGATAGGCCTCGTGGCCGATCAGGGCGCGCAACATGCGGATGATCTCGGCGCCCTTCTCATAGACCGTCGCCGTGTAGAAATTGTTGATTTCGTGATAGGTTTCAGGACGGACATTATGGGCGAGCGGGCCGGCGTCCTCTGGGAACTGGCTGGCGCGCAGGGTGCGGACATTGGCGATGCGCCCGACGGCGCGCGAACGCTGGTCGCCGGAAAACTCCTGGTCGCGATAGACGGTCAGGCCCTCTTTCAGGCAGAGCTGGAACCAGTCGCGGCAGGTGATGCGGTTGCCGGTCCAGTTGTGGAAATATTCATGGGCGACGACGGTCTCGATGCCGGCGTAATCGCCGTCGGTCGCGGTTTCCTGAACCGCCAGGATGTATTTGTCGTTGAAGATGTTGAGGCCCTTGTTCTCCATCGCGCCCATGTTGAAGTCGGGCACGGCGACGATGTTGAACGCGTCGAGGTCATATTCGCGGCCATAGACGAATTCGTCCCAGCGCATGGCGTGGATCAGCGATTCCATCGCGTAATGGGCGCGGTGTTCCTTGCCCTTCTGCGTATGGATCGCCAGCCTGACCTTGCGGCCGGAGATGGTTTCGAACTCTTCCTCGATCGCGCCGAGATCGCCGCCGACCAGGGCGAAAAGATAGCACGGCTTGGGGAAGGGGTCATGCCAGACGGCGTAATGGCGGCCGTTCGGCAGATCGCCCCTTTCCACCGGATTGCCGTTCGAGAGCAGGACCGGCGCCTCCGCCTTGTCGGCTTCGATCCGGACGGTGAAGACGCTCATCACGTCGGGCCGGTCGAGATAATAGGCGATGCGGCGAAAACCTTCGGCCTCGCACTGGGTGCAGAAGGCCGAGCCCGAGCGGTAGAGCCCTTCGAGCCGGGTGTTGGCGGAAGGGTCGAGCAGGGTTTCGACCTCCAGCGTGAAAGAGCGGGCCGGCGGATGGGCGATGGTCAGCCGGTCGGGCGTCGCGACCTCGGCGAGGTCGAGCGCCTGATTGTCGAGCAGCGCCCGGACCGGCCGCAGCTCGCCGCCGTCGAGGACGAGCGGCGCCCCGGCGGGCCCGGCCGGATTGGGCCGCAGATTGAGGCGCGAGACCACGCGCGTCGCGCGCGGATCGAGGTTGATGTCGAGATGAACCGAATCGATCAGATAATCGGCGGGGCGGTAATCGGCGAGGCGGACGGCCGGGACTGGAGCGGATTCGGGCTTGTCGGACATGACGCCTCTGCGATCTGGGGAGCGGCGGCCGCGCCGCCGGGCGCGCCCGGCCTTTCGCGAGTCGGAATCGGGACCGCCTTCGGGCTCTATTTATTCTCGCGCCGGCGAAATCGCCATCCGCCAAAAGAGAAATTCGCCGTCTGCGAAGACGCTTGGGGCGGAGCGGCGCGCGTGGAAGCGGCGGCGGCTCCAGCCGCGGCGCGGGCGCGCTTGTCACGCCAGGCGCCGTCGTTTAAGGTCGGCGCGTCGATGTTGCTGGTGAAACGGCGATGGATTGCATTGCCGAGTCCACCGTTTTTTTGCGTTTTGAATCGGGTGATGGTCGCGGGGGGCGCCGTTGAATAAAAAGTTGAGCGTCAGCGGCGTTGCATCACCCGCCAAGCCGTCCACACCCGGAAAATTCGTCATCGCCGAAGTCGCTCCTTCTTCACTGAAGCCGCTCAACGCCGGCTCTCTTTTTCGCGCGGGTGTCGACTCCCTGACCGCCGGCAAGATGCGCGGCTGGGCGCTCCGCCTCGACACGCCGGACGAGGTGGTTCGGCTGCGGCTGTCGGTGGCGGGAATCGCTTTCGGCGAAATCGAAACCGGGCTCCCGCGTCCCGATCTGGAAAAGGATTTGCCCGGCAATGTCGCCGGATTCGAATTCGCCTTGATCCATTGGGGCTTCGAACAACCGCTGGCGGCGCTGAGCAAGCTGCGCGCGATGGATGGGACCGAATTGGCGGCGCCTGCGGATATCAGTCTGGTTTTCGCGGACCAGCCGTCGCGGATCGATCTCTCGACGCTCGCGCCGAGCAATCGGGCGCTGTGCGATCAAATCGGCTCCGCTTTGGCGGCCTCTTTCGCAACGTCGCAGGCGGCGACGCGGCGCGCGTCCGCGCAGCCGGCGCCTGCGCAGCCCGCGCCTGATCTGGGCCGTGCGGCGGCGGTGGATCTCGACAACCTGTCCTCCGGCGCGCGTTTTCGTCTTGGTTTCGACTCTTTCAAGGACGGCGTGCTGCAAGGATGGGCGATCGATCTGATCCAGCCCGGCGCTCCGCTCAGGGTCGTGGTGGCGGTCGATGGCGTGGAACTCGATCGGACGATGACCTCGGAACACCGGCCGGACCTGGCTGGGCAACTGCCGGAAAACGTCGCGGGCTACGCCTTCGACCTGCGCTCGTGGCCGAATGACCGGCTCCAGCGCCTGGAGCGGCACATCGTCGCATCGGGGCGGCCGGCCTCCGCTCCCTGTAGGCTGATTCTCGCCCTTGGCGAGGGCGCGGTGGCGATCGGGCTCGACCGGTTCGGTCTCACTGATGGCGATCTCGCTGGCCAGATCGCGAAAATTCTCGGCGAACGGCGGGCAGAGGCGGGCAAGGACTCTGCCGCGCAGGGCGCGCGAAACACGCCTGGCGTCATCGCCGCCGGCGCGCCGCCGGCCGTTTCCGCCGCGGCGGACCAAAAGCAGATGGTCGTGCTGGCGCGCATGCTCGCGGAGGAGCGTCGGCAGATTCTCGATGCGTTCGGACAGTTCTCCGGCGATGGTCAGGCCCTGCGGGCGGGCGCGCGACAACTCGACCTGTCGATGCGTCGTTGGCGCACCCTCGCCATGACCGAGGAAATCCGCGGGCTGCCGATGGTTTCCGACCGCATCAAGCGCCACGCTTCGGCCATCGCCGACTTGTTCGACGCCGAATTTTACACGGCGACCTATGACGAACGCGTCTCGGAAATCGACAATCCTCTGCTGCATTATGTCCTGATCGGATGGCGTTCGGGCCTGCGTCCGCATCCTTTGTTCGACGTCACGTTCTATCGCCGTCAGATGGGCACCGCGCAGGGCGATCCGCTGCTGCATTATATCCGCGAGGGCGCCGCGGCCGGCCTCGATCCCTATCCCTTGTTCAGCACCGGTTTCTATCGCGCGAACTTCATGGGCGACGCGGATGATGCGGTCAATCCGCTGCTGCATTACCTGACCATCGGCGGGGCGGCGCGGTTCGACCCGTCCCCGCTGTTCAAGACCAGGTCTTTCCTGGCCTCGGTCCCGGACGCCGAGTCCGTTCTCTGTCCGCTGGAGCATTTCGTCACTCGTCGGAAGCTCCATGATCTCCCCATTGTTCCCGCCTTTGATTCCCGGCTCTATCGCTACCAGTTCGAAATTGAGCGCGGCCAGGCCCTGATGGATCCGCCCGTCGCCCATTATCTCGGCCATGGCTGGCTGGACGAGACGATCCTGCCCAATCTGTTTCTCGATCCCGCTTTCTACCGCGCGCGCAACGAGATCGACCTTCATGAGCCGGCGCTCCTCCATTATCTCCGCGAAGGCGACGCCGCCGACCTCGCCTGCCATCCGTTCTTCTCGGCGAAGGTCTATAACGAGGAGCGCGGCGCGGATCGTGACGGGATCAGCGCGATCGAACATGCGATGAAATCGCCGGCGAACATGCTGCGTTCCGACCGCCGCATGGCGACGCCGCCCGATCCGCGCCTGCTGGCCTTCTTCGGCGACCTTGTGGGCGAAAGCGACAACTTCGATGTCGATTTCTACCGCCGCGTCAATCCGGATCTCAAGGATCTGGGCGACAAGGAGCTCACCGAGCATTGGCGCAAGCACGGCGAGGCGGAGGGACGCGTCGGAAGCCCGCGCGGGCTGTTGCGCCGGGCCGGCCGGCGCATCCGCGACATTCCCCTCGGCTTTTTCGCCAAGGACTATGTCGAGATCAATCTCGACCTTCGGCCGCTGGGCGACGATTTCCTCGCGGCCCTCTCGCATTTCGTGATGATCGGCCTGAACGAGGCGAGCCGCATCTATGGCAGATGGCAGTTCCACTTCGACGACCTGAAGATCTCGCTGCCGACGGCGGCGGCGCCGTTGCGCATCGCCCCCAGCCAGGAGCGGATCAACGTCGGCGTGCTGATCCACATCTTCTATCCCGACGTCTGGCGCGAACTCGCGGGCTTCGCCCAGAATTTCCGCAACCGCAGTTTCGATATTTTCATCAATGTGGTCGATGAGGTCTGGACGCCCGAACTGCACGAGGAAATCCGCAGCCTGGCTCCCGGCGCCTTCGTCCAGCTTTCCAACAACGGCGGGCACGACGTCGGCGGCCACATCCGCATGCTCGACAATGTCGATATCGACCGCTACGACTTTTTCGCCTTGATGCACACCAAGAGAAGCCCGCATATCGCCAGCGAGCGCGGCGCCCACTGGCGGCGCACCATGTTGCGCGCCTTTGCGGGCAACCCCGAAATCGCCGAGGAATGCGTGGATCTGATGCTGTCCGACCCGAGCATCGGCATGATCGGCGCCAAGGAATGGCGCTCCTTCGACATGGGCAAGAATTTCGACCAGTACGAGCGCGTGCTCGATCTCATGGGGGTCGAGGGCGCCAATCGCGAACTGGACTATCTGAGCGGCACCATGTTCCTGATCCGCGCCGATATCATGAAGCGATTGCGTGACGTCCTGCGGGCCCAGCAATGGGAATCCGGCACGGGCAAGGCTCTCGAATTCCACATGGACGGCCAGATCGAGCATGGCGTGGAGCGCGCCGTGCCGGCCCTGGCCCGTCACATGGGTTACCAAGTCGTCTACCGGTAGGCCGCGATGTCGATCACTCTCGTTCTGCATGAAGCCACGAGGACCGGCGCGCCGCGCGTCGGCGGCCTGATCGCCAAGGAGCTGGCGAAGACCGGGGAGGTCCATGCCGTCTGCCTCAAGGACGGACCACTCGCGCCCTGGCTCGCGGATTGCGTCGGCGAGGCCAATCTCACAGTCGTCAAGACCGACGAATTTTCCCATCTGGTTCCGTTCGACGCACGGTTGCGCTCGGCGCTCGACGTGCTGAAGCAGCGCGACGACGGCATCGTCTATGTCAGTTCGCTGGCGGCCTCCGTCTTCGTCTTCGCGGCCAAGATGCTCGGGCGGCGCGCCATCATTCATGTCCACGAGAAACGGGCCGAGATCGAGAGCCTGCTGCGCTGCGGTCTCGCCAAATATGAGGTCATGACGCTGGCCGATGGCGTGGTGCTGGCGGCGGACGATCTGTCGCGCGACATTCTCGACACTTTTGGGCAGATTCCGGCGCTGTGCGAGAATTTCGGCATCGCCATCGACATCGAGGCGGTGCGCGCGCTGGCGGCGGAAACGCCGTCGCCCGCGCACAACGCCGCCGGAAAGGCTTTCAAGAACGGCAAACGGCCGGTCGTCGGCATGTGCGGCCACGCCTCGCCGCGCAAGGGCTCGGACATCTTTCTGGCGACGGCGGAAGCGGCGCCGCAATGCGATTTCCTCTGGGTCGGCGGCTGGGCGCCCGAGGACGCGCCCGAAAACACCGCCTACAAGGATTTTGTCGTCAAGAATCTGCCCAATCTTTACGTGGCCGGCGGGGTCGACAATCCCTATGCCCATATCGACCGGATGGATCTGTTCTTCCTCTCGTCGCGCGAGGACCCCAATCCGCTGGTTCTCGCCGAGGCCATGGTCCTGCGCAAGCCGCTGCTCTGCTTCTCCAGGACCACCGCGGTCGGGGACCGGCTCGGGCGCAGCGCGATCCTGTGCCACGGCTTGCCCAATGTCGAAGACGCGGCGCGCGTGCTCAAGGCTTGCCCGCCGCAGAAATTGCGCTCGAAGGCCTTCCGCGGCCTGGCCGATCCCTGGATTTCGGCCTTCGACCCGAAGGAAAAAATGCCGGGAATCGTGACATTGATCGAACAAATACGCGGAACGGACCACGAAGCGCGGCAAACGGGGGACGAGGACGAGGCTGAGGCTGTGACCGGGGAGGCCGCGATGTGAAGGCGGGTGGCGCTTGCGAGTGGGCTTGGCGAAACCCAGGGCACATTTTCGCCCAAGGCTCGCGGCGGAGCTTGGGCCCCCCCTTGCAAGCCACCATCAATCGGTTCATCGACGACCACAACAACAAGTCGGAGCCCTTCGTTTGGAAGGTTGATCCTGCCCGCGTTGTGGCGGCTGTGCAACGTGGGAAGCAAGCGTTAGAGTCGATCCAATGGCAGCTTGCCTGATTCTTGTGCGGAATTAAGCAGCTGCCCAACCTTAGAAAACGCGGATAATTACATGCATCGACACGAAGTCATCAACACGCTTCTTAGGCTGTTTGAAAGCCCCAGCTATCTTGAAGTCGGTGTGAATCGCGGCGAAACCTTTTTCAACGTCAACGCGAGCATGAAGGTAGCCGTTGACCCAAAATTTCTATTCGATGTCGCTGCCGCAACGCAGAACGATCCTAATTGTGCGTTTCACGAGGTCCCCAGTGATCGCTATTTTTCCGAAATCATTGATCACAACTTGCGCTTTGACGTTATCTATCTGGATGGATTACACACCTTCGAACAGACGCTGAGGGATTTCACCAACGCTATCCAATTCCTAAAGCCGCGGGGCGTGATCGTTATCGACGACGTCAAACCAACAAGCTACCAGGCTTCTTTGCCCGATCAACTCGATGCGTTTCTCTTAAAAAAATACCACAGCTCGCACGACAACTCGTGGATGGGGGATACTTACAAGCTCGTTTTTTTCATCGAAACCTTCTTCCCGACGTGGCAGTTCCGCACGCTGATGGAGAATCATGGTCAGGCGGTCGTTTGGAGGGCGACAAAAGTCCGGAGCGATCTCCCCGCGAGAACCGTGCGCGAGGTCGCTAACATGCAGTTCATCGATTTTGTGAAGCAGAGCGCGGCATTGAGGCTGGCCACAATGCCGCAAGTCGTACAGGACCTCACAGAAACCTCCCGCTTCGATCATACCTAACCCTATGCAGCGTTCTCCGCTTTCGCACCTTATGACCGAACGGTATCTTCTGGCGCCAGGAGTCGAATTTTGGCTACCATCAGGGCTGACCTACGAAAACGTCTCCGAATTCGACGTCGCGTTCGCAAGACATCTGCAGCACGACATATATGTCGCGCGCCCTGTCACGATCGCGCCGATTGAGCTCGGGAAGCTCGGTTTGGCGGATGTCCATTCCGGTCCCGGTTACTTGGTGGTGTGTGACGGTAAGGCTATTAAGGAGCATATTCCTCCGTGGATCGAGGCCAAGGACGAATTGGAGGAATATGCCAACCCGGCGAATTACACGTCGATTTCTGGCGAAATACTCCTTGTGGCGCGTTTTGGCGCGGGGACGTGGGGGCATTGGCTGGGTGAATTGCTGCCGAAAATCGTTATGGTGGAACGCGCCTTTCCGGGCCGCTTTCGTTTCGCTGTACCAATTAATTTCAAAGCGTCCGAGCGGCCGACGTTTCTACAATCCATCAGCGCCTACAATATAGGAGAAGATCGGCTGGTTTTTTTGTACAGCGGCAAAGTATACCGATTTCTAGAATGCTGGGGTGTTTCGCCAGTTTGGAGCGACCACATCATGCACCCTTACGCTGCCGAGAACATGCGATGCCACTTGACGGAGGAGCCTGCACGGCGGTCTGCCAACCGCAAGATTGCGCTCGTCCGGCCGGATTCCGACGCGCGCGTACTTGAGAACTGGCCCGAAATCGCGTCCGTGCTCGCTCAGGAGGGTTTCGAGTTCGAGAATATCGCCAGCTTATCTTTTCTGGAGCAAGTGCAAGTGTTCCGTGAGGCAAGAGTATTGTTCAGCGTCCTCGGATCGGGACTGTCAGGCCTAATTTATTCGCCGATAGGCGTCCAAGTGTGCAGTGTCGCACCGTCCCTTTTCGGCGACCGCTTCTTCTATGCCATGGTCTTGGACAGGCGCGGCTTCTATGGCGATGTCCGCGGGCCAGTTTGCACGCCGCTCGCGCAGATCCCGCACAGGTCACCTTTCCGCGTGAACGCTAATCGTGTCAGCGACGCCCTTGGGGCCTTGGAGTCGAGGAAGGTCAAGGCGTGGATGCCAGTGTGAAGCGGAATGGCTAAGCGAAGCGAGTGTGGACGTCTTTGCCGAGTTCGGCAAGGTTGGTCTGGATAAGGGGTATTAAAAGCCGGGCATTTTCGCGGGGTGAGATTGGCGGTGACAACGTTTTCTTGGATTTCGTCATAGGTTAGGCGATCGAGGTCGATGTCGCGGGGTAGCCATCGACGCAATTACCCGTTGGCGTTTTCGATCCCGCCTTTTTGGCATGATGAGGAGGCGTCGCAGAACCAGATGGACACCTCAACAACCGGATATTCGGGTTTGCGTGCGGCGCTTGAACGCGGGTGTTGCACTTCGCGCCGAAAATCTGGAGCTAGCCAGCTTTTGCGCGGTTTGGCACGGCTTGGTCGAGAGGCTAGCTAGAGCTTGCGCGTTAGCGATTGCGGCTGCCGTAGCGTTAGTGACGTATTTTCGAAACAAACGCTGTACTCTTTGGGGTCACCAATCGGTTCGTTCAGCTCGACGCGAAAACCCACTTCTGGTCGCGAGTTGATCCTTTCGGCGACATCCGCGCGGATCAAAGCACAGTTTGCTTTGAGGATTTTTTGTCCCCTGCGAAGAATTGTAACTTCGATTGGCGTGTCACGCCACAGGTCCAATGCCCAGCCGGCGATCAAATTGCCCTGACAGACGTCGACAAAGCCATAATAATTGCGCGGCTGAGGGCTGTTTCTGATGGGCTCGGCCAAATAATCCTCGATAATTCGATAAGCTTCGCTTTCAACGAATCGCAGTGCATAGGGCGGCAATTGGTCGGCATGATGGAACTCATAAGTTTCGAACACCTCATCGTTCGCAAGCCTTTCGATCTGGCCCTGGATGCCGCGATAGGCGTCGAGCGCCTTTTGGAAGGCGTCGCCCTCGGCGGCGATTCGTTGCGTGAGCAGTTTATCGACAAAGTGGTAAAGTCGGTATTCGGGGGCGAACTCCCAGAAAAAACGATCCTGCGCTTCTGTTTCGCTCTGACGGCGGGCTTCTGCTTCGCGCCGGTCAAGCTGCGTAACGTTCCTTTTGACAAAAATCGGGGGCTTCCAGCCGAGAACCTTGGCGATATAAAGCGCCGATTCTTCGAAACGCTCGGTCAGACCGATTGCGGAAAAGCAATGGGCCGCGTTGTCGATCGCCGCGCGCTCGGGGTCCCCGCTCAGTCCCCAGTCGCCTGCTATCATGCGGAGTTGCGCGTTCCGTATGCCGAATTGCGGTTCGGTGAGGAAAGCCTCGACGGTGAGCTGGCCGCTGCAGATTTCCTCTCTTAATGGATGGTGCCGATAGCTGAAGGCGTAATAATATTCTGACATGGCGCGTGAAATGGGCTCGCGCAGGAGCGAGAAGCAGCGCATCGGGCGCGCGATCAATTGATGCTGGCCGAAGGCGTGGTGGCCGGTGATTAGCTTGATCGCGCCATTTTCTGTCTCGTGCTTAAGGGATTGGGCCGGCGTTTCGTGGTGATCCTTTTGCCAATGGGGAGAGTTCGGTTCGAAATAAAGGATGTGATCTACGCCATATTGTCGCGACACAATCGTCCGCAAAGTCGAACCAGAAGCTTTGGGAACATGAACGAAATCATCCATTAGGTGTCCTCTGTTGCGAATGGCGCGGGCGGGAATTACTTCGCTTGGCGTTGGTCATATCTGCTATCAAGCTTCGGTTTGAAGGTTGTCTCAACACAAAAAGCCTTCGAGAGTCCTCACATACACCGGGTTGTTCTTCTCCGTCAAACGGAGGCTGTGACGGCTGTACAGGCCGCCCGGCCTTGCGATGTGTACCGCGCTGTGTTTGCCGGAGGCGTTTTGCTCAAATCAGGCCGCCTTGGCGGCCTGAGCATTCAGGGCGCAATATCGCGCCTCGGCTTCGGCTCGTGGGATGTTACCGACAGACTCCAGCAGGCGGCAGGGATTGAAGCAGTCGGCCCATTCCAGCGTTGCAAATTCGGTGCTTCAAAATTTCGCCAAGGTCGACGACGATGAATGACCTCGTCCTCGTAATGGCAATCGAGGGCTCCGGCGAGAGCATTGTCCCAGGATTTGCCAGCGATTTCGACAGACGTTTCAATGCCGGACTCCGCGATGGGAATGATTTATGTTTACTACCAAGGAGATATCATGTACATTTAAAGTGAATCGTGGATGGCGCATAACGCTCGTAGAGGAAGCCGCATGAAAATTCTCCGCTTTATTTTTTTTGCGTCTCTCGTTGTGTGTGGCGGAGCAGCTGATGCTGAATCTAGCCTGCGAAGCGCGTCTGACGGCATTAAGAATGGTCAGCTTTCAGGTTGGGCATTCGATCCTGCAAATCCATCTGCCTCTGTTACTGTTTCAATATACAGGGATGGCCCAAAAGGTTCGGGCGCTCTAATTGGCAGCTTTCCAACCACGGTCATGCGCCCGGATGTTAATGGGCATTTTAATGTTACGGGCGCTCATGGGTTCTCCTGGAAGGTTCCAGCTGCCGATCAGAATCGGCTGCATATGTGGTATGTCTATGCCGCTGGCGCTGGAGAAAATGATGAACAAGTCAACAGTTCACCATTGGTCCATCCAGCGATAACAGCTACAGAAATCGGCGCGCCGCAGGCCGTATTTACATACGCTACCGATAAATGTGAGCGAGTGGATATTCCTGACCAGCCCGCACGTGCTTATCGTGATGCATATGGTAATGTAAATTTGATTGCCTCTCATTATATTGCGCGCCGAGCGATAGGAAGAACACTCGATACTGTCACGCATCAGTGCCCCATCATCCATCCGTCAGATAACGACCCGACGTTTGGCGCTTTCCGGTATCACGAATGGCTGCAAGCGCCTTACACAATCGATGGCAAGACGATCTATGCCTACATGCACAGCGAATGGTATGGCGAACTCGTCGATCGCTCATGTGACGGTGACATGATTGATGGGTGGGTCAATGCAATTGCGCTTGCCATTTCTCGCGATGGCGGCGCGAGTTTTAACCTACCTAATGACTATCTTGTCCGCTATCCTGTAACGCCATGGAATAAATCGTTCCCGTGCAATTCAAGCAACCCGACGCGGTATGGCGATTTCGATGGAACGAATATTGTCTTCAAGGACGGTTACTATTACAAATTGTTCAGATATGTCACTGAGCCGTCTGTTCTGGAGCAGCAATCTGGGGTATGCTTGATGCGCACACAAAATATTGGCGACGCGTCGGCTTGGGAAATATGGAATGGCCACGGGTATATTCGTTCAAAGACAAGTTCATGTGCGTTCATTCCCAATCTTGTTGATGTTGCATCGGTGACATACAATACCTATGCGAAAATGTATGTGGTTGTAGGGTATATAAAAGCTCGTGGTTTCTATTTTGCGGTATCTCCTGATTTGATTAATTGGTCTACGCGCATGCCGGTAACGGTCAATGGCCTTGACACATCGAATACGCCCTATCCATCTCTTCTCGATTCTGCCGATACGAGCCGTAATTTCGAGAGAACGGGTCAAGAACCGTATTTATATTACACCCAGTCCCACGGAGGCTTGAATCGAGACCTGATGCGCGTGCAAATCAAATTTTCGGATCCGGCGTCGGACGGGAAGTGATGCAAATTAACGGCCGGCTCTCGTGGGCTCAGGAAAGATCGGGGGCGAACTCGAATGGATTTTCTGCCTCACAGGGGCCGGCATATTGGCTGCGGATCAGGAGCGAATATGACAAAGAGACGCCGCTGAACGCATCCATTACAGCATTCGGGCGACGAGGCATTCCGCCAGCGCCAGCGATGACATCAGGTCCGGCGATTCGATGCCGAAAAAGTCGTCGGATTGTTCATGCCATGGGTCTCCAGGCCGTCGATGCGGAAATCGGCGGCCCCGCCGGTTCTCGATCCGCGGAAAATGGGGTGGCCATTACGCGAAAAGAGCCGTCGAACCACCGGGTGGATTTCGACGCCGGCCCGGCTTGACCCTTTCAGGCTCGCGGACCATTATGCACTCCATCAGTGGCGCCGGGGCCATGGGCGCCGGCCTCAACGAAAAACTCGGCGGACTTGAAATCGAACGAGGTGGTTGCCTTCGCCGGACTTCAGCAAACAAAGATTCGCGAGAGCATCAACAGGAACGGGCGACACACGAAAGATGAAGATTCTGTTACGCAATTTGATAAAAGCGGCGCGTAGTGTCGATGCAGAGTTCTATCGCAACGAATATCCCGATATCAAGCATTTGAATGACGATGAAGTTATCCATCACTATTTAAGTGTGGGATGGATTGAGGGCAGGAGCCCCAATTCGTGGTTCGATACGGTCGGGTATTGGATTGATCATCCTGACGTCTACAAGGAGCGGATCTGTCCGTTGCTTCACTATTATTTTTGGGGAAAGGCGGAGGGGCGCCGTGTCAGGGCGCCTTCGTCGATCGCGGCTCTGAACGTCCGGTTATTTGATGATAAGAACGTGGACTGGGTCCATATCGCGCGCAGTGAAGTTGACGAGGCTTTTTATAAAGAGCAACTAAAACGCAACGAAGCTGAAAAGATAAATTATGTCGCTTATTACCTGTTTCACGGTTGGCGCGTTGGCTTGTCGCCGAGCTATCGTTACAGCCGTAAGAGTCTTGGGTATTTCGAGGATGAGATTGAGCTTGGCGTTCCTGATCTGATTCTGGATGTTGCGGAGGCGCGCTTCAATTCATTGAATGAAAAAACAAAGACCCCAGATCAGGGCATCGCGGAGGTTGAAGGGGCAAATCCGTCAGCCGATGAGCCGGGCGCGACGCATGGACAGGAGTCGGCGCGCGTAGAACATGGCTCTCCGGAAGTAAGGTGGCTGGATGGGGCTTTCAGCGACGGCTGGATTCAAAATCGCGCGCTGCTTCAACTACGAAATGTGCGGAGCATCGACTTCCGCGCTTCCCTGCCTCCGGATGAGCTCGACAAGGGAAAGTCCGTAACTTTTCAATTCGGCGACCAGATCATCGATGAAGCGCGAATCGCCCGCGGAACCGTAAACGAATTTACGGTCGTTGTGCCAAAAGCCCTAAACAAGGTCACTCTTGCGGTCGATTGCGACTATCCCGAGCGGAAGCGCGACCTGGGGGAATCGCGCGACCTTGGCTTCATCTGCCTGGCTTATCGCGTCAATGGCGGCGAGTGGATCAATATCCCCACGAGCGAAGCTGTCGCGCAAGAGGCAGAAATCGTGAAAGAGGCGATAAGCCTGGAGGAATATGTTGTTATCGAGCCGGCCTTCGACGAGGCGTTTTACCGAAAGCAGTTTGGCGCGAACGAAGATATCGGCAACGACCCCGTTTATCATTATCTGACTGAGGGGGTCAGGCTGAAGCGAGATCCCTGTCCGTGGTTCTCGACGGCGTTCTATCTGGAGACTAATCCGGATGTCGCCGAGGCTGGCGTCAATCCGCTTGCCCATTTTCTCAATCAGGGCCGGAAGGAAGGCCGCCTTCCCTCCCCACCCGAGAAAGACAGGGACGAGACAGTCAACCCGGCCTCCGGCGTACGAGAGATAACATTCGCCATTTTCGCCGAACGCCAGAAATATTGTGAGCCTGGCGAGGACTTCGAGGATTTGGATCCCTCGATCGCGCGCCTGAGGAAGCCGCTGGCCAAGGCGATCGCCTTCTATCTGCCTCAGTTCCATCCCATCGCGGAAAACGACGCCTGGTGGGGCAAGGGATTCACCGAATGGCGCAACGTCGTGCGCGGCCAGCCGCGTTTCAAGGGCCATTATCAGCCGCGAACGCCGCGCGACCTCGGATTTTACGATTTGCGCCGTCCGGGCGTGATGCGTGAGCAGGCGGCGCAGGCCAAGGCGGCCGGAATTCACGGCTTCTGCTTCTACTATTATTCCTTCAACGGGCGAAGGCTTCTGGAGGATCCGATCGACGCGTTCCTCAAGGATGGCGATATAGATCTTTCGTTTTCGCTGATGTGGGCGAACGAGAACTGGACTCGCACCTGGGATGGGCACGATAAGGAAGTTCTGCTTTCGCAGGACTACCGCGAAGAGGATGAAGACGCGTTGATCGCCGACGTTTCGCGACATTTCGCGGACCGCCGTTACATCAGGATCGACGGGCGTCCAATCCTCTTCATCTATCGGCCATCGCTCATGCCGGAAACAGCCTCGGTTATCGCCCGCTGGCGGGAGAAATTCGAGACGAATCACGGCGAGAAGCCATTGATGTTCATGGCCCAGGGGTTCGACGATCTCGACCCGAGAGTTCATGGGCTCGACGGGGCGATCGAGTTCCCTCCCCACAAGATCTGCGCCAACATGCCGGCCATCAATAACCGGCTGGATATATTCGACCCCGGTTTCACCGGCCATGTGCTCGATTACGCGATGGTGGTGAATCGCTCGCTCGAGGAGCCGGGGCAGCCCTTCCCCCTGATCAAGACGGCGACGCCGAGTTGGGACAACGACGCGCGCCGGCCAGGACGTGGAATGACGCTTCAGGGATCCAGTCCGAAAGCCTATGGCGAATGGTTGGGAAGGCTCGTCGAGATAGCGACGCGCAATCCTGTCTTCGGCGAAGCTTTCGTCGCGATCAACGCCTGGAATGAATGGGCGGAGGGCGCCTATCTCGAGCCGGACGTCTACTACGGCTCGGCCTATCTGAACGCGACGGCCCGCGCGCTGACGCGCACGCCCGCGCTGTCCGGGCGTCTCAACAAGATACTCATCGTTGGTCATGACGCCTACAGGCACGGCGCGCAGCTGCTGGTGCAGAACATGGCGACCGTGTTGTCCCGCCAGTTCGGCGCGGACGTCACGATCCTCGTCTGCGGCGCGGGGCCCTTGGTAAGCGAATACCAGAAGATCTGCGATACCGTGACGGTCGTTCGCGACGATCGGGCCGATCTTGAGCGCAAGCTCATGACTCTCTGGAACGACGGTTATCACGCGGCCATCGTCAACACCACGGTGAGCGGCTGGACGGTTCCCGCGCTCAAGGCTCAAGGCTTCGCGGTTTGCACGCTGGTGCATGAACTGAAAGCCCTCATCCAGGAATACCGCCTCGAAGACTATGTCGCGGCGATCGCCGAAGGCTCCGACGCCGTGGTGTTTCCGGCTCGAATGGTGCGCGACAGCTTTCTGTCTGTCGCAAAACGGCTCAGGGGCGACGAGGTCATACAGCCACAGGGTCTTTACAAACTCGAACTGACAAGCGGAGGCCCGAGTCGAGCGGAGGCAAGGGCCCGATTGGGGATCGCCGAGGACAAGAAGGTGGTCATCAATGTCGGCTATGCCGACTCGCGCAAAGGTTTCGACATTTTCCTTCGCGCGGCGCAGGAACTGCGGCGCACGCGCGACGACACCCTGTTCCTCTGGGTTGGCGATGCGACTCCCGACATCAGGCGCTGGCTTCTGCCGGACGTGATGACGGAGGAAAACGGCTCGTGGTTCAAGCTGACCGGCTTCACCAACGATGTCGCGCTCTACTATGCGGCGGCCGACGCATTCCTGCTCACGTCTCGCGAGGATCCCTTTCCTTCCGTCGTTCTGGAAGCGCTCGCGGCGGGTCTTCCGGTGGTCGGACTGGAGGGGACGACCGGTTGCGCGGATCTTATCGCGCGCTTCGGTCGCCTGGTCGATCGACACGATATCGGCGCGATCTGCGCCGCGATCGTCGAGTTGACGGAGACGGCGCCGGAGGGCGCCGCCGCGGAGCGGCGACAGGCGATGCGCGACGAGTTCCGTTTCGACGCCTATTGCCATGGCCTGATGCGCCGCCTCGATCCCAATCTGCCGAGCGTCTCGGTCATCGTGCCGAACTACAATTACGCGCGCTACATGCCCGAACGCCTTTCCAGCATCTTCAGGCAGACGCATCCCGTGCTGGAGGTGATCGTCCTGGACGATCGCTCCACGGACGACAGCGTTGAGGTCATCCGGGAAATCGCGGCCGAGACGCGCCGTGATATCGAGCTTGTGGTCAATGAAAGCAACAGCGGGTCCGTGTTCCGCCAGTGGTTGCGCGGCGCCGAGAGGGCGCGGGGCGAATTTGTGTGGATCGCCGAAGCCGACGATGTGGCCGATGAGCAATTCCTTGAGGTGTTGGCGAAGCGCATGGTCAGCGAGCAGGCGGACCTCGCCTTCTGCGATTCCTGGCAAATCGACACGGACGGAAAGCGGCTCGGAAACAGCTACCGGTTCTACATGAACGAGTTTGCGCCATCGGCCTTCGACTCGTCTTTCTGCATGTCGGGAGAGGCCTTTGCGCGTGAGTTCCTGAGCGTCAAGAACGTCATTTTGAACGTGAGCGGCGTTCTTTGGCGGCGCAAGGCCCTGCTGGCGGCGCTGGAGGCGACGGCAGACCAGCTCTTCGCCTACAAGGTCGCCGGCGATTGGCGACTCTATGCCGAGGTCTGCGCCAGGAGCGGCCCTGTCGTCTATGAGACCCGCGCGCTCAATGGCCACCGGAGACACCAGACCAGCGTCACCCATGCGCTTGCCACCCAAACGCACTACAATGAGATCCTGGCGATGCAGGCGTTGATCGGGGCGAGGGCGACGCTCAGCCATGACCTGCTGCGCGCGCGAGCCGGCCACCGCGCCGAGGTCCGCAAGGTTCTGCATCTGGAGACCTTGGCCGATGAATAGCCGGACAATTCCGGCGCCGGCGCCATCGCGGCCAGAAAACAGAAACAATCGTGGGGTTCGAAAAGACTTCCGTCGGACGTCGACTCGGGCGAACGATGAGGCCCGAGGCGTCGCCTAGGCCTCGTGTCAGCCGCCTGTCAGAACGCACATAGGCTGGCGAATTCCGGCGGCTTGAAAAAACAAGCCGCGCCGATGGTTTGCGTGATCGACTGTGCCGAAATCAGGCTCCGGCTCGCGCCGGCTCTTTACCCAGCACGCTTTCCCAACGCTCTTTCCACTTGGACTGTTCGGCGCTCCCGACCCGTCCTTCGCCGCGTCCGGACTCGTTGAAGTGTTGCTTCAGATCTTTGATCATGCCGCGCCGCAATGCGATGGCTAGGTCTCGATAGTTCATCGCATACCAGGCTTCATCGATTTGATATTCTCCGGGGGATCGGCCCTCGAACCAGCCCGTGCCGACAAAATGGTGGTGCAACGATTCGATATCGCCGCTCCGCTCCGCCGCGGCGAGGTCCGAATTGGTCCTGCGGTACGCCGCCTCATCGAACGGGATGCGCTCCACCTGAATACTCAAAAGGAATTTGAACAGTTTTGTCGGAATGGTGACGGTGTCCTGGTTCAACGCGTCGCCGGACAAGCGCGCCGATTTTCTGATGTCCTCAAAATCAGGCATATAGACTTCGTTCTCAATCATTTGGACACCTCCAATAAATCCGCTTCCGAGCGAAGCCCGGCGAGACGCGCAACGGTGTGCGGCGCGCCCACGCCGCAGCGACCTGATCCGATCGCGACTTCGGCAACGCCGGCCTTGCCGCTGGCGGCGACAATAGCACGGGCGCCGCCGATCCGCAGGACAGGGGTCGCATCTTTTTTGCGCATCGGCAGCCTCTTCCGGCATCACATAGCCCAAAGGGCCGCGCCTCGGCAACCCAAGATTGGAGCCGACGAGAGCGCAGGTCAAGGGTTTGCCGGACAACATTTTTTTTGGCCTTGGGCGCGGCGCGCGGTCAAGATCGAATCCGCATTTTGCAAGCCGCGCCGGCGCGAGGCGATGATTTTCAGGCGGACGGGCGCCTGGCATGGGCGAGGCGGCCTTGGCGAGCGCCGAAGCGGCGCGAACTGACGACGATGATCGCGCGCTGTTGGGATCTCCCGGCACGATCCCGCACGGTCACGCCTCCTTGGGCGCGTGGTCCTGCAAGTTGCTCATGATGCCTTCGACATAACGGCCGAGGTCGAAAGAATCGTCCGGAATGTTGCGCATGAATCGCTCCGTCATCGCGCTGATGACGAGATCGGGTTTGTAAGTTTCGATGAAGCCATAATCGAGACTGGTGGACCAGATAAACGCAAATTCCGAGAAGGTTTCCGCCAGCAGGCCGGTCAGGAGATGTTCGCGGTATTCACTGAACGAGTCGCCAAACAAAACCGCGCGTTTTTTTAACGGCGCCGACGGATTTTCATAGCGCACAAAGGAACCGACGTGCAGCGTGGCGTCGTTCAGCCGGCCGGTCTTGCGCTTGAACTTCACCAGTTCTCCCTCCTCGACCAGTCTGGCGTTCTTGACGAACTGGAAAAAGGAGCATTCCTCGGCCGGAGGCGTTGGGAGCTTGGCGGCGAGATCGAGAACCAGCTTTCCGGCTTGCGAAGGCCGCTCCAGCAGTTCGCGATCAAATTCAATGCCAAGCGCCAAGCAAAGCATTTGATACGCCAGGAACACGCCGGCGTGATTCCAATGGGAATCCGTCTTGAAGAACAGTGGGTCGTGGTCACATTCGCTGACGAAAATGTTGAACAGATTGATCGTGTGCGGGTGCAAATCATGCGGACAGCGCTGGGCGAACAGGTACCCCGGACTCCGCCGCCGATCGATGCGCCAGGGCAACTTGTGGCTATAAACCGAAAGTTTCTCCGGAATGAAGATCTGGATGAATTCCGCGCCCAGCGCCGCGAGCCTGTCGACGCGCGTTCGCACGCGCTCCACCCAGCGGTCGATCAGCGGGTAGCTATTGGCCTCCTCTTCAAGCAGGAAATCCAGAACGCTGTTGCTGCCGGCGACCAGGAACAGCCAGCCATCCTCGCCGACCGCGACATCATTGTAGATGGCGCCGACCGGCTGGTTGGCCTGTCGCTTGCCGGGACCGGCGGAATAGAGATGGACGCCGCTCTCGCAACTCTTGATATAATCATATCCGAAGAGCCGGTAGAGGCGGATTTCCTGCTCGGACGACACCAGGCTGCGCGATGTCGGCCCCAGATAGTCCTGCTTGCCGAACAATTCAGATTCAATCCGCGGCACGGCGAGGAAGTCGAAAACCCTGTCCATGACCGCTTGACCGTCACGGCGCAGGTCGTCGTTGTGAATCAGAAGGACGTTTGCGGGCCCGATCATTGCCGCGAACAGGCAGATTTTTCTGTAATAAGCGGAAAAGGTTAGCAATTCCGCGAGCACGTCTTCGTCATGGCTCAGGCCGGCTTCGACCATCGGCCAATCCCGGTCGAGGAACGCCTGAAGCGATTTTCCAATCACCCGCGGGTCCCGGTCGATCTTCTGCAGGTGATTGAAATGCGAGATCAGGCGCTCCACCGGATCGCGGATCAGGATCATCACTTTGCATTCAGGGCTGAACGACTTGATGAGTTTGGGAATCAGGACGGAATTGCATGTGTCGAAATAGGTCGGACTGGCGTCGACGGTATATCTGACTTTCTTGTCCTGCTTGAACTGTTGCAGATACCATTCCTCGCCCTTGTCGATTTCAAGGGAGAAATAATGGATTTCCTTGGTGGGCGCGATGGCGACATCCGGATGCTGCGCCAGAAAATCGCACATGATCGTGGTGCCGCATTTCATGGCGCCGACGATGAACAGGTTGGGCCGATTGATCATTTATGAGCGGCCTGGCGCAGCAATTTCAACTTCATTTGTCAACCCTACGATGTGCCGCGCCTCGCACCAGCGCGACGAAGCGCAGATTGGCATCGATTTATACACCTGCCCAACTACGTTTGGGAGCTATAGGGCTGTTGAGAGGCCTACGCCCCAGCGGACGCGCGATGAAATATCAAGCCTGACATTGAAAAATATTTGAATCCAACTTCGGTTTGGCAAACCTTCCGATAGGCTTCGTTTTCGTGCGAAAACAAATAGCCACGCTTTTCCAGATGGGCGATCCAATATTCGGAAGGTTGGCAGTTCACATGATGGTGCCCGTCCTGGTGCGGAGGCGCTGCAGTCATGCAGACGACGCGGCCATTGGCGAGTGTATCGAGGTAATTATCCACGTGTTCTTCGGAAATATGTTCCGCGACTTCGATGCTCACCACGAGGTCAACGGGCATACGGTACGGGCCGGCGGTCAAATCGTGGTGAGCTATCGGCACGATCGCTCGCTCGACGTTGGCGAGCAATCCGTCGATTCCGTGACTGTGCAAGCCCAAACGATCGAAAAAGGCGACGGCGTAACCCTCACCGCAGCCAACATCCAGCACGGACCGAATCCCATATCTTTCGACCAAATATCGCCAGAGAACTGGCGTAAATGCCGTGTTGTCTCCCCCGCGGAAATTGCCGCCTAAATCAGGACGCGCCTCGTCAAGAGCTACCAAATGCGACATTGCACCCGACCTTCCCTACAACGCTAATACTGAGCAACGATCCGTGATCCGTGATCAAATGTCACAATCGCTGGGTTTTGGTTATGTGGCAACTCAATTTTTGAAGCACGCCGCCTTTTGACATCCGACGCGGGTTTATGCTTTTGTCGCGCCGCACGTCTGGTGCGATCGGTCTTCGTTCCCGATAATGGTCTGAGCGCACAGGCTGCAACCGCGGAATGGATTGTCGTTCGTGCGATGGAACTTTGACACTCGGTAGTTTATTGCTTATATCCGGGTTATGAACTGGGGTCCGATATGCCTAATCGTAAGGTGGCCGTAGTAACGGATGCGCTGTCTCCGGATTTCTTTTTCCCTCTTTGGTACAATTATTATGGCGCTCAGTTTGGTGAGAAAAACTTGCATGTGGTGACCATCAGTGGCAAGGCTCACGATTTCGGTAAGTTCAAACTAGGTTCCGTCACGGAAATTTCGTCGGCCTACGACGACAACGATCGCTTGCGAGCGATTACCGCACTTGTCGCCAGGCTTTTGGCAGACAATAGGTTTGTCATCAGGGTTGATTGCGACGAGTTTCTTGTTGCGGAGCCAGAAATATATCGCGATCTCCGAGGCTACATTGACAGGTTGGAACAGCCTTATGTGACGTCGCGTGGCTTCGAAGTGTTTCAGCATGATGAGGAACCGGCGCTCGACGTCAATGAAAAGATACTCGTCAGGCAGCGAAAATACGCCATGGCTGCAACGGCAATGAACAAGACGAGCATTACCTCCGAGCCGCTTCGCTGGAATCGTGGCTTTCATCACTGCGACCGCCTTCCCGTATTTGACGGTGTCTTCCTTTTCCATCTGAAAAGGGCCGACCTGCAGTGGCAACTGGACTGGAACAAGGTCGTGGCGACAAAGATTATCGCCGACGATTTTATTCGTTCATATTATGAGACGCCCGAGCAGCAATTGCGGCAATATCATAAAAGCTGGTCGCTCAAACCAACCGACTCCGGTGAAAAGGTTATGTATCGAGAGTCCTTCAACGAGGCGTTCCGAACTAGCATAATTTATAATGAACGTTCCCAGACTTTTGATTCAAAACACACCATGGAAGCGGTCAATGTTCTCATCCCAAATAAATTTGAGGGGTTGCTCTGACTGAAGTTGTAGTTATACGAAATTTCGAGAGTTGGGCGAGGCGTAGCCTCTGTTCGCTGATTGATGTTTCCCGGTCTTTCCGACTTGGCCACTGGCGATCGCGGAGCAGGGCTGTCGCGAAAAATCCGGCGTGGGCACGCCGACACGGGCATCAGGTCGCCGGCGCCAACGACAAGAACCGCTCGCAGGTCTGGAGGAGGACAATATCGGGCTTGAATTCCTGGATGGTCTGCTCCACGGGCCCGGTCGCCCAACGAAACCGCAGATGTCTGAAAAGCCTGACGAAATAAGGCGCCATTCCCCATGAGACCGGCCGCTCGAAGAATGAATTGCCGAAAACGAGCAGCCTCTTGTCGAATGGCGCGTTTGTGCATTCGGTCTCGTAGTCCAGGCCAGTATGCTGACCGGTGGGCTCCTGTATGATTGTTTGACTGAAGGCATTCTCGGGCAAAATCAGGCGCGCCACGGACTCAATCGGGGGTTGGGCAAATTTGCCGCCGAGATCTCCGGGGTGGGAAACCCGGACGAAGCGGCATTCGAGGTCTGCGACGGCATTCTTCAGACCGAGGCTTTCGAGGATGATTCCGGTCACTGCGATGTTCGCAAGCTCCGTGAAATGCGAGTCATTGCGCCGGAAGAAGCCAGTTCTCTGAGGATGTGCGCGGATGGCGTCGATCAGGGGCAGATGCTCGGTTCCGACCTGCTCGGAAAGCAAACGCAGCCGCGGCGTCATCGGGTGCCTGAGGGGCAGCGGGTAATGCTCGGAAAGCACCGAGGCCTTGTTGGGAACCACCACGAAGCGGAAATCGGCGCCGGCGATGCGACAGAGTCGGTCGCAATGGTCGACAAAGGCCACCCACGGCGCTACGTCCTTTTGCGCGGCTTCGGGAGTCTGAGAATAGGCGGCGTAATAGTCATTGGATCCGCCATGAAGGAAAAGAAATTGATCGCTCCCAGCAATCGCGGTTCCGTCCGGCGAGATTGATCCTTGCTCGGGCCAAACGCCTTCGGGGATCGAAAACAAAGTCTCGATTGACCCCGCCAAAATATCTTCAATGAGCAATCCTGGCTCCATGCCTAAGTGGGGCGCTATTTACGCTGCCGCGGAGAAAAAAAGCAACACAACGCGCGCGCTTAAAACCGGCGCCGCGCGATGTCACGGTCCACCGGAACACGAATTGCCGGAGACCGTGACAGCGCGGCTGTTGTCCGTGTCGACGCCCCTCGAATTGGCGCATGACAAAGAAAACAGCTTGTTGTTCTTAATGACCAATTGATTGGCTGCGTTGACGGCGACGACTTTTTCAACCGAGCTGGACATGGTGTTGTTCAAAATGGAAAGTTGCGTCGGTCCGTACGCGGCGCGGTTTGGAACCAACCCGCCGCCCACGATCAGCGCATCCCATGGCAAGTCGCCGCCATGGATCTGATTGCCGCTGATCGTCACGCCATGCGCTGTCGGTCCCTCGTTAAATGCGCCGACACTGGCGGTGAGCCGGATTGCGTTCCAATTGACGTCCAAAAATCTGTTGTTGGCAATGAGGCTGTCCGCGCTGTGGCCGACGATGTCTCTGCCTCTATGGCGTCCGAATGTGTTGTTCTGGATGATGGCTCCAGGTCCAGCCGCCGAAATATCAAAAACGACATCGCCCTCCTTGCCGGAAGGATCGGCGCTGACGCCGGCGATCGCCGGATTTACCGTCAGCGCAAGGTGCGCGCTGTCGCGTCCTGCCGCGACGGACGTGATGGTTCCTGATCCCCGCAGGGTCCCGTCACTGGCCGACAGGACCTCGATGCTGTCTCCAACATGAACCGGGCGGGTCGCTCGCACCTCCAGGCTCTTGCCGTCCGGGCTTGCGCCTGAAGCAACAAGCCCAACGGCGTAGTTATTGATTCCGTCGTCCGCCATGCCTTCAAAATACGAATTCTCGATGATCGGCTTCGCCCAGTTGTGTTGCATATGGACGGCGTCGGCATCTGTCGTCAGAAAACGGGTGCTGTCCGGCGCGAATCGAACTTGAAACTTATTCAAGTGGATCGTTCCTTCGTTGCCGGTAAACAGCGTCGCAAGTCCGCCTCCAGATCGGATAATCACATCGGTGATGGAAGGGTCCTTGGATGAGTCGAACCAGAGTCCTGACTTGTTAACGGCTCGACCGATGATCTGGACGTAATTGTCACCTGTGGAAATATAAGATAATACTTTATGTGCAACTCCTATCCTCCATACACTCTGGCCTATAAGTGAACATGAGGTTAGAAATACAGCCGTGCCAGGTAATGCATTATGTTTTACGCTATTTCCATTATTGGAATCCATTACCATGCCGTAACTTGAACTCGGAAAAATGCCCAACGCCTTGTCGGGACTTACATCATCATTGTCATGTCCCGTTCCATACGCGCGGCAAAGGTATTTGGGTATCCCTTGCATCCCGCCCGGCAGAACGCTGAAGTCGAAACTGTCGGCGTTTACGGCAATAATTTTTCCCTGCACGAATGGCGGGGTGACATAGTCAATCGTGAGTCCGGAAATGCTTACGGACGTGGCGTTCTTGATATAAAATCCTCCTGAATCAGGGTTTCCGATCAAGATTGTTGTCAGGTTGCTCCCTTGACCGGAGATATTTATACCTTTTGCAGAGCGCTGCGCGCTCCCGATCAGGGTGAAGCAACTTGTGTTTGATTTATTGGAGCATTTCGCGAGATAGGCGCCGCTGTCAAAATGCACGTTGACAGGGCTGACTTTCGACGAGACGGCGCAGGCCAAGGCCCGGCTGATCGCATCGGTTGAATCCGTGACCCCATCCGGCCGCGCGCCAAAACTGCTGACATATAGGTCGGATGCGTTTCCGCCCTGGGGGCATGCCGCCGCTGCGTTTTGAGCCCTGACTGATGTGTCCAGCATGAAAAGCGCATAAAGAGAAATCAAAAAGGACAAACGGGGCATATTGCTTGTCTCCGGACGTTGCCGCGCTCGTCGAGGGGGAACGGAATCGATTTTGGGGAAAATAGCCCTATGTCGAACACCCCGCAACGAGAGAAGGGCGGGCGGTCCGAGACGGCGAAATCTTTGCCCTTGGCCAATAACGCGGCCTCGCCGCCGTCCGTCCGCGCCTCGTGGATGGGCGCGAAGCTTGGCTCAACCTTCCTTCGCCGCCGTTTCGGCGGGCGCCGGCTGCTTCTTCGCCTTGCGCGATTCCTCGAACCTTTGCAGCACCGCGAAGAAGGAGGGCACGAACAGCACGGCGAGCAAGGTCGAGGCGATCATGCCGCTGAACACCGAAATGCCCAGCGAACGCCGGGCATTGGCGCCGGCGCCGGTGGCGACGACCAGCGGAACCACGCCGAGAATGAAGGCGAAGGAGGTCATCAGGATCGGGCGGAAACGGGCGCGCGAAGCCTCCCTGGCGGCGTCGGGAATCGACATGCCCTTGAACAGCCGGTTTTCGCGCGCGACCTCGACGATCAGGATGCCGTTCTTGGCGGACAGCGCGATCAGCAGCATCAGGCCGATCTGGGTATAGAGATTGTTGGCGACGCCGAGGCCGGTGAGGGCGAGGACGGGTCCGATCAGGGCCAGCGGCACCGCCGAAAGCACGGCGAGCGGCAGGATCCAGCTCTCGTACTGGCCGGCGAGCACCAGATAGACCAGCAGTAGCGACAGGCCGAAGACATAATAGAGCTGATTGCCGGTGATCTTCTCCTGATAGGACATGGCGGTCCATTCGAAGGATACGTCGCCCGGCAGGATTTTTTTGGCGATCGCCTCCATCGTGTCGAGCGCCTGGCCGGAGCTGTAGCCGCGCGCCGGGCCGCCGACGATGGTCGAGGAGGGATAGAGATTGTAGAGCGTGTTCAGCGCCGGGCCGACGGCGGAGCCGAGATGCGCCACCGCGCCGAGCGGGACCATATTGCCGTCCTGACTGCGGACATAGAGGTTGAGCAGATCGTCGGGGCGCAGCCGGAACTGCGAATCCGCCTGGGCGTAGACCTGAAGCGACAGGCCGAATTTGTTGAACTGGTTGATATAGGTCGAGCCGACGTAATCGGTCAGGGTCGAGAACACGTCGCCCACCGGAACCCGCAACTGCTGCGCGCGGTCGCGGTCCACCGTCAGGGTCACGCGCGGCGCCTGATTGCGGTAGGTCGTCAGCACATTCCTCAGCGCGGGCTCTTTCGCCGCGGCGGCGACGATCTGATCGGTGAGTTCGCCGAGCTTCCGGTAGTCGGCGCCGCCGCCCAGAAGTTCGAGCTGCATCTGGAAGCCGCCGGCGTTGCCGATGCCCTGGATCGCGGGAGGCGGCAGGACGCGGGCCTGCCCGTCCGGCAGAGTCCCGAGCGCCGCCGACAGACGCTTGTAGATCGAGAGCAGGTCCTGATCCTTGGCCTTGAGCCGGTCGTCGAAAGACTTGAGCATGACCCAGGCGGCGCCGGCGTTGAACAGGTCGGCGCTGTTGTCGAGCAGCGACATGCCGGTGACGCTGATCACCCGGTCGACGCCGGGAACCTGGCGAGCAAGATCCGCCGTTTTCTCCAGGGCCGCGCTGGTGCGCCCCATGGCGGCGCCTTCCGGCAGTTGCAGCGCCACCAGCAGATAGCCCTGGTCGTCGATCGGGATGAAGGCGGTGGGAATGCGGGTCAGGCCCCAGACGCCGAGGCCGGAGACGATCAGCGCGACGACGACCATCAGGCCGCTGCGGTGGACCATCCTGCCGATGAAACTGGCGTAGCCGCGCTCCATCGGATCGTAGACCCGGTTGAAGGCGCGGAACAGGACATTGCGCTGTTCCGGCGGAACCGGCGTGCGCAGCCAGAGCGCGCATTGTGTCGGCTTGAGGGTCGCGGCGTTGATCGCGGAAATCAGCGCGGTCGCGGCGATGACCAGCGCGAATTGCGCGAACATGTTGCCGGTCAGGCCCGGCACGAAGGCGGCGGGCAGGAACACCGACATCAGGACCAGCGTGATGCCGACCACCGGGCCGAACAATTCGTCCATCGCCTTGATCGCGGCCGGGACGCCGGGCATGCCCTGTTCGATATATTTGGTCACGCCCTCGACGATGACGATGGCGTCATCCACCACGATGCCGATGGCGAGGACGATGCCGAACAGGGTCGAGAGGTTGATGGTGAAGCCGAGCGCCGCCATGGCGGCGAAGGCGCCGATGATCGTGACCGGAACCGTGGTCGCCGGAACCAGCGTGGCGCGGAAATTCTGCAAGAAAGCAAGAATCACGATCAGGACGAGAATGCCGGCCTCATAGAGCGTCCGATAGACTTCCGCGATCGAGTCCCGCACGAAGATCGTGGTGTCGTAGGGAGTGGAATATTCCATCCCCTCGGGGAAACGCTTGGCCATCCGGTCCATCAAGGCTTTGACTTCCTTGCCGACCTGAAGCGAGTTGGAATCGGGCGTCTGGTAGATCGCTATGCCCGCCGCCGGCTTGCCGTTGAGGCGGAATTCCTGGGAATAGGTCTGCGAGCCGAGTTCGATGCGCGCGACGTCGCTCAGGTGGATCAGCCGGCCGCCCTGGGCGGTCTGGTCCTTGATGACGATGCCGCCGAATTCCTCGGGCTGGTCGAGGCGCGACTTGACGTCGATCGTGTACTGGAACTGGACGTCCTTGGACGCCGGCGGCGCGCCGACCTGACCCGCCGCGATATTCTGGTTCTGCTCGCGGATCGCCTTGATCACGTCCGACGGATCGAGGCCGAAGCTTTGCAGCTTGCCGGGGTCCATCCAGACGCGCATGGCGTATTCGCCGGCGCCAATGACGCGCACATTGCCGACGCCCGGCAGGCGGGCGAGCGCGTCGACGAGATTGATCGTCGCGTAATTGCTCAGGAAGAGGGCGTCATATTTGTCGCCCGGCGAATCCAGCGTCACGAATTGCAGGATCGCGGTGTTCTTCTTCTGGACGCTGACGCCCTGGGCCTGGACGGGATAGGGCAGGGAGGCCAGGGCGAGCTGGACGCGGTTCTGCACCAGAACCTGGTCGATGTTGGGGTCGGTCCCGATCTCGAAAGTGATGGTCAGCGTATAGGTGCCGTCCGGGGCGCTGGTCGACTCCATATAGAGCATCTTGTCGACGCCGTTGACCTGGTTCTCGATCGGCAGCGCGATGGTGTTGAGCACGGTTTGGGCGCTGGCGCCGGGATAGCTCGCCGTCACCTGGACCGTGGGCGGAACCACATTGGGATATTCGGAGACGGGCAGGCGATAGAGCGCCACCGCGCCGATGACGACGAGCACGATCGCCAGCACATTGGCCAGCACCGGACGCTCGATGAAAAATTTGGACATCATCGGCTCTGTTCCTGCTGTGGCCTTGGCGGGCCGGCCAAAGGACTATTGCGCTTCGGTCGTCAATTTCGGCGTGACCGTCATTCCGGGCGATGCGCGCCAGAGCTCGCCGACCACCACCCGGTCTTCGCGGTTGAGACCGCTGTCGACCGTCTGCATCGAGCCGACCGTCTGGCCAAGCTGGACATAGCGCTTCTCGATGACATTGCGGTCGTTGACGACGAGGAGATAGCGCCCGCCCTGATCCTCCTGCACAGCCATCTGCGGGACGAGCAGGGCGCTTTTCTGGATCTTGCCCATGGGCAGGCGGATTTTCACGAACATGCCCGGCAGAAAAGTCCGCGTCGGATTGGGAAGAACGCCGCGCAGATAGAGCGTGCCGGTCGCGGGGTCGATCGACGGCGCGACATATTCCAGCTTGCCATGGTGCGGAAAACCGCTCTCGTCGGACAGGGCGGCCTCGACCGGGATTTGATGCAGTTCGGCCAGGGTCAGCCGGCGCTGGTCGAGATTGGCGCGGATCTGCAACGCCTGCTGCGAACTGATATTGGCGACGACATAAATTGGATCGAGCTGGGTGATCTCGGCGAGAACGGCGGTCTGCGGACTGGCGCCGACCATATTGCCGACATCGATCAGATGCTTGCCCATCTGGCCGTCGAAGGGCGCGCGCACCTCGGTATAGCTCAGGTTGAGCTGGGCGATCGCGACCTGCGCTTGCGCCGCCTTGATATTGGCCTCGGCGCTCTGCTGCTCGAAGACCCAGTGATCGACCTCGACCTGAGAGGTCGCATGCTGCTTGAGCAGGGCGGTGTAACGGCCGACTTCCAGCCTGGCGTGGTCGCGGGCGACCGTCGCGCCTTCGAGCTGGGCCTGGGCTTGCTGAAGCTGGGCCTTGTATTGATCCTGCTGGATGGTGAAGAGCAGATCGCCTTTCGCGACGATCGCGCCGTCCTCGAAATGGATCTGCTCCAGATAGCCGGGCACGCGCGCGACCAGGCTGACCTGACTGACCGCCGCGGCGTTGCCAACCACCTCCAGCGTGTCGCTGACGGCCTGCATCCCGGGAAGCATGACCGGAATCGCCGGCGGCGCCGCGGCCGGCGACTGGGCTTGAGCCGGCGGCGCGGGCGTGGCGGCGAGCCAGGCGAGGGCGGCGAAGGCGAGCGCGTGTCGCGCGGAAAAGCGGTAGATGTCATTGATCGCGATCACCATTGGGGCGGCCTCACAGTCGGTCCGAGGTCAGACGGGCCGGGGAGCCCTGGCGTCGCCGGCGGCATCTCACCGGCAGGCGGGAGCAGTTCGCCCCAATTGGTGCGGGCGCGCATTTCCTCGCGGACGGAGTCGGGGACGAAATCCCGTCCCCAGCGGATCTGCCAGCCGCCGCCGAGCGCGCGATAGGCCGTGGTCAGGCTGACCGAGACATTGCCTTCGGCCGCGACCAGATTGTTCTGCGCCTGATAGAGATTCTGCTCGGCCATCAGCACGGTGGTGAAGTCGCGCGTGCCGAGCTGGTACTGGCTGATCGCGACATTGAGGGCGCTGTTGGCCGCCGAGACGCTCTGCCTGAGCAAAGCGACCTGCTGGCGGCCCTGGATGAAGCCGCTGAGCCCGTCCTCGACCTCGCGCTGCGCCTTGAGCACGGTATTCTTGTATTTGATCAGCAGCGTCTGCAATTCGGCGTCCTGGGCGCGGACATTGTTGGTGATCTGGCCGTAATTCAGGATCGGCCAGCTGAAGGACGGGCCGAAGGCGAAAGTGAGGCTCGGCTGGGTGAACAACTGCTTCAGGCTGTTGCCGGGGGTGGTGCTGGCCAATGTGCCGAACGCGCCGGCGAGGGTGAAGGCGGGAAAGAGGTCGGCCTCGGCCATGCCGACCTGGGCGCCTTGAGCGACCGCCGCCAGTTCCGCCGCGCGCACGTCGGGGCGGCGGCGCAGCAGGTCGGCTGGAATTCCGACCGCCACGCTCGCCGGCGGCGCGGGAATGCCGCGCGAAACATTGAGCAGATTGTCGATCGTTTCCGGCGGCTCGCCGAGCAGAACGCGCAAGGCGTTCTCCTTCTGTTGCAACTGGGCGGTATATTGCGGGATCGCGGCCTCGGTCTGGGCGAGGACGTTTTTCGCCTGGAAAACGTCGAGTTCGGAGGTCGCGCCGCCCTTGAAGCGGGCCTCGGCGATCTGCAGCGCCTCCTTCTGCTTGACGACATTGGCCCGCGCGATGGCGACCTGGGCCTGCAAGGTCCGGATCGCGATGTAATCATTGGCGACGTCGCCGATCAAAGTGACCAGAACGTCGTCATAGCTGGCGATCGAGGCGAGATAGGAGGCGTCGGCCGATTCGACGCCGTGCCGGAACTTGCCCCACAGGTCGAGCTCCCAGGCGACCTGGCCGCCGAGATTGACCCGCCAGAAATTGCCGGCGATCGCATTGCCGGGATTGGTCGAGGCGTCCGAGCGCGGCAGCTTGATGTAATCGGCCGAGCCGTCGAGCTGCTGGGTCTGCGGATAGACGTCGCCGATGGCTTCGCCCAGGATCGCGCGCGCCTTGAGCACGCGGGCGCCCGATTCCATCAAGGTCAGGTTCTGGCCGTAGGCGATTTCGACCAGACGATTGAGCGTCGGATCGCGGAACGCCGTCCACCAGTTGCGGTAGTCCTCGCGGCTGGTCTTGACCGTGGGGTTGCGTGATTCGCGCCATTTGAGGCCCAGCGGCGCGTCGGGGGCGACGAATTTCGGGCCGATCGAACAAGCCGCGAGCGGCGCAAGCAGAACCAGGGTGGACATGCGGACAGTCCGCCGGAGCGGCCCCGCGCCGAACATTCGGCGCGTGGGTCGGGACATGCCGCGATCGTGGGTCATCAAAAGTCCTGCTTCGCGCGTCCGGCCACGCCGCCGCCCGCCGTGAAAACGCCATAAATCCTCGCCGATGCTATGTTCCGCCGCTCGGGCGATCAAGCGCGGGACCGCGCTTTGATCGGTTTCCGGCGCGCCGTTGCGCCTATGCAACAGGTGTAGGCTTTTACAGAATTAATACAATGTATTGCGACTGATTCCTGCTCTATCAGTCAAGCGCACCGATGACGGCGCCACCCACGAGCGAGACCAATGTTCCCGCCGCAGGCGCCTTGAGGCCGAGCGCGATGACGTCATGTTTGCGCTCGGGCGCCTTGACGCCGAGGCGGCCGCGAAAACCAGGAATGCCTCTGGACAGACGGGTTTTTCTTTTTCCACGCGGCGATTCCCGGCGGATCGGGCGACGAGCATGGCCCGGGCGCGAAAAGAGCGCAAATCGACGCGGATTCCGCCGCGCCGCCTTGCAACCGGCCTTTCGCGCGGCCAGATTCGGTCCATGCGCAGCCTCGACCTCGGCAAGGTTTATCAGAAGCTCGAACCCGGACCCGTCGTGCTGGTGACCACGGCCGACGGCGGTCGCTTCAACGTCATGACCATGTCCTGGCACATGATGGTCGAGTTCAATCCGCCGCTGATCGCCTGCGTCGTCAGCGAGGCCAATTTTTCCCACCGGGCGCTGACGAAAACCGGCGAATGCGTGATCGCGATTCCGCCCGCCGAGCTTGCCGAAACCGTCGTCGCCATCGGCAATTGCTCTGGCCGCGAGGTCGACAAATTCACGCGTTTCGGCCTGACGGCGCTTCCAGGCCGCAGGGTCTCGGCGCCGCGCATCGCGCAATGCGTCGTCAATATCGAATGCAAGGTCGTGGATCGCCGAATGGTCCCGCGCTATAACCTGTTCGTTCTTGAAGCGGTGAAGGCCTGGATCGAGCCCGGGCGCGCGAGGGCGAAAACCCTGCATCATTGCGGCTACGGCCGTTTCCTGCTCGACGGCGAGGAATTGCGGCTGCGGTCCGCCAAGCCTTGACCAGGTAAAGATTTCAACCGGCAAAACGGGAGAGCGGATATGAGGGTTTTTCGCCTGTCGCCGATCGACGGAAACGATCCATCCTGGAAATATTCGGTCGAGAAGGCCCATGTCTGGGCCTGCGCCCTGACCCCGGCCGACGCCCGCGACCTCGTCGCCGCGCGGACCGGCTTTTTCAAGCTCGCCGAACCCGGCGCGGTCTCCCCCTGGAAGATCGAGCGCGCGACCTCCTGCGTCGAGGAGTCGAGCATGACCTATCCCGACCCCGGCGAGGTTATTCGCGAAGACGGCAGCCGGGTCGCCGATTGAGCTTCTCGAAATCCCCCGGCGCCGACGTTCGGCGGCTTCCACGCGCGCGCCCTTGGCTGTATGCGCGTTTCGCGCGCATGCGTGCATAAAACAACGTAAGGTTGAATAATTGTTTACCTCGCGCGGTTAATGTCGGCGCGCCCGCGGCCATTGCCGCGCAAGGCCGGCGTTCGGTGTGAGGTTCAAGCGTTGACCATGGTTCCCGCCGCGTCGCGTTCGCATCAGGGTGCGGAATCCCTCGCCGCCGCGCGCGGCGGCGAGGACGCGGGCGGATGGGCCGACGGCGCCCTGATCATGGACGCCGCGCCCGCCTTGACCCTCGGCGCCGCGCTGCTCGGCGACGACTTCGGCGCGCTCGTCAGCGTCGCGGCCTGGACCCTTCTGGCGGCGGCGGCGGCCAAGATCGCCATCGAGACGCTCTGGTCCGGGTCGGGCGCGCAACCGGGCGCGCCCTCGGCGGCGCGCGGCTTGGCGATGATCGCCGTGGCGGCGGCCCTCGGCTTTGTGACGCTCGCCGCCGCGATCTCGGGCGCGCCCGACTCGTTCCGCATCGCTGCGGCGATCTCCACATTCAGCTATGTCGTCCTGACCGCCGAACGCGACGACGCGCCGGCGAAAGTCGTCGATCTTCAGGCGCTGGCCGCCTTCGGCCTGTTCGCGGCCGGACTGGCGGCCAATTGGGACCGGCGCTCGCCGGTCGCGCTGGCGGCGGCGCTGAGCGTTGGCTTCGCCCTTTTTCTCGCCACGCGGCGGCGCGCCCGGCTGAACGCCAAGGCTCTGGAGGCGGAGCGCCAGTTCACGGCGGCGCTGAACGGTATGAGCCAATGCGTCGGCATGTTCGACGCCTCCGGGCGGCTGATCTCCTGCAACAGCCAGTTTCTGCGCATGTTCCGCCTCTCCGGCGACAACGCGCGCGGGCTGGCGCGCGGGCTGGCGGCGGAAGACCTGCTCGCCAAAAAACTCGGCGTCCGGCCGAAATTCGCGGAAAACGTCGAAAGCCTGCGCGAGGCGGCGCGCGCCATCGCGCGGCGCCGCGTCCGTTTCACCGAAGCCGTCGATCTGATCGACGACCGCTGCATGGAATTCACCTTCCAGCCGGTTCCGGACGGCTTTTCCCTGCTGATCGAGGATTGCACCGCGCGCCGCCAGTCGGAGCGGCGCGCCGAGCGTCTGGCCCGGATCGACGACCTGACCGGCCTCGCCAACCGCGCCAGCTTCCGCGAGG
>JAJYCZ010000134.1 GCA_021777915.1 Pseudomonadota bacterium | reverse complement strand
CCCGGCGAGGAATCACAAGTGGACTGGGGTCACTTCGGACACCTTCAGATCGGGCGCGCCCGGCGGCCGTTGATGGCCTTCGTCATGGTGTTGAGCTACTCGCGCCGGGTGTTCCTGCGCTTCTTCCGTAAGCGGTTCGGCGTACCCACCTACGAAATTTCGGCGCGTTCGATATCATGTTGACCGGATATCGACGCCCTGGATTTCGCGGTATCATGTAGCAACTACCACCGGCCATCGCTTCGTGCGCGACGCCCGAGCCTTTATCCTGCCATCTGATTGCTGCTGGCAATAGGGGATGGTTGATGAGCGATCCGTCGGTTATCTCGTCGTTGCGCGAGAAACGATCGGAATTGGCTGGGATTCTTGATGGCCTTGAGCGCCAGGCCGACGCGCGTCGCGCCGATCTGGCGCATTTGGACGCGACCATTCGCCTGTTCGATCCCAACGACTTCCTCGTGGCGGCTCAGCCTGCGCGACGCCGCTATAATGAGTGGTTTCGCCCTGGCGAATGTCGTCGGAAAATCCACGATGTCTTGCGTGACGCGGCGGAACCGATGACGACGCGAGAGATCGTGGAAAAGATCATGGCCGCGAGAGGTTTATCGAGCGACGATGCTCGCGCTCGCGAGCTGATTCACAAGACCGTGCTCGGCTCGCTCAATCGGGCGACCGAAACGATCGCGCGGACGCAAGCGGCCGGAAGCGCGGCTTGGCAGGTGATCTAATTGGCGGGTGATCTAAGCGGCTTTGGCCCGCTGCCAATATCCGCAAAAATCGACCGATGGTCCCAGCCTCATCGCCAACCCGACGACGCCATCGACCTGATCGCCGTTGGCGAGGCGTCGGCCATCCTCGCGCCAGGCTGCTTCCTGAGCATATCGGGCGAAATAGGCGCCCGCGATGTGGTGATGATGCCCCAGTTCGCCGCGCCGCATGCGCGAAAAATAAGACTCCGCGCCGTTGGTGCAGGCTTCATCTACGCTGTAGCCCTCTTGATGGTTGATCCGCTTCATCGCGAATTTGGCATGGAGCGCGTTCCATGCCGGGCTCTCATCCGCGTGAACCTCGGTTCCCTTGGCGATCCGAGCGCGGATGAACGAAACGGCGGCGTCCTCGGAGGCGAAAACGCTGGGCAACGTGCGGCCTCCGCGCTCCCGCATCACGACGACCACCTTGCGCTTTCCCGACTGGTTCTCGGCAAGCCGCCGGTCAATCCGGTCCGCCGCGAGATTGCTCGGCCGGACATGGCCGCCGAAATAGGCGCCATCGACTTCGGCGACTTTGCCCTCGCCGCCGATCGTCAACCCGCGCATGGCGGAGGCCATCGCCTCACGAAGCTTATGCGCCAAGACGAACGCCGTTTTGTATTGAACGCCAAGGTCTCGCGACAAGGCGAGCATGCTTTTGCCCTTCACCTCGTTGCAGAACACCACGATGGCCAGGAGATAGGTCTTCAGCGGCAACTTGCGCCAAGCGAACAACGTGCCCGAAGTCACCGAGAAATCGGCCCCGCACGCCTTGCATCGCCAACGCGCGCTTTCGCCTCGGCGGCAGTCATGGCAGGTCGTGCAGCCGCAGTTCGGACAAACAGGCTTGCCGTCCGTCGCCGGCCATCGCAGGCGCGCGAAGACGTTTTCCGCGCCACGATCGGACATCCGCATGACCTTGCCGATGCTGAGCGATCGAGCTGCCGACGACAGGAGAAAATGTTGAGCCATGACACATTCGCAAAACCGAACAAAACATGAACATATTGAGCGGCCGAGAGCCCCCTGTCAAGCTCGGTGGCAACTGCTCCATAATTCCGGGATTTCGCCGTGAAGAATGACCATCACAATGACGCTCATAATGACACTCGCAATGGCGATGGTCGCTATCGCCGCGTAGAGTTTATCACGGGAACGACGCGCCATCTTCGCCGGAGCGACGAGGAGCGGGCGAAGATTTTGGCGGAGAGCTTCGAGCCGGACGCGAACATTGCGGCCGTGGCGCGCCGGAATGGGGTCAACGCAGGGCTTCTGCATTATTGGCGCAAGCGCGCGAAGGCCCAGGCGCAGGAAACTTCGGCGCCAGAACCGCCGCTGTTCATTCCGGTGGCGATCGCCAAGGCGAACGAACCTGCGATCGAAGGCGCCGCCTGCGTTGGCGCCCCCACGAGCGGGCCCGTATCACGCAGACCGTCGATTGAAATCGAGACGGCGGGCGCGCGGGTTCTCGTGCCCGAAGGCGTCGACGCCAAGACGCTTTCCGTCGTGCTGGCGGCTCTGCGTCGCACGTCGTGATCGGTCTGCGCGGCGAGTTGAAGGTTTTGGTGGCGTCGCGGCCCATCGATTTCCGCCGTGGCGTGCATGGCTTGGTGGCGCTTGTCGCGCAGGCGTTGAACGCCGATCCCTATTGTGGCGACGTGTTTGTCTTCAGGTCGAAGCGCAAAGACCGGCTGAAGTTGATCGTCTGGGACGGAAGCGGAATGATTCTTGTGACAAAATGGCTTGAGGAGGGCGCTTTCACCTTCCCGCCCGTTCAAGACGGCGCGATTGTTCTGACGGCGACGCAGCTATCCGTTTTGATGGCGGGATCGGACTGGACACGGATCGCCGAAAAGGCGGTGCGAAGGCCAACAAAAGTTGGCTGAGACGCCTCATTTTACTGGCGACTCAGGGCGTTTTACGTTAGGCTTTTCGTATGGCGCTTCGCCCCGAAAACCTTCCCCGCGACGCCGATCTGCTGATCGAGATGGTGCTCGCCTGCGAGGGCAAGATCGAGACCTTGCAGGCGACGATAGCCAAGCTGAGGACGATCATCTTCGGCGCACGGTCGGAAAAGAGCGCCGTCATCATCGCCGAACAATTGCTGCTGGCCCTGGGTGAGGAAGTCGCGGACGCCGCAGCGCCGACGCCGACGAATGACGATAGCCAGAACGACAGCCGCCAGAGCGAACCCGCGCCGGAAACGCGCAAGAAGCGGAAGCGCAACATCGGCGCTTTGCCTGCTCATCTTCCCCGGGTCGACGTGACGATCGAGCCGGAGACGACCGCGTGTCCTTGCTGCGCGGGCGCACTGCACCGCATCGGCGAAGACTTCAACGACGTGGTCGACCGGGTTCCTGCGGTGCTGCGGATCCTGCGCACGATCCGGCCCAAATACGCGTGCCGGGCCTGCGAGGGCGCGGTGGTCCAGGCCAAGGCGCGCCCGCGCCTGATCGAGAGCGGCATGGCCTCGACGGCGCTCGTCGCCTGGATCGCGGCTGCCAAATACGCCTGGGGATCGACGCTGTACCGCCAGGCGCAAATCCTCGCCGGCCATGGCCTCGACATCGATCGCCAGACGCTGGCGCGCTGGATGAAACAGGCGGCCTCGATGGCGAAGGGGCTCTATGAGCTGCAACTGGCGACCATGCATGGTCATGCGCGCCTGTTCTGCGACGAGACCCCGGTCCGGGTTCTGGACCCTGGGCGAGGTCGAACGAAGACCTGCCAGTTCTGGGCGCACGCGATAGACGATCGATCCTGGAAAGGGCCGGCGCCGCCGGCGGTCGCCTATGTGTTCGCGGGCGGACGAGGCAAGAAGGAGATCGCCGCGCAACTTGCGAGCTTCCAAGGCGTTCTGCACGTCGACGGCTATGCCGCCTATACGTCGCTGGCGGGCGACAGGAAGACGCAAGGGAAAATCCGTCTGGCGTTTTGCCTCGTTCACGCGCGCCGAAACTTCGTCGACGTCCACAAGACGACGAACTCCCCGTTCGCCAGGGAGGTTATTGAGCGCATTGCGGCGGTCTACGCGATCGAGAAGCGAATCCGCGGTCTCGACGCCGATCAAAGGCTTTCAGTTCGGCAGGCCGAGACGAAGCCGCTGATGGAGGCCTTGAAGGCGCGGCTCGAAGCCACGAAGGACGGGATATCCCGGCAATCGACTCTGGTCGGGGCGATCGACTATGCGCTGGAACGATGGGCTGGTCTGACACTGTTCCTGGAGGACGGGCGGCTGGAGCCGGACACGAACATCGTCGAGCGTTCGATCCGGCAAATATCCATCGGAAAAAAGAACAGTTTGTTCTGCGGTAACGAAGGCGGAGGTGAGACTTGGGCGATTCTCGCGTCGCTTCTCAGCACAGCCAAATTGCATGGCGTCGATCCTGAGACCTATCTGGCCGACATTCTCGAACGCATGGTGTCCGGGGCCACGAAGAACAACCGGCTGGATGAACTGCTCGTCTGGAATTGGAAGGCGGCGCGCGAGGCGCAAGGGCGCGCGGCTGCATGACGAGGTCAGGGCGGCGCCGGAACCCTCGCGAAGCGGGCAAGGCGACAAAGGCAACCCGCGCAAAGACAACCCGCGCAAAGACGACGATGGCGGATTACGCGATGTCGTTCGAGCAGCTCGGTCAATGGATGGACAAGCGCGCCCGAACGAAAACGCTGCGCCATCCCCAGGCGACTTCGCTTGCCATGCTCGACGGCGCGGTCACCGCCGTTGTGGCGGGGCCGGTTTCGATGCTGCCGTGGGAATGGGTCTGCCCGATGCTGGGCGTCGATCCGGACGACTTCAACCACGACACCAGGGCCTTCTCGGCGATCGCTGCGACGCTGATGCGCCACAACGCGATCAGCGAGACGCTGTCCACCAAGCCCGAGACTTTCGAGCCGTTGCACGCGCGCACGCACGATGGCGAAGTCGATGCGCGCCCCTGGTGTATGGGTTTCTACGCCATAATGCAGCTGCGCAAGCAAGACTGGTCGCAGATATCGGCCCCAGACGTGGTCGAGAAGGGCCTGCTGCTGCCGATCCTGTTCCACTGCACGGACAACGCCGGCCGTCCGATCCTGCCGCCCTCGCTGCGCGGATCCGGCACGCCGGAATTTGCGAAGACGGCTTGGCGCGATATTCCGCTCATGGTCGAAGCCATGCGGCAGTTCTGGATGCCGATACGGTTCAAGCCGGGCTCGTAGCCGCCCTCGCGACTGTGGGCGGCCCGCCAATGTGCCTCGCCGTACCGCTTACCTTCTTCCTCGACGCCCGGATCGATGCGTTCCTCACCGGCCACGCCCTGGCGTTCGAGGCATTCGGCGCGGTTCCCAGGGTCATCCTCTACGATTACGTTCCCGGGAACGTAATCGTAGTTAAGTGCCCCACCTCGTTATGTGCCGGACCGCCGAGAAACCCTTTTTCACCGCGGCGGTTCGGCCACATATCAATCAGAGCGATGAAAGCCATTCGAGGAGTTTTGGCTCGCTCTGCCAAATAGGCTTTCTGGGGGGCCCCACCGATGAGCGTGAAGGCGACTGGCATGCATCGAGGGCTTCCTGCTTCATCTTGCTGTTGATTTCGGCGTAGCGATTTGTCGTGTCCAGGCTGACGTGACCGAGCCATCCCCTGATAACATTGACCTCAACACCGGCTTCAAGGAGATGGACGGCCGTCGTGTGCCGGAAGACATGGGGTGACACCGCCCTCTGGTTTTCGACGACAGGGATGTGGGCGGTATGTCGCCTGACCAACTTGTACAGGCCGAACCGGGTCAGAGGCCGACCAACATTGCTTTCGAATACTGGACTCATAGGCGCAGCAGGCGGGCGGCGGGTTTGCAACATGTCGGCAATCAGCCGGGCAGTTTCAGGCCACAAAGGGCAGATCCGCCATTTGTCACCTTTTCCGTGCAAACGGACCTGCGGCGACGGCGTCAATGTCAATTGGCCGACTGTCAGTCCCACAGCCTCTGTTGCACGCGCTCCGGTGTTGTACAAGAACAGGAGCAATGCCCTGTCGCGAAGCGCCAACCTTCCGTCAATTGAAAGCTTTGCGAAAAGCTCCTCGACTTCATCGCGTTCTAGATAACGGGTGGCGGGGGGCTGAGTTCGCTTCCTCGGGATTGCCGCGACTCGTTCGGCCTCGCGCAGCAACGTCGGTTCCTGCCCGACCGCGAACGCGAAGAATGTATGAATCATTGCCAGCCGCTGATTTCGGGAACGAATGTGATTGTCGCGGTCGGATTCAAGATGGTTCAGGAACGCCCTCACATTGTCGGCGGTCATATCGGCAATGGTGAGCTTGGTAACGGAGGCGCGGTTCGTCTTGGCAAGAAAGAGGAGGAACAGACGGATCCCATCGCGGTAGCTTCGAATGGAAGCCTGCGAGAGACCTTTTTCCGCTTTGAGATGATGTTCGAAGAACATGTAGACCAGACTGCCGAGGGTTTTCATGGTCTACCTCCACCAGACAAAGGGGCGGCAAATTGTTCAAATCGACACGCCGCGGCATCGAGAAGCTCCGCTGTGATGGTCAGATAGACCGCCGTCGAGGCTGGTTCGACATGCCCCATGAATGTTGAGAGTTTCATCAGGTTGGCCGCAGGTTTGCCACCTTCGTGATACCACCGGAGCAGTCTCCCAACTGCGAAGCTGTGTCTCAGATGGTGTGCTGTTGGAGCCCTTGCGCCTTCCGGGACAATAATACCGAGCTTTGGAACCAAATGATGGAAGGTCTGGCTGATCGTGCCAGGGTTGATTGCCCGCCCGCCGTTGAACGAGAACACCGGGTCATCCGGCGACAATCGTCCCGCCCGTTCCATTCTCAGCGAGAGAAAGTTGGTCACGCGACGGGCCTGTTGTGGGCCCATTGGAACAAGCCGGGACTTCGAGAACTTCGTGTCGCGGATCGTCAGAATGCTGCGCTCCTGGTCGACGTCGCGGCAACGCAGGCGCGCTACTTCGCCGACACGCAGACCAAGGCCGAAGAGCAAGCTGAAGATCGTCGCGTAACTCGGCCCGCGCAGCGGACCCTTGTTCGTATCGGGAAGGAGCCCCGCAATGTCGACTAGCTTCTGGGCCGTTGGTAGATCGAAGATGCATGGCGTGCGCGTTCGACCATGGCGTCGCAGCCGCGTGGTGACTGGCGAGCGATCGATGAACTCGTGCTCGACCATCCATTCGAACAAGCGGCCGACCACGCCGATCAGGTGATTGAAACTCCGTGGACGATTGCGCGGACGACCCAGGAAGAATGTATCAAGAACCTCGGGCGTGATTTCGGCGAGGGTCTTGATACCGACCTGAGTCAAATGACGATCGAGCAGCCTGAGAGCCTTTTCTTCCACATTGTACTTGCGGTTCAAGGCACGCTTGTGATCCAAGAACGCCGATATGTGCGGCGCGACCGGACTCGACGGATCGGAAAGACGGGGCTTCATCGCAGATCCTCCCCGTCGCCCAGAGCGACTTCTCGTAGCGAGTCGACTTGGACCTTTCCATAGATCATGGTCGATGACGCGGATCGATGCCCTACATAATCGCCGATCGTCTTGAGCGGGAATCCGCTGTCCACCAGGCGCTGGACACAGGAATGGCGGAGAGTATGGGAACCGGGTCGGCGCACCACAATGCCGGCCTTGCGCAAATATTTTGTGGCGATACTCGCCACCGCGTGATGAGTCAGCGCCATTCGAGGTGCGAGGCGCCGCCAGAAGAGGATGCGGCTCGACACGTCGTGCCGGCCATTCTTCAGGTAATCGACGATTGCCTCGCCGATAACTGGCGCGAGGGGATAAGCCGTCGTGTGGTCGGCCTTTCTCTCGCGGACATGCAATCGGTTGCGCTTCCAGTCGATGTCGTCAAGCGTCAAGGCAGCAATCTCCCGAGCGCGCAGCCCGTATGTCGCCATGAGCAGCAGGATGGCATAATCACGCCGACCGACGATTGTTCGACGATCCGGCTGATCAAGCACTTTCTGAACCGCCTCCCAACTGATCGATCTCGGAATATCGGCTAAGCGATATCGCTGCGGAATCTCGACCAATTGGCTGATATCGCGATGCAGCACTCCTTCCCGCCTCAGATATCGCAGGAAGACCCTCACGGAACTCGCCAGTCCAACCATCACGGAATAGTTGATCTCCTGTGCCGTGGTTGTGATGAACCCGGTGACGATGGGCAGCGAGAGGGCACGCAAATCAGCGCAACCAATCCGGTCGAGGTAGACGGCAAATCGTCGCAAGTGGTGCCGATACTGGTAAAGCGTCTCCGGGCGTAACCCACGTTCTTCACGAAGATAGGTGAAGAAGCCTGGGGCCTCGGCTAGAAAGGGAGGCTCCTCGCTGAATCGTGTGGGCAAGGGGTGAGATTTTGTTATCCGCAGGTTCGCTCGCGGGTGGCTTGCGGTATCGGAAAGGGATGCGAGACACCGATCTTTTCCAGTTGGCTTTGGGTCTGACGTCGCCTTGGAGGGTGATGCGAGCGGAGTTTTCGGTCGATGAGGGCCGGCTCGATCTGCATGTGGATTTTCCGGCCGGGAGCCGGTTCGCATGCGCGGAATGCGGGGGCGAGGGCTGCGGGGTCCACGACACGAAAACGGAGACGTGGCGGCATCTGGATTTCTTTCAGCACCGCGCGTTCTTGCACGCGCGCACGCCACGGGTGACTTGCCCGAAATGTGGAGTTCACAAGGTCGCGGTTCCCTGGGCTCGCGCGGGATCGGGTTTCACGCTTCTGTTTGAGGCTTACGTGCTGGCGCTGGCCAAGGCGATGCCGATAGCCAACATCGCCGAGCGAATGGGCGAGCACGATACGCGGCTGTGGCGCATTATCGACTACTATGTTTGGGAGGCGGTCGAGGAACAGGACTTGTCTGAAGTCCGGCAGATCGCGGCGGATGAAACTTCGGCGCGGCGCGGCCACGATTATATCAGCCTGTTCGTCGATATGGCCAGCCGCAAGGTCGTCTACGTCGCCGACGGCAAGGACTCCGGAACGGTGAAGGAATTCGCGGATTTCCTGGAGTCGCATGGCGGTGACCGAGAGGCGATCAGCGACGCGAGCATCGACATGGGGGCGGCGTTCGAGGCCGGGATCAAACAGAACTTCGCCAACGCCGAGATCACGTTCGACAAGTTCCATGTCATCAAACTCGCCAACGAGGCGGTGGATCAGGTGCGTCGCGAGGAGGTGAGGAACAACTATGAGATCAAGGGCCGGCGTTACATCTTCCTGAAAAACGTCGAGAACCTGACGATGGAGGAGAAAGAGGCGCTGTCCCGGTTGGAGGCGCAGAACCTTGACACGACGCAGGCGATGCAGATTCGCATGAACTTGCAGCAATTGTTCATGATGGGCGCCAAAACAGCACGGCTGTTTCTCGACCGTTGGAACGCCTGGGTTCAGGTGAGCGATCTGGCGCCGATGAAGAGGCTCGCCAAGACGATCATGGGTAAGGCGGAAGGCATTCTGCGCTCCATCGACACCGGACTTTCCAACGGCGTTCTGGAGGCGATCAACGGCAACGTCCAGGCCGCCAAACGCAAGGCCAAGGGCTATCGGACAAAGCGCAATCTGAAAACCATCGTCTACCTCATCGCTGGCGATGTGCTGGCCAATTCCACAACCTGATTCCGCGGTCACCCACTCAAAATAGCGACGAGCCGAAAGGGATCGAGCAGCGGCGCCTTCCTCTTCTGGTAGTCAGACTTCCAGACGATCAGGCTGTAGAAGTGGCGGACTGTACAGCGAACCAGGCTGCGCTCACGTTGCCGCAGGATCGCCGACGCCCCGACATTGTGCGTCGACAACCAATGGTCCACAAAGCGTTCAATAACACTCTCGGCTTGCTCCAGGTTATGAATCTGCATTGCATCGGTGAAGTCGGCGAACTGCACCAAAATCGGAACGCGGCGCAAAAGGCTGCGAGCGGAATATCCCGTCTCGATTAGCACGGCTGCGTAGAGTTCGATGTTCTGTCCCAGCCAGCACCCCATAATCCGGTCTACCGTTTGGGGCTTGAGGAAAAATCTCTCCAACATGACAACCTCCATTCCAAGATAAGAAAATGGAGTTTGCGCTTTTTGGTCCCCTCGGGCGATGTGTCCTCGGCTGTTCGATCGTCCAAGAAAATCAAATGGCTACCGGCGGTCCGGCACATAACAAGTTGGGGCACTTAACTACGACAATCTCAAGAGCGCCGTCCTCGAACGCCAGGGCGATGCGATCCGCTTCAACCCTACGCTTCTGGCGTTCGCCGCGCGGTATCGGTTCGAACCTCGCCCCGTAGGCGTCGCCCGAGGCAAC
>JAJYCZ010000006.1 GCA_021777915.1 Pseudomonadota bacterium | reverse complement strand
AAGTCTCGGCCGGGGTGTTCTCGGCGAGAATCAGCGAATGGTCGTCGAGTTCGACGTGGTAATAGACGAAGACTCTCGGCACATTGGTTTCGCGGACGATCGAGCTTCCGTTGACCAGGGCGCCGGCATGGATCAGCACGCCGTCCACCAGCAAAGCATGGTCGGGCGAGACCAGCAGGTCGCGGCTCGGCACGTTTTCATCCAGCGCGCCGGCGCGGACGCGGATCGGCAGGCTGCGGATCGGATCGGCGAACAGGGTGGAGACGGTCTGCTTGCCGAGCCAGTTGACCGACCTGGCGACGCCATCCGAGGTCAGAACCAGATCGCCCGGCTTGAGGCTCTCGATCGCGACCTCGCCCTGCGGCGTGCGAACCAGGGTTCCGGCCATGAAGCAAAAATAGATCGTGTCATTGGCGCCGCCATCGACGACATTGATATGCGTCATATCGGTGCCGGCAGCGAAGCTGAAGGATTCCGAATTGCTGCCGTTCGTGATCGTGAGGGTAGTGCCGCTGATCGAATAGGTGTCGCCCCCGACTGTGCTCGAATAGGACTTCAGAACGATCTTGTCCGTCCCGCTGAAGCCGGAGATATCGCCGAGATGCATTGCGCCGAAGGTCGCGGCGGTATCACTGAACGTTCCGCCATTGGCGCCGTCAAACTTCAGCGTCGGCTGAATTGAATTGGCAATGCCGACCGCGGAGGTCGATAACAAGGACAGGGTATAACCATCGCCGATTTCGAACGAGGTCGCCGCGGTTCCCGTCACGGTATCGATATGCGCCGTGACCGCAAGTGTGCCTCCCGTCGCGACGAGACTGCCGCCGCCGGTTAGGTTGCCGGCGCCGAGATTGAGCGTTCCATGGCCGGAAATCGTACCGGAATCGCTGAGGCCGCCAGGGGTTCCATTCGTCTCGTTCAGCGTGCCGCCCGAAAGCGTGATCGTGCCCGCGTTGCTGATTTGCGACGTGCCGGTCTCGGTCAGCGTGCCGTTGACGGTGATCGTTCCGCTGGTGTTGGTCAGCGTTTTGTTGGTGGTTAACGTAGCGCCGTTGGCAATATTGATCTGACTGGAGCCAGTGTCCGTCAGCGCGCTGGTGACGGTCATCGTGCCGGAAGTGACGTTGATCGTGCCGCCGCTGTTAGCGATGCCGCCCGAACCGCCGCTCAAGGCGCTCGCTGTCGTACCGGTGATGGCGCCGGTGTTGGTGAACCCGCCCGCGCCGGTGACAGAAATCGCAGAGGCATGCCCGCTGGCGCCGGCCAGGACGATCGCGCCGGCGTTGCTCCCGCTCGTCCCGAGCGTCAGAGTCCTCGCGTAATTGGCATTCGATGTAATCGTGAGCATTCCGCCGGTATAGATGGTCAGCGTCCCGATTGTGGGGCTGCCGTCGCCGGTGACGAGGTTCGGATAATTGTTTAAGCTGGCAGGGATGATGACAGTGTCAGTCGAGCCCGGAATTCCGTTCGGGGTCCAGTTGCTGGTTGTCCTCCATTCGGTGCTAGTAGAGCCATTCCATGTGTAAGTTGTCATTTCGTGCTCCTATAGCTCGTCCGAAATCCCCATGGGATCGCTTGCGTAATCGGCGCCCCGCGAACAGAATCAACGCCTCGCGGGGCGCGGTCCAATAAAATCGCCCCGGCTTCGGCTTCGCTCGCGTCGCGAGCAAGACCCTCGGCGGGTCACAAGTCCACGACTGGCGCTTTTCGCCTGGGCGGCGCGGATCAAGGTTCAAGCTAGCTGAAAATTTACATTGCGGAACATGTGGTGTCTGAATTGCAAAATTTATGATACGTTTTGCACATCGTCGGAAATTCGCGGCGCGGATTGGCAGCAAATGGTTCGGCGGATGGTGTCATGAATTTCTCCCGCAACGGACTCAGAGCGGCTCTCCCGCTGGTTCTGACCGGCGCCGGCAAGGACGCCGAGCCGTTTTTCGCCTTGCGCCAGCTCTTCGCCGGGCTTTTCGACCTCGCCGCGTCGGAAGGGCAGGGCGAGAAATCCCAGCCGGACTTTTCCGCGCACGTCGGCGGTCAGTTCTTCCTCAGCGACATCGACACGCCATCGCTCCGACTGACGCGCACGGGCACGGCGGGCGCGGGCGCTCCGCTGGAAGGCTTTGGGCTCCGGCTTCAAAATTCAGGCGCGGCCCAGGGCCGGGCTGGCGACAAGGATTTCGAGCTTCGCGCGGGCGACCTGCTTTTCTTCGATCTGCAGCAAAGCCTCGACCTGCGCGTCGCGGCGGGGCCGGAGGGCGCGCGCGACATCACGCTCTGGGTTCCGCGCGAAAAAATGCTCGCCGCCTTTGGGCGCGACGATATTTTGCATGGGCTGGTTCTTTGGGGCGGCGCGCCCGCCGGGGCGATGATCGGCGGCGGGCTCGGGATTCTGGCGCAACAGGCGAAAGACCTTTCCGTGCAGGACATGGACGCGCTGTGCGACGGGCTGATCGCCTTGGCCGCCAGGGCGCTCGGGTCCGCGCTGGCGGCGCCGCGCGCGCAAAACATGTCGCCGGCCGCCGCCTTCGTCACCATCCGCCGCTATATCGACCGCAATCTGCGCGCGCCCGATCTCGACGCCGAAAAACTCGCCGCCATTTTCGGGGTGTCGCGGGCCTCGCTCTACCGGCTGTTCGAGCCGGTCGGCGGCGTCGCTTCCTATATCCGCAAGGCGCGGCTCAACCGCGCCTATCAGGAAATCATGGCCAACGAATCTTCCGGCCGCCGCGTCGGCTCGATCGCCTTTTCGCTGGGGTTCCAGAATGTCAGCGCCTTCAACCGCGCGTTCAGGGATCATTACGGCATGAGCCCGCGCGAGGCGCGCGCAAGGGCTTTTGCGCCCGCCCCCGCGCCAGCGGCGCAAGGCGACGAAGCGGTCGTGACCAATTCGCTGGCCTGTTGGCTGGCCCGTATCGGCTCCGCCGCGCCGGCGCGGCGCGATCGCCAGGGCCGGTCCGCCGGATAGCGGCAGGCGGCGAGACCTGCGCCCGGACCGTTCGGGACTCATGGTGAAGGCGCCGGAGTTGCTGGCCTTTTCCGGCGCCGGCCCCGACGGGCGTCCCCGGATGTGGCGAATCGGCAACTTGCCCCGGGTCGCGGCTTGGCCGATGCTGCGGCAAAAGCGCGACGGGCGCGGCCGAGGGCTGGAGCGGGATGAGGCGGGCGGAGCGGCGGCGGGGCTGGCGGAGATTCCCGGGCTTGTGGCGGCTCACCCGAACCACCGCCTTCAAGCTGGCGATCGGTTATTTCGTCATCGTCGGCCTCGGCTTCACCCTGGTGATGGAGCGGGTCGGCGAGAACATCCGCGACCTGATCAACGAGCAGACCCGCCAGACCATCGACGCCGAGATCAAGGGCCTCGCCGATCAATATGAGGTCGGCGGCCTGACCCAGCTCGTTGCGGTGGTGGAGCGCCGCGCGCGCGCGCCGGGCGCCTCGATCTATCTGGTCGCCGCGCCCAATGGCGTCGTGGTCGCCGGCAATGTGGTGGAGCTCCCGGCGGGCGTGCTCGACCAGAAGACGGCGGTCGAAATCGATTATGAGCGGCTCGGCGAACCCAGTGTCGAACGCCGCGCCCTCGCCCGGGCCTTCACCCTGCCCGGCAATTTCCATCTGCTGATCGGACACGATCTCGAAGACCGCGAAAGGCTGCGGCAGATTCTCGGCTCGGCCCTGTTCACCTCGCTGTTGTGGCTGCTGACCATCGCGACTTTCGGCGGCCTGTTCGTCGGGCGGCGGCTGTTGCAGCGGGTGGACGCGATGAGCGCCAAGGCCGCGACCTTGCTGCGCGGCGATCTGTCCGGGCGCCTGCCGCTCTCGGGCGCCGACGACGAACTCGACCGGCTGGCGCGCAATCTCAACGCCATGCTCGACCGCATCGCCCGGCTGATGGAGGGAATCCGCCAGGTTTCCGACAATATCGCCCACGACCTGCGCACGCCTTTGACGCGGCTGCGCAACAACGCCGAACAGGCCTTGCAGCTCGAAACCGGCGAGGAGGGCGCCCGCGCCGCTTTGGAGCAGGTGATCGAGGAGGCCGACGGGCTGATCCGCATCTTCAACGCCCTGCTGATGATCGCGCGGGCGGAATCGCAGGCCTCGCGCGAAAATTTTTCCGATCTCGACGCCGCCGAACTCGCGCGCGACATGGCCGAGCTTTACGAGCCCGCCGCCGAAGAGGCGGGGGTCGTGCTGCGGGTCGTGGCGCCGCGGCCCGCGCCGATCCATGGCCAGCGCGAATTGATCGGCCTGGCTCTGGCCAATCTGATCGACAACGCCCTCAAATATGGCGCGCCCGAGGTTCCGGGCGAGTCGACGGAGGTGTTCATCAAGGCGGCGGTGGTCGGCGAAAGGGTCGAAATCGCGGTGGGCGATCACGGGCCGGGCATTCCCGCGCCGGAGCGCGAGCGGGTGCTGGAGCGCTTCGTGCGGCTGGAGGCCTCGCGCAGCCGTCCCGGTTCGGGCCTCGGCCTGTCGCTCGCCGCCGCCGTCGCCCGGCTGCATGACGGCGCCTTGCGAATCGAGGACAATGCGCCGGGCCTGCGCGTCGTCCTGTCGCTGCCGCGCCGAAAGGAGATGAAGGGGTGATGACGACCAGCGCCTTGCGACATCCACGCCCGGCCAGGCTCGGCGCCGCCCGCGCGCGGGTCGCGGAATTTCTTGGGGCTATGGACGACGAGACAGCCGCCGCCCTGCGCGCCCTTCCGGATTGGCCGAAGCTTGAGGAGGTTCTGGTCGGAATCGCCGACCAGTCGCCGTTTTTGTGGGGGCTGGCGCGGCGCGACCCGGCCCGGCTGCTGCGCATCCGGCAGAAAAATCCCGACGAGGCGCTCGACGCCGCCTTGCGCCGCCTTGCGGCCTGTCACGCGCCCGATTGCGCCGAGGCGCGCGCCATGAGCCTGTTGCGCAAGGCGAAACAGGACGTCGCTCTGATCGTCGCCCTGGCTGATCTTTCCGGGGACCATGACGTGGTCGCGGCGACCAGGGCCTTGTCGCGGGCGGCGGATTGTTTCGTCGCCACGGCCCTGCGCGTCGCCTTGCGCCTTTCCGCCGACAAACTGGCGCTTGCCGATCCGCGCGACCCCGAGCGCGATTGCGGACTGGTCATTCTCGCGCTGGGGAAGCATGGCGCCCGGGAGCTGAATTATTCCTCCGACGTCGATCTCGTCGTGTTCTACGATCTGGACTCGTCCGTCCTCGCGGCGGGGCAGGGCCCTCGCGCCAATTCCCTGCGCCTGACCCAGCATGTGGTGAAGCTGCTGCAGGAGCGCACCGGCGACGGCTATGTGCTGCGCGTCGACCTGCGCCTGCGCCCCGACCCCGGCTCGACCGCGCCCGCCGTCTCGCTCGACGCCGCGCGGCATTATTACGAGACGCTGGGCCAGAACTGGGAGCGCGCCGCCATGATCAAGGCGCGCGCCATCGCCGGCGATCTCACGCTCGGCGCTGGTTTCCTCGATGAAATGACCGCCTTCATCTGGCGCAAATATTTCGATTACGCGACCATCGCCGACATCCATGCGATGAAGCGCCAGATCCACGCCGCCAAGGGCCACGCCGAGATCGCGGTCGCCGGCCATGACATAAAACTTGGGCGCGGCGGCATCCGCGAGATCGAGTTTTTCGTCCAGACCCAGCAGTTGATTTTCGGCGGGCGCCGGAAGCAGTTGCGCGGCTCCCGCACGCTCGACATGCTGGGCCAGCTTGCCGCAGACGACTGGATCACGCCCCGCGCCGCCGAGGACATGGGCGCCGCCTATCGCTTCCTGCGCGCGGTCGAGCACCGGCTGCAAATGCTGGATGACCAGCAGACCCAGCGCCTGCCCGAGGACGACGAGGCCCTGAAAAATTTGGCGCGTTTCTGCGGCTATGCCGGGACCGCTGGATTCTCCCGCGATCTGTTGCGGCATTTCCATGCGGTGGAGCGGCATTATGCGCGGCTGTTCGAACATGCGCCGGGGCTGGACACGCGCGCCGGCAATCTGGTCTTCACCGGCGCGACAGACGACCCCGAGACGCTCGAAACCCTGCGCGACATGGGCTTCCGCGATCCGGCGCGCGCGGCGGAGACGGTGCGCGGCTGGCACTTCGGGCGCCGCCCGGCGGTGCGCGGGCCCCGCGCCCGCGAGGCGCTGACCGAACTGGTCCCGGCGCTGCTCGAAGCCTTTTCCAAATCAGGCGACGCCGATTCCGGCCTCGCCGCGCTCGACGCCGCCCTGGCGCGCATGCCGGCGGCGACGGAACTGTTCGCGCTGCTCAAATCGAACGCGGCGATGCTGGAGCTTTTCGCCGACATTCTCGGCGGCGCGCCGCGCCTCGCGCAGGTGATCGCGCAATCGCCCCATCTGCTCGACGCGGCCATCGACCGGGGCGTCGCCGCCGCGCCGATGGAGGTCGCGGATTTTTCCGCGCGGCTCGCCCCTTTCCGCGACGCGGAGTGGGATTTCGAGGCCTTTCTCGACGCCGCGCGCATTTTCGCCGGCGAGGAGAACTTTTTGATCGGCCTGCGGCTTTTCGCCGGCCTGATCGAGCCGGATCAGGCGGCCCGGGCCTATTCGGCCCTGGCCGAAGCGCTCGTGCGCGCCTGTCTGTCGCGGGTGGAAAAGCACTTCGCCGCCGAACACGGCGTCGTCGTCGGCGGGCGCTGCGTCGTGCTGGGCCTGGGCAAGCTGGGCTCGCGCGAGATGACGGCGACCTCCGACCTCGATCTGGTGCTGCTCTACGATTTCGACGACGCCCGTCCCGACTCCGAGGGCGGCCGGCCTTTGCCCGCCACGCTCTATTACACCCGGCTCACCCAGCGCCTGATCGCGGCGCTGACCGCGCCGACGCGGCGTGGCAAGCTCTTTGACGTGGACATGCGGCTGCGGCCCTCCGGCCGGCAGGGACCGCTGGCGACGCAATTCGCCTCCTTCCGCGCCTATCAGGCCGATGAGGCCGAAATCTGGGAGCATATGGCGCTGACCCGCGCCCGCCCGGTCGCCGGCGCCGAAAGCCTCGCCGCCGAGGCCGTGCTGACCATCGAGGACAATCTTTTCCGCCCGCGCGAGCGGGAGCAGTTGGCGCAGGCGGCGCGCGACATGCGCGTCCTGATCGCCAAGGAAAAGGGCGAAGACGATCCCTGGAACCTGAAGCTCGCCTCGGGCGGCCTGCTCGACGTGGAATTCATCGCGCAATTTCTCGCGCTCGGCTTCGGCGAGGAGTTTTTAGGGTTGCGGCAGACGGCCACGGCAGACATTCTTGCCGCGGCGGGAAAAGCCGGAATACTCGACCCGGAGACCACCGAATTCCTGCTCAAGGCCCTGGCGCTCTACAAAAAGGTGACGCAATGGCTGCGCCTCGCGCTGGGCGAGCACGCCGACCCGCGCCAGGCCGCCCAAGGCGTCAAACGCCGCATCTCCGCCGCCGCCGGCCTGCCGGATTTTGGTTTCCTGGAACGCGAACTGGCCGAAACGCGGAAGGGGGTGCGGCGGGTTTTCGGGCGCATCCTCGGATAGCTCTATGCCGTCGAGAACCCGTCGATCCAGACAGGCAGCACGTTCAGCAGCGATGTCAGGCTTCGCGGCAAATCCAGGTATCGAAACCTCGAAAGATCGAAGCAATTCGCCTCGTCATGTTCGACCAGAAAGACTCCGATGCCGGTGGCGCCGGTGTTCCACTGGACGCCGAGGCCGATCCTGGCGACGGTATAGACGGCGCCTCTATCGATATGCGCATCTGGACCGACGCCCGAGGCGTTGACGCAGACGATTTTCGTGCCTGATTTCGTGTGCGGCGAGATCATCGGCTTCTCCCACCTTCCGATAACAAGTATCCGCCGCCAGTTTGTCGGCGATCGACCTCCGTGGCGGCGCGGCCTCAGGCGCTGTTTCTCCCGTCTGGCTTTTTCTTCCCCGCAGGGTGCAACGATTACACGCCGGAGGTTAACCCATATTCAGAAGAACGCAAAATCGCGGACTTTGGTTCAATCCCGCGCTGCGAAAATTTGAGGCCCGCCATCTCTGACGGATGGCGAATGGCGCCGTATTTTCGCCGGGCGTATAAAGGCGCGACGAAACCGCGCCTTGCGCGGAACATCCGGACGCTGGAAGCCCGCATGAGCCGTATTCCCGATTTCTCGACTCTTCGTTTCCCGAAGGAGCAGAGCGCCGCCGCGCCGGTCTTTTCCCCAGGTCCCTGGCTGACGCCGGAAGGCATCGCGGTCAAGAGCGTCTACGGGCCGGAAGATGTCGAAGGCCTGCCGGCGGCCGATTCCTTCCCCGGCGTCGCGCCTTTTCTACGCGGGCCGTATCCCACCATGTATGTCAACCAGCCCTGGACGGTGCGGCAATATGCCGGATTCTCCACCGCGGAAGATTCCAACGCCTTCTACCGCCGCAATCTCGCGGCGGGCCAGAAGGGCCTGTCGGTCGCCTTCGACCTCGCCACTCATCGCGGCTATGATTCCGATCATCCCCGCGTCGGCGGCGATGTCGGCATGGCGGGTGTCGCCATCGATTCCATCTATGACATGCGGACTTTGTTTTCCGGCATTCCGCTCGACCAGATGTCGGTGTCGATGACCATGAACGGCGCGGTCCTGCCGGTGCTCGCGCTTTATATCGTGGCGGCGGAAGAGCAGGGCGTGCCCGCCGAAAAGCTCTCCGGCACGATCCAGAACGACATCTTGAAAGAATTCATGGTGCGGAACACCTATATTTATCCGCCCAAACATTCGATGCGGATCATTTCCGACATTTTCGCCTTCACCTCGCAGCATATGCCGAAATTCAACTCGATTTCGATCTCCGGCTATCACATGCAGGAGGCGGGGGCGACGCAGGACCTCGAACTCGCCTATACGCTCGCCGACGGCGTCGAATATTTACGCGCCGGCATTGGAGCTGGACTGACTGTCGATCAGTTCGCGCCGCGCCTGTCCTTCTTCTGGGCGATCGGCATGAACTTCTTCATGGAGGTGGCCAAGCTGCGCGCCGCGCGCCTGCTGTGGGCCAATCTCGTCAAGCAGTTCAATCCGAAATCGGAAAAGAGCCTGCCCCTGCGCACCCATTGCCAGACGTCCGGATGGTCGCTGACCGCGCAGGACGTGTTCAACAATGTCATCCGCACCCAGATCGAGGCGATGGCGGCGACTCAAGGGCACACCCAATCGCTGCACACCAACGCGCTCGACGAGGCCCTGGCTTTGCCGACCGACTTTTCGGCGCGGATCGCCCGCAACACCCAGTTGTTCCTGCAACAGGAATCCGGCACGACCCGGATCATCGACCCCTGGGGCGGCTCCTATTATGTCGAAAGGCTCACCGCCGAACTGACGCAAAAGGCCTGGGCACATATCCAGGAGGTCGAGGCGCTGGGCGGCATGGCCAGGGCGATCGACGCCGGCATCCCCAAGTTGCGGATCGAGGAGGCGGCGGCCAAGACCCAGGCGCGCATCGATTCCGGCAAACAGGCGGTGATCGGCGTCAACAAGTTCCGGCCCGACAACGAAAAGCCGATCGACGTGCTGAAGGTGGAAAATGCGGTGGTGCGCGCCCAGCAGATCGAGAAGCTGAAGCGCCTGCGCGCCGAGCGCAACGAAGCCGAGACCCAAGCGGCCCTCGTTGCGCTGACTCAGGGAGCAACCAATGGCGCCAATCTCCTGGCCCTCTCCATCGAGGCGGCGCGAAAAAAAGCGACGGTCGGCGAGATTTCCTTTGCGCTCGAAAAGGTTTTCGGGCGTCATCGCGCCGAGATCAAGAGCATTTCCGGGGTTTACAAGCGGGAGGCCGGCGTGAATTCCACCGCCATCGCTTCAGTGCAGCGTCAGGTCGAGGCCTTTATCGAGAACGACGGCCGGCGGCCGCGCATCCTTGTCGCCAAGGTCGGGCAGGACGGCCACGACCGCGGCCAGAAGGTCATCGCCTCGGCCTTCGCCGATCTCGGCTTCGACGTCGATATCGGCCCGCTGTTCGCCACGCCCGAGGAGGCGGCGCGCCAGGCGGTGGAGAACGACGTCCATATCGTCGGCATATCGTCGCTGGCGGCGGGTCATCTGACTTTGGCGCCGCAATTGCGCGCGGCGCTGGAAAAGGAAGGCCGGCCGGACATCATGATCGTGGTCGGCGGCGTCATTCCGCCGCAGGATTTCGAGGCGCTCCGCCAGGCGGGCGTCTCGGCCATTTTCCCGCCCGGCACGGTGATCGCGGAAGCGGCCGGAAAACTGATCGACGAACTGAACCAGCGCCTTGGCTATTCGAAGGCCGCAGCCGAATGAGCGCCTTGGCCGGCGCGCTGGCTGAGCAAACTTTCGTCGTCGCGCCGGAATATTCGCCGGACGCGGCGACGCTGATCATTCTGCTGAGCGGCCTCGCCTCTTTCAACGAAGCCCAGGCCGGCCCCGACCCGGTTCGCCAGCCGGAAAACCATGTCTGCATCGTCGCGCGCGACGCGGCGGGCCGCGTGCGCGGCGGCGTTCAGGGCGTGGCGGTCGGGGCCTGGCTGGCGCTCGATCTCGTCTGGGTGGAAGGCGATTTTCGCTGCCGCGGCCTTGGCGCGCGCCTGCTGGACGAAGCGGAGGCCGAAGGCCGCCGGCGCGGGTGCGAATGGGCGATCCTGGCGACCTTCGATTATCAGGCGCCGGATTTCTATGCGCGGCGTGGCTATGTCGAATATGCCCGGATGGAGGATTTTCCACGCGGGCATACGCGGTTTCAGCTCAGGAAGAAGCTGTGATCCAGGAAAAACCTCGGGAGGCGGAAAGCGCCTTCATCTTCCGGAGTCGAGCGACGGGCGGACATAGATGTTCCTGAAAGCCTCGTCGTAGCCGGCGTGGACGCCGGTCCAATCCGTCGCCGCGCTGTTGTCCATGGAAATGCCGATGACGTCGGGGTGATCGACGATCTTCACATCGGCGTCGGAAAAGGCGACCTGCAGGATCGAAAAATCGACGTTCCTGTTCACGTTGCGCATTGCGCGCGCGAGATCCTCGACGGTGTCGGCTGAAATCTGGGAAGAATCGCTCAGGACGAGAAGGAGTCTGTGGCCGCCTCGCAGGATGTCGATGAATTTGTCGCCAAGGTATCGATATTTCCTCAGCGCGTTGGGCGCCTGCTTTTTCATCTCGGTCCGGCACTGTTCCTTGTCTTCGGTCGAGAATTTGAAGTCATGGATGAAAAACATCCCGAGCCGGGGCGCATAGGCGCGCCAGCGGTCCTGATCGTCTTTTTTGAGGTCGAAATCCTCCGCGTTCAGCGCGAAATTCGACGCCACCAGATCGACCATGCATTGGTGGCCCCTGTCGCGCGCGAGCGAATCGAAAAAGCTGGAAACCGGGCGGTAGCGATGGAAATGCCGCTCGCGCTGAATGCGGTCGATCTGAAAACGCGTGACGCAGGCCTGGCCCAGCGACAACGCGAGGTCGTAACGCAGGTCCGGGGCGAAAGCCTCGGCGCGGCAGGCCGGCGCACTGGACGCCAGGCTTTTGAAAAACAGTGAAATCCGCGATTTCGACATTCGGGCGTGTTTGGGCAGGTGCTGCATCTAGGTCGTTTGGGGCCGCCCAACATGGGGCTACTTCAGACGCCCGTCCGAAGACGGACTATCGGGCGGCCCGGCGAGCGTTGGATCAGCCCATCGCCTTCTCAAACTGGGCTTCGACATATTCCCAGTTGATCAGGCTGTCGATGACGGTCTTGATGAACTTGGGACGCAGGTTGCGGTAGTCGATGTAATAGGCGTGTTCCCAGACGTCGATCGTCATGATCGGCGATGCGCCGTGGATCAGCGGGTTTTCGGCGTTGGGGGTCTTGGCGACGGAAACCTTGCCGTCCTTCACCTGGAGCCAGGCCCAGCCGGAGCCGAACTGGGTGACGCCGGCGTTGGCCAGTTCTTCCATCGCCTTGTCCACCGAGCCGAAGGCCTCGGCCAGGGCCTTTTCGACCTTGCCGGGAACCTTGCCGCCGCCATTCGGCTTCAGATATTTCCAGAATTCGGCGTGGTTGTAGATCTGGGCGACATTGTTGAAAACGCCGGGGTTCTTGCCGTGGGAGCCCTTGATGACCTGCTCCATCGACAGGCCTTCCCATTCGGTTCCCTTGATGAGATTGTTGGCGTTGTTGACATAGGCCGCGTGATGCTTGTCATGATGGAACTCAAGCGTTTCCGCGGACATATGAGGCGCCAGCGCGTCATAGGCATAGGGAAGGGGATCGAGTGCGAACGACATTAGTTTCTCCTGGGAGTGTCATGCGCCGGCGAGAGACGGCGCGGCGGCAGGGTAGAAAGATCGTTTCCGGGGCGCAAGGACTTAAAAATCGGCCAATCCGGCGCAAAGGGGTGAATCAATTTTAAGCAAATTTCCGCTATGCTCTTGATTCGGGGGCGTCCGGGCCCCGACGATCTCTCGCGGAGAAAGGTTTTCGCCAGCGTGAAAGCAGATCGAACTGTCATCGTCTTCGGCGTCTTTGTCTTCCTGGTCGGCCTTGCCGTCGCCGGGAACAGCTATGGCTATATCCAGGTCGAGCGCGGCTGGTCGATGGTGATCTCGGGCACGGTCGCCTTCAGCGCGGGGCTGATCCTGATCGCTCTGGGCCTGATCCTGCGGCAATTGAAGATCATGTCCGCCTCCGCCGCGCAGGTGGCGTTGTTCCTCGCCAGGGCCGGCCAGAACGGCGCCGCCGCCCAACCGGTCGCGGCGCCCGCGCCGGTCGAGCAGGCGCTGGAGGCGGAGGCCGAGGCCGAGCAGGAACCCATTGCGGAGGAGGACGGTCCCGTCGAGCAGTCCCCCGCGCCGGCCGCGGAAACTTTCGCCGCGCCGCCGCCGGCCTGGATGACGCGCGCCACGACCTATGCAGCCGCCTTCGGCGCGGCCCGCAGGGTGGAACAGGACGCCGCGCCTGAAGAAGAGATTGCCGACCAGAACGGCGATTGGCTGGCAAAGGCGGTCGCCGAAGAAGTCGCCGCCCAGGAAGACCTGTTCCGGGAGCGCCGGGTTCACGAGGCCGCCGCCGACGAGGCCCTGGCGCCCGCCGCCGTCGCCCGCGAGGCGCCGGCCCACCAATATCCGGCGGAGGAAGAGGCCGGGGAGCCTGTCGTCGAACCGGCTGTGAACGCTGGTCATGGCTGGGAAAACGCCGTCGAGGAATTGATCGGGGAGCCGGAGGACGTCGGGGCGCTCGCGCATGAGCCGGCCGAAGGTTTGGCGCCGCATGAGCCCGACGATGCTCCGGAGCCCGCGCCGGAGCCTCGCGGCGAAGCCATTCACGAGGAGCCGGAAGAAGAGACCGCCCCGCCGCCGACCCCGGCGATTCTTGGCCAATATGAGGCCAACGGCGCCCGCTATACCCTGTATGTCGACGGCACGATCGACGCCGAAACCGCGCATGGCGTCTACCGTTTCGCCTCGATGGACGAGCTGAAACGGTTCCTCGAACGCAGCGCCTGATCAGGCTTCAACCTCCCCGCCCGTGGCGGCGATCGCGAAAGCCTGGCGCAGGGCGGCTTCCTCCAGTTCGTCGAAACGGCCGGCGGCTCCGCCATGGCCGGCCTCCATATTGGTCTTGAGCAGGATCGGCCCGCCGCCGGTCATGCGCTCGCGCAGAAGCTGCGCCCATTTCGCCGGCTCCCAATAGGTCACGCGCGGATCGGTGAGCCCGGCTTCGATCAGCATCGGCGGATAGTCCTGCGCTTTCACATTGTCATAGGGCGAATAAGACAACAGTCTTCGGAAGACTTCGGCGTCCTCGATCGGATTGCCCCATTCGTTCCATTCGGGCGGGGTCAGCGGCAGGCTGGCGTCAAGAATCGTATTGACGACATCGACGAAAGGCACTTCGGCGACGATTCCGCCGAAAAGCTCCGGCGCCATATTGGCGGCGGCGCCCATCAGCATGCCGCCCGCGCTGCCGCCTTCGGCGACGATCCTCTTCGGTTCGGTCAGGCCGAGCGCGCAGAGACGCCGGGCGCAGGCGATGAAATCCGAAAAACTGTTGGCCTTGCGCTCCAGCTTGCCCGCCTCGTACCAGCGCGAGCCTTTTTCGGTCCCGCCGCGCACATGGGCGATGGCGTAGACAAAACCCCGGTCGATCAGGCTGAAACGCGACTCATCAAAAGAATCCGGCAAGGCGACGCCATAGGCGCCATAGCCATAGAGCAGGAGCGGGCCGGGGCCGGGCTTGCGGTCGCGCCGCCACACCAGGGAAATCGGAACTTTTTCGCCGTCGGGGGCGGGCGCGAAGACCATGCGGGTCTGGTAAGCGCCGGCGTCGTGGCCGCTCGGCACCTTCTGGCGCTTGACCAGGGTTTTTTCGCGCGCGACGAGGTCATAGTCGAAGATTTCCTCCGGCTCGGCGAGCGACGAATAGGAAAAGCGCAAGATCGGCCGTTCGAATTCGAAATTGGGCTGAAGGCGCAGATGATGGCAGGGCGTGGCGAAATCGAGCCGATGCTCAGCCCCGCCGCCGAGATGCTTGAAGGCGAGGCGCGGCGCGCAGTCCTCGCGCTCCAGCCACACGAGGTAATCGGCGAAAACCGAGGCGTTGAAGATCATGCGGCCCGGCCGGTGGGGAACTTCCTCGCGCCATTCGCCGGAAGGGAAGGCGTCGAGCGGCGCGCTCACCAGTTTGTAGTCGAAGGCGCCGTCGGCGTTGGTGCGCAGAAACAGGCGGTCGCGGCCGGGCTCGGCCTCGTAGCGCAGCCCGGCGCGGCGCGGCAGGACGATTCTCGCCGGCGCCTCCGGCCGGTCGAGATCGACCAGCCAGTTCTCCGCGCAATCGTGGTCGCTGACCTTGACGATCGCCATCTTCCGCGAGCGCGCGGCGCGCAGATGGACGAACCAGGCTGGATCGCGCTCGGCGAAGACGAGGCGGTCGGTCGAGGGATCGGCGCCGAGCCGGTGCAGGAAAACCTCCGAGGAGCGGAAGTCCTCGTCCATCCGCGTATAGAGGAAGCTGGCGGACTCCCCGGTCCAGACGATGGTTCCGTCGCTGTTCTCGACCACGTCGGCGCCCGTTGCGCCGGTGGCGAGGTCGCGCCAGTAGATCCGATGCAGTTCATTGCCGCGCTCGTCGCAGGCGAAGGCGAGCAGGCGATGGTCCGGCGAATGGACGGCGTCGCCGAGGCTGAAAAAGTCCTTGCCCTCGGCGAGCGCGTCGCCGTCGAGCAGGATCTGTTCCGGACCGCCGCCGGCCGCCTTGCGGCAGAACAGCTCATGCTGGCCCTCGGCGCGAAAGCGACTGTAATAAAGCCAGTCGCCGTCGCGCGCGGGCGGGGCCGAATCGGTTTCGTCCACCCGCGCGGTCATTTCCTCGTAGATTTTGTCGGCGAGCGGCTCCAGTCCCCGCAGCGCCGCCTCGGAATAAGCGTTTTCCGCCTCGATCAGCGCACGGATGTCCGGCGGCAGCGCCGCGGGGTCGCGAATCGCCTCGCGCCAGTTTTCCGCGCGAATCCATGCGTAATCGTCGATTCGCTCGACGCCATGCGCGATGACGCGCAGCGGGCGCTTTTTCGCGCGGGGCGCTCGGGTCTTCAGGGCTTTCGAGAAAAAGGAGGGCATGGCGTCGATCGTCGCTCCGGGGAATGGCGAACCAATATTTCCCGGTCCTCGGCTTTCGCCAAGCGGGTTTTCCCGATGATGTTCGCGGAGGTTGTCCCGCCCGGTTTCTTGCCGCGCGCCGTCCTGTTGCTTGCGGCGGCGGGAAAGGCTGAGATCGCCGGCGCATCACTATTTTCATGGCGCGAGGGGAAGAATAATGGCGCCTCGCCGACGGGTCGCGGCGCCGGCCGGAAGCGAATTCTATTTTGGCCTTTGGTTCAACTCGCGAGTTGAGACCCGGCGAAAAAATCATATTTGTGAATAAATTTGACACTAACCCTTCGGGAGATATTGCAAAATGCGAAGCCCTGCCCTATTGAGAAGATTAAGGGACGATTCAATAGCTCAAGGCTGACTATTCGAGGCGACGGGGTCGATTGTCCGGCTGTCTCAGGAAAAAAGATGAAAACCGGCCAAGGAGATTCAGAAAACGATGAGCGACTCAGACATGCAGAACTACATTGAACTGGCGGCGGACATCGTTTCCGCCTATGTCAGCAATAATTCCGTCCCGGTCTCTGACCTTCCGGGGTTGATCAATGACGTCCACGCCGCGCTTGTGCGCGTGACGAGCGGCTCAGCGCCGATCGTGACCGAGGCGCCCAAGCCGGCGGTTCCGATCAAGAAATCCATCACCAACGATTTCATCATCTGCCTTGAGGATGGAAAGCAGTTCAAATCCTTGAAGCGGCACTTGCGCACCCAGTACAATATGTCGCCGGAAGATTATCGCGAGAAATGGGGTCTTGCCCCCGATTATCCGATGGTGGCGCCCAATTACGCCAAGGCGCGCTCACATCTGGCCAAACAGATGGGTCTCGGCCAGCAGCGCCGTCGCGGCCGCAAGTAATCGAGGATTTCCACGGATCGGTTTTTCGGTTCGCGCCAAGCAAAGCCTTCCAGCCCGGAGCGGTTCGCCGCTTCGGGTTTTTTTCAGTCGCTTTCCCGCCATGCGGTCTTGCGGTCGCGCCCCGTCAGCGTGTCGCGGCTGGGGGCCAAGGCGTCGATTTTCGTAAATTTCGCCGCGAGCGCGACGCAGGCGCCCGGCCGGGCCTGGCAATGGCGCGCCGCGGCTTTCGCGGCCATCCGGTCGAGGCTTGCGCTCTGGCTTGCGCCGGCGGGATTGAAAAAGGCCGATGGAGCGCCCCCCTCGCGCTGGGCGATCTGAAAAAACACAAGTCCAAGCCAAAACAGGCAGCGCAGCAGAAACATTTCAATTCGCCTTCGACCTCTGGCCTTTCGACCGTCCGCCATCGGCCCGCTCGGGAGCAGATGGCGTCATCGGCTTCGAAGCCTAAAGCCAAGGCGTCGAGATCAATTCAAATTCTTCGCTCAAATGCCCGCGCGCGACGTCGCGAAAATTTAACCAAGCGGAAAACGCCCGCGCGATCCGGCGCGGTTTCCTGCGCCGGGGCCATCCGCCACGCGCGCGGACCGCGCCTTGAAGCCACGGGGCAGGCAAGGAAGATGAAACCATAAGGGAACAATGAGGCCCGGCGGGGGGCGCCAGGGCGCCGCGGCTTTAGAGGCTGCTTAACGCGGCGGGCGCATTGTGGGGGCCAATCCGAGTTTTCTACGCGTCGAGTAGCCATCCATGCCGCGCCTCTCCGGGCAAAAATCAGCCAAGGCCGAACACGGCGCGCGGCCGGTCGATTTCGAACGCTGGCGGCGCGACCGTTATATCGCGCTTCGCCTGGCCTTGAGCCTTCCCTTCATGGCGCTCGCGCCGGTCTATCTTCTGGCGCGCGGCGCGCCGAGCCCCTGGGACGCCGCGGCCTTCGGTTTCCTGCTGACGCCGCTCGCCGGGGTTTATGTCCTGCAGCGCTGGGATCGCTTCGATCTGGCGCAGGCGATCAGCGCCGCCGCCGTTCCGCTGTTCGGGATCGCGCTGACCCTTGCCCATGGCGGGCTGACGGTCGGCGCGCTCGCCTGTTTCCTGCTGGGCCCGCTGGAGGCGACGCTCGGCGGCCAGCCGCGGCTCGCCTATGGCGGCGCGGCGGCGTCGATTGCCGCCATGGCCGTCCTCTTCGCCGCCACCGCGCTGGGCTGGCTGCATCCGGTTTCCGGCGTGAGCCTGGTCGATTATGCGACGGCGACCGCGGCCATGATCTATGGCGCCCTGCTTGCGGCCTGGAGCGCCCGCGTCGCCGAGATGCGCGGCCATTGCGCCATTGCCGCCGCGGCCGCCTACCGCGAACTCACCGCGACCGTCGGCGATCTGGTGATCCAGTTCGACCGCGGCGGCTCGGTTCTCGAACTGGTGACCGACCCCGCCAACGCCTTCCGCCACCCGCGCCGCGAACTCATGGGTCGCGGCCTGTTCGAGCGGATTCAGGTCGCCGACCGTCCGGCCTTTCTCAAGACCCTGGCCGACGCGGCCGCGAGCGACGACGTCGTCGAGGCCGAATTCCGGCTGCGGGCCGGGGCGGGGGACGTGGACGAGGATCTGTCGGCCGTTCCGCGCTTCATCTGGGTGGATATGCGCGCCCATCGCTCGCGCGCGGCCGGGAGCGTCGTCATGGCGATCCTGCGCGACGTGACGCCGACGAAGGAGGCGCGCGAGGCCACGGAGCAGGCGCGCGCGGAAAGCGAACGGGCCATCGCCTGGAAAGACCGCTTTCTCGCCAATATCAGCCATGAATTGCGCACGCCGCTGAACGCGATCATCGGCTTTTCCGAAATGCTCGCCAATCCCTCCATGGCGCCGAAGGACCCGGCGCGGGCGCGCGAATATGCCGGCATCATCAACCAGTCCGGCCAGCATCTGCTTGGCCTGGTGAACACGATTCTCGACATGTCGAAAATCGAGGCCGGCAATTTCGAGATCGCGCCCGAGCGTTTCGACCTTGGCGGCCTGATCGATTTCTGCGGCGACGTCATGCGGTTGAAGGTCGAGGAAAAAAGAATCGCGCTGTCGCGCGCCTGCCCGCCGGAGGTCGGCGAGATCGTCGCCGACCGGCGCGCCTGCAAGCAGATCCTGCTCAATCTTCTGTCCAACGCGATCAAATTCACCCCCGAGGGCGGCAGCGTGGCGATCAACGCCCGCCCGGACGGCGCCTTCGTCGAGATCGCCGTCATCGACACCGGAATCGGCGTGAGCCCGGCGGACCTGCCGCGCCTCGGCGCTCCCTTTTTCCAGGCGCGCGCCACCTACGACCGGCCCTATGAGGGCGCGGGCCTCGGCCTGTCCATCGTGCGTGGCCTCGTCGGCCTGCACGGCGGGACGCTCTCCTTCGAAAGCGCGCCCGGTCAGGGCGCCCGCGTCACCGTTCGCCTGCCGCGCGACTGCCGCCTGCGCTCCGCGCCGATGGCGAAAAGCGTGAACATCGAAACCTTGGCCCGCCGCGGCTTGCCGCCGGCGTCGCCCGACCTTCCCCGCTCCAACGACCAGGTGAAGAAAATTGCGTGAGATCGCCGCCGCTTCCGATTTCGATTTCGTCGCCCTGGAGCCGCGCCGCCCCGAAAAAGGCGCCGCGCGCAAAGGCGCCGGGGCCCGGGCCGAGCGCTCGAAAATGACCGCGCCGTGGCGCCTTGCCGCGCTCTGGCGCTATCGCACCCCCGCCTTCGGCGCCGTCCTGCTCGGCGGATTGCTGGCGGCGGTGGCCGTCAACGCCTTGTTCCTGCAGCATGGCCGCCACCCGGCCCCCTTGTTCGGCGCGACGTTCAAGATCGCTCCGCCGGCCCCGCCGCCGCGCCCGAGCGCGTTGGACGGGCTTCTGAACGAGGAGGTTCCGCAAGGCGCGCTGAAACCGGTCGATCCGGCGCAGGAGGCCGCCTTCGCCGCGCCGGCCGCGGCCGAAGCGCCCGCCGCCGCCGAGGCCCCCCAGCCGGCGCCGGCGACCGTCGCGCCGCCGCGGACAAGAGGCGACATGCTTGGCGCTCTGATCGCCGACGACGGGGTGGTCACGCCCGAAATGCGCGCCGCCAGCGCCGCGCGTGCAGTGCTGTCGGCGCAAAAGGCGCTGGCGAAGCTCGGCCTGCCGGTCAAGGCCGACGGCGATTACGGCGCGGCGACTCGCCGGGCGGTGGAAGCCTTCCAGCGCGCCAGCCATCTGCCGGTCACCGGCGAATTGAACGCAAGGACCCGCCGCGCCCTGTCGGCGCGCGCCGGCCTGCGGGTCGATTAGGGGCGAAAGGCCCGCGCCATGCGCCTGCGCTCCGACATCTGGGTCGCGGCTTATCTGCGCCGCTGCGCCAGCGCCGATGTCGCCGCTTATCTGCGGCGGCGCGGCGCCGCCGAGGCGGGCGCGATTTTCGTCAAGATCGACCGGCTCGATGGAACCGCCGCCCTGTTCGCGCCCGCGCCGCAGAGCGAGGCCCGCGACGACGTGGCGCGGCTCTTTTCGCGCGCCCATAATGACGAATGGATCGACGGGGCCGCCGTCGAGGCGCGCCTGAGCAAAGAGATGAATTTCGATCCGGACCTGTGGATCGTCGAAGTCGAGGACCGGGCGGGCCGGCATTTTCTCGACCTCGTGTGAATGGGCGCGCGCGGGAACGAATGTCGCCGTTTCGTAAAGGCGCCGGGGAGACGGAGGATTCGAGCCATCGAAATCTTTCGATCGGCGACCGTCTCCGTCATCCGCGGAGGCCCGCAGTCGACCCGAAGCAGCCCGTCGCCCTGTGTTCGTGACGTCTCCTGAGGTATACTAAGCGGATGTTGCCGGCCGCTCCTACGACAGCTTCAGGCAGTGTTCGAAAATGGCCACCAAAACGCGACTTATGAAAACTGATACTTTAGCAATCTTTGATTTCCCACCACCTAAACCTCAAAAGGCCTGTATGGATCATAACGCAGCGCTGCATCCCGACGTGGGAACTGAGGTAAGTTTTTGCGGTGACAACAAACTCACCGGCGGCGCCCGTAGAACTGAAGTGTGCGGCAGGACCTGTAAAAACGACATAATAAACAACACCTCTCCCGCCGGTCTGATACAGGTCAGCTATTGTCCCAGGAACGACAAGCACCGGGCGGGCGTTTCCCTGACCATTGAAAAGAAGACATAGTGGTTGAAAAAATAGAATGCCAAAAAATAAATAAATCGCAGCGGCATTATTAATTCCAGCCCCACCGTATGCAGAGCCGCTAGGGGGTTCTTTAGCTGCGTAATTACGGACAGCTTTCCATGAAACGCCAAGGGACAGCGTCAAAAAGGCGAACACAGAAACACTTCCCACTGAGAAGTAATCAAGTGGTGGATACCTATGCATAGAAATCGTTAGCATACTCATGCCAAACACAAACGTAAGCGCCGAAAATATAATAATATTTGGTTTTGACTGTGCTTTCGCTCCGGCGAATCCCCATCCAGTAACCGATAGGCAGACGACAGAAGAAAACAAAATCATTACAGCATCTGAGAGTTCAGCGGAATGATTGTACAATTCTTGAAGAATAGCAATTGCTACTATAGCAACCGTAATAACGAATATCATATTTCGCCGTTCAGTTGGCATAATTTGCCGCCAAAATGTATTATTGCATGATGCGCCGTATCCATAAATGAAAGCCATTTTTAACACGTTAAGGTCGTCCAAGCGGATTCATAGCGGATTTGTATCAATCCGACGAAGTCGGCACCTATTCCAATCTGAAGCTGGCCGAGTGTTCCGACGCGATGTTGGCCACCCTGGAAGCGCCCCCTGGGGTCGTGGATTTGGGGTCGGGCCGCTATCGGGCCTTCTTCGTCCATCCGCCCCACGCCTGCTTCCCGCCCTTCGCGCCCATGAGCGGGCGGGCGCCGGTGGCGGGCGGCTTGTTCGCGCGGCCGGTTCAGGCGCGGCCTGGTTTCGGCGTTGGCGCGGCCTCCGTCGCGCCGGCGCTCCGCCATTCCGGCGTGGGCAGGGGCAGGGAGGCGCGGGCCGGGCTTGGGGCTTGGGGGCCCGACGGGCCGGCCATGGCGTCGATCATGCGCAGGGCGACGCGGCGCGGAACCGTTCTGACCAGCCGCATCACGCGGTCGAACGCCTCCGGCGATTCGCCGATTCGGGGAAAAGCGCCGAGCAGGATGCGGGCGCAGGCCTCGCGGGGCAGGCCGATGGCCACGAAGGCGAGGGCGAGCGCGTCGCCCTCCTCGTCGTCGACGATCCGCCGCGCCAGCAACTGGCCACAGTGCAGCCGTTCGGCCAGGATTTTCGCAAATGCGCCGCGCTTGCCGTCAAAAGCAGCCGCCTCGACGCGTTCCGCCGTTTCGGCGTCGAGGGGGGCTCCGGGTTCCGGCCGCCCCGCATGGACGAGATTGGCCTCCAGCGCCAGCAGCAGCAGCGCGGCGCGCTCCGGCGGGCCGGCGAAGGAAAAGAGCGGCAGTTCGTCGATCGTCGGCTCGCCGCGCCCGAGCAGGGCGCGCGCCAGTTCGGGGTCAAAACGGCCGCGCGCGGCGAGCAGGCGGATGTCCTGCGGCCCGAGCGGCGCCCTCGGGTTGGCGGCCAGCGCGCGTAAAATTTCGCGCTCGGGACGGGCGGCGAGAAGGCGGGCGGTTTCGCGGTCGAGATCGTCGCGGCCGGCCACGGCGCAGGCCTGGTCGCAGGCGCCGCCCGCCGCGATCTCCCGCAGGTCGCGGCGTTCGATCAACGGACTTTTGTGCAGGAGCTCGCGCGCCGGTTGGCCGCCGCGGGCGCGAATGCGCTCCAGCACGGCTGGCGGGGCGTCGAGGCAGCGCGACAATTTGCGCGCCACATGGGTCAGGACCGATTCGTCGGCGCCCGCGATCAGCTTGCCGGCCATTTCCTCGTAAAGGCGCAGTTCATCGCTGGTATGCAGCCCATGCAGGGCGAAAAGGTCGGTGATGACGCGCAGCAGAACGGGGCGCATTTCCGCCGGCTTGGAGTCGGATGAGGCGGCAAGCTCGCGCAGGCGGGCGTAAATGTCGGTCGGCATCGGCCTGACTTCCGAAAATCTTTGGATCGGCCGACCCTAGCCAAGCTTTATTGACGCATCATTAACCATCACCACTCATTAATGGAACAGGCGAAATTCGACGATAAATTCTTAACGGATGCGCCTGTTCAATTTCCGCGGCCCGCCGGACGCGACGATTCGAGCGGCGGGGACCAGAAGATAGGGCCAGAGGTCAGGGACATGGGCGAAATCGTGCCATTCCGCATCGCCAGGCGGTCCCGCGCCGCCGCCGCTCCGCCGCAGGGCTCGGCGCGAATCCTGTTCTTCCTTGGCGTTCGCTACGTCCATCACGACGACGGCGCCGACGGGCCGAAGGGCCGGACCTCCGAGGGCCGCTGCCTGCGCAAGACCCGCCGCGGGAAACGCGCCTGACATCCTTCCCCTTGCCCTCAGGGCGACGGTTTTTCCATCGCGCATTGCGCGGTCGCCAGCGCCGATCCGGCGGCGTCATAGTCCTCCTCGCGCGAAGCGAGCGCGCGAAAAACCACAAATCCCCGCAAATTCGGCGACGTCAGACGCAATTCGCCCTCCGCCGCGCCGCTTTGGCCGGGGGCTGGCGCCGCGTCGCCGCCGGAAGTCTGCGAAACGTCTTCCGCGTCGGCCTGTTTCTGAGTGACGATCCTGATGTTGAACCGCCCGGACGGCGCGTCGCGGTCGTTGCCCGAATAGATGATCGTGCCGTCGGTCAGGCGCACCGAAATCGAGAAAGGGTGGGCGCCGTCGACCTGGGCGCGAATCCGCGCCGACCCCTGGGACAGATCGAAGCGGCACAGGGCCGTGGCCGCGAAGGGATCGGGAAAGGCCGCCCCCAGGCTGTCCGGGTCGGGGCGGGGAAGGATGGCGGTTTTGCCGAGCGGGAGCCCCGCCGCCAGCGCGCGATAGGGCGCGCCGGGCCATAAAGTGGGCAAGGCGAGGATCGTCAGCAGGTGGAGCGCGACGGCGCCGAACAGGGCGCCCAGGACCCAGGGAATGGCGCGGACCGCGCGGTCGATCTGCTTTTCGCGCCCGACGCGCGACCAGGACAAGCGTCGCGTCCCTGCGACGCGGGGAGAATCGGAGAGCGTTTCGGTCATGAGCAATTGCCCCGCGCGATCGAGGGGACGCTCATGCCCTGATAGGCGTCGCCGATGGCGCTGGTCTTCGCCTGATAGGCGCGCAGGATCAGGATGAAGCGGCTTTTTTCCCCCAGGGGCAGCCAGTTGCCGGGCCGCGCGCCGCGCGCCGCCTCGACGACGAAATCGCCGTCGGAGTCGCGCAGCAGGGCGGCGGAGGTCAGCCCGTGCCGATGGGCGAGGTTGGGGCGCAGATGGCCGTCGACGTCATAGGCGCCGAGGGTCCAGAAACGGGCGGCGGGGGCGGCGCCGGAAATGCGATAGTCGCAGCGCGCGTCAAGCGGGGCGCCCTCGTCGTCGGTCGTGGCGATGAAGGCGACGCCCTCCCGGGAGCCGAGGGGCAGCGCGCCGTCCACTGCGAGGCTTGCGCGCGCATAGGGATCTATGTCGGAATCGCCGACCTGCGGCCAACTCGTCCAGGCGCCGAGGCGGACGGCGCCGAAGCCGGGGCCGCCCTGCAGCGAGAACAGCGTCGCCGCCGAGCCGAGCGCCAGCGCGGCGATCGTGGCAAGGGGCAAGGCTTTCAAACCGCTCAATGCTCGATCCTCGGACGCCCCGCGCCAAATCCGGCGCCCCGCGCCGCTCCCGCGCCCATTCCTGGCACAAAGCCCGATCGGATGACAAGCGGCTGGGCGACCGCCTTGTTTCTAGCGCCAGAATGTCGCGATCCGCCCGCCCAGATCCCTCGCCGCCTCGCCCAGATGGGACGCGGACTCGCGAACGGCGACGACGCGCGCGTCGATGGCGGTGGTTTGCGGAAGCGAGAGGCCGAGAATTTTGACCGGGCTTTCGGCCGCTTGCGTCGCCGGGGCCGGCGCCGCCGCCGGCGCATCGGCCTGCCGTGGGACGCGGACCGGGGCCGTCGCCGCGACATGGCGAATCGGCTTGCGCGCGACCGGCCCCGGCGGTTCGGCGGCCGGAATGGCCGCGACGCCGCTGTCCGCCCTGGGCTCGAAATCGGCGATGCTGGTCAGCGCCGCGAGCTGTTCGGGATAATAAGCGAGATTGCGCAGGCCTGCCGGCGGAGGGGCTTCGACCCGCGCCGGCGCCGTTCGCGGCGGATCGCGCGGAGACAACCCAACCAGGCCGGCATCGAGGGCCATGAGGGCCAGCGCGGCGAAAGTGAGGGCGCCGGCGATCTTCAGCCGCGACGGCAATGCTTGAAAATCCGCGACCAGATCCGCCTTCATGCCTGCCTCTCGCGTTGAGCGCCCGATGAGCGCATTCAAGGCCGGGATTGCGGCCAAACCTCGACTGGATCTGGCTTTTCGGGTGGCCGAAGGCGAGCCGCAAAAAGGCCGTAATGGTTCACGCCGCATTCAGATTCCCGTGTCCAAACTAAGGCATGTCAAGATCACGCGCTCTGGCGTTGCTGTTCTGCCTCCTCGGCGCGGTCGCGCCGGGCGCGGGCGTCGCGCGCGCCGACGGATCGCATTTCGGCGGCTGGGGGCTGGGGGCGCCCCGAATCGCCGGCCCGCGCCTTTTCGGACCCGGCGCCTATGTGGTCGCCGCGCCGCCGCCGGCCGGCGAGCGCAGCGCCGCGCCCGCCGGGCCTCCGCCGGGTCCGGGCAAATGCTATTCGGCGGCGGAAACCCGGGAGCGCGTCGCCAGCCAGAAACTGCGCCCCGCCTTCGAAATGATGCTCAAGGCCTCGTCGCTCACCGGCGCCGAGGTTCTGGCCGGAAAATTGTGCCGCTGGGGCAATGACGATATCTATGTGATCAGCCTGCTGCGCCATAACGGCGCCTTGGTTCGCGTTTTCATGAACGCCGCGACGGGCCGGGTTGTCGGCGCCCGGAATCCGCATTGATGGGAGACGACATTGCGCCTTCTCGTGATCGAGGACGACAAGAACCTCAACCGACAGCTCGTGGCCGCGCTGGAATCGGCTGGTTACGCCGTCGACTCGGCCTTTGACGGCGAGGAAGGCCATTTCCTTGGCGACACCGAGCCCTATGACGCGGTGGTGCTCGACATCGGCCTGCCCAAGATCGACGGGATCTCCGTGCTCACCGCCTGGCGCAAGGCCGGACGCGCCATGCCCGTATTGATCCTGACCGCCCGCGACGGCTGGACCGAAAAGGTGCGCGGCTTCGACGCCGGCGCCGATGATTATGTCGCCAAGCCCTTCCACGTCGAGGAGGTCCTCGCCCGCCTGCGCGCGCTGCTGCGGCGCGCCGCCGGCCACGCTTCGAGCGAACTGGCCTGCGGGCCGGTGGCGCTCGACACCCGCAATGGGCGGGTCACGGTGGACGGCGCGCCGGTCAAGCTGACCTCGCACGAATATCGCCTGCTCGCCTATCTCATGCACCACGCGGGACGCGTGGTGTCGCGCACCGAGATCGTCGAACATCTGTACGATCAGGATTTTGACCGCGATTCCAACACCATCGAGGTTTTTATCGGCCGGTTGCGCAAGAAGCTCGGCGTGGACGTTCTGCATACGGTGCGCGGGCTCGGCTATGTGCTGGAGCCGCGGCCGGCCGATGGTGAAAAACCCGCCCGCCAAGCGCAATAGGATGAAGATTTTTTCCCCGCTTCCGGCTTGGCGCTCCGCCTGGTTGCGCAGCGGTCTGGAGCGGCTGTCGCGCCTTGCCTCGCCTTCGATCGCGCGGCGGCTGTTCTTCTCCTCCGTGCTGTCGAGCGTGGTCGTGCTGACCGTCGCGGGTCTGGTCCTGACCGCGCTGTACCGCGACGACGCCCAGTCCGGGCTCGACGACCAGCTCGGCGTCTATCTCCGGGCGCTCGTCGCCGATATCGCCATGGCGCGGGACGAGTCCCCGGATGGGGAAACGCTCGCCGATCCCCAATTCGACCTGCCTTTTTCCGGCTGGTACTGGCAGATCACCCGGACCGACGTGACTCCGCCGGGCATCCGCGCCTCGCGCTCCCTGTTCGCCTCCCGCCTGCCGCGCCTGCCCGACGCCGACCGGGCGCCGGGCGGCGACGGCCCCCGGCGCGGCAATGTCGCGGGGCCGGACAGAAAGCCCCTGCGCATGCTCGAACAGGAGATCGACGCCGGCGACCAGGGGCGTTTCCTGGTCCAGGTGGCCGGGACCACCCAGAGCGTGGACCAGGAGGTGACGGCCTTCGCCATCGATCTCGGGATCACGTTCTTCATCCTGGCGGTGCTGCTGGTCGCGGCCGTGGCGATCCAGGTGCGTTTCGGCCTGCGCCCGCTGCGCCTGCTGCGCCGGGAGGTCGTCGCGGTGCGGCGGGGGCGGGCGGAGGCGGTTTCGGGCCGGTTTCCAAGCGAGGTCGCCCCGCTCGCCGAGGAACTGAATCTGCTGATCGCGCAAAATCGCGAGATCGTCGAGCGCGCGCGGATTCAGGTCGGCAATCTCGCCCACGCCCTGAAAACGCCGCTGAGCGTCATCGTCAACGAGTCCGACGCCGAGGAATCGGCTCTGGCGCGCAGGGTCGCGGAACAGGCCGAGGTGATGCGCGATCAGGTGAAATTCTATCTCGACCGCGCCCGCGCCGCGACCCGCGCCGGGGCGATCGGCGCCTCCGCCGATCCGGCGGTCGCTCTGGCGGCGATGGCGCGCGCTTTCGCCAAGATCTATCCGGCGATCGACCTCGCCGTGGACTGCCCGCCCAATCTGCGTTTTCGCGGCGAAGGCCGGGATTTCGACGATATGGCGGGCAATCTGATCGACAACGCCTGCAAATGGGCGGGCGGCGCGGTGTGGGTGACGGCGGAATCAGTGGCCTCGAGCGATGCGGACCGCCCGTTCTTCCGTCTCGCCATCGACGACGACGGGCCGGGCCTCGCCGCCGACCGGCGCGAAGAGGCGCTGCGCCGCGGGCGGCGGCTCGACGAGAGCAAGCCGGGCTCAGGGCTTGGCCTGTCGATCGTCGCCGATCTCGCGGCGGCCTATGGCGGAAGCCTGACGCTCGCCGAATCGCCGCTCGGGGGCCTGCGCGCCGTGCTGGTCCTGCCGGCCCTGCCTCGGGATTGAAGGGGCGCAGCGCCGACGCGTGTCGCGCCCGGGCCGGCGTTTCGGCTTGCGCGGGGAGCCCAAGCCGCCAAAGGAGCGAGGCCGGGGACGGGAGCGGAAACAGGCTCCGCGTCCAGGCGTCGCCGAAGGCAAATTGCGCATTTTAAATCAATCAATCCGAAAGCAGCTCAGGCCTAACCTTGGTAAGTCCTGGAGCCGCGTTTGCGCGGCTGGCGATCCGAGCGATGGCGATGTCCGGAATTTTCCGTTTCCTGCTGGCCTATACCGTGCTGATTTCGCATCTGTCCGGCGTCGCCAGCCTCACCCATGCCGGCCATTATGCGGTTGGCGCCTTTTTCGTCCTCTCGGGTTTCGCCATCACCGCGGCGCTGAATGAAGTCTATCTTTTCGACGGCGCCCGATTTTTCAGAAATCGGGTGATGCGCATCGCGCCGCTCTATTTCCTGGCCTGTGGCGTGACTTTCCTGCTGATCCGCTTCCTGCCCCACGCCGGGCTGTTCATGCCGCGATGGCGATTCCAGATGAGCGGCGAAAACCTTCTGGCGAATTTCTCGCTGTTTCCGCTCGCCTTCAGCGAGCCGAATTTTCGTCTGATCGAGCCCGCCTGGTCGGTCGCCGTCGAGACGATCATGTATGCCTTGCTCTATCTCAGCATGGCGCGGTCCGCCCGCCACGCCGCGATCTTCCTCGCCGGCGGCGTCGCCTACCATCTGCTGCAGTTGCATGCCGGGACGGGTTTTGCCTACCGATATTTCGCGATCCCCAGCGCGCTGTTGAGCTATGCGATCGGCGCCTTGACCTATTTTCTGGCCAAGAATTTCGACTGCCGGACTCCGCGCGCCTTCATTCCCATCGCCATCGCGTGGCTCGGGCATCTCGTCGTCGCCAATGCCCTGGCGCCGCAAACCTATGTCGAAAACCTCGGCTATTATCTCAACACCGTTCTGGCCGCCGCGGTCGTGATGACGACGCCGCGCCGCCTGGGCGGCCCGTTCATCGGTTCCCTGGACAGATATCTCGGCGAACTCAGCTATCCCGTCTTCCTGTTCCAGTGGACCGCGGCTTTCGTCGCGGCGCAGTTCCTGCCGGTCAACGAATGGCGCGGCTGGAGTCTCGTGGCGGCGACGACGCCGGTCATCGTGCTTTTTTCAGCGACGGCGGCCTGGTTCAACACGAGATTTGTCGAGCCGGCGCGCGCCCAGGTCCGCACGGCGTCCGATTCCGACGGCGCGAACACGATCGTCGGCTTCGCAAGGCGCCCGCTTGCAATGCTGGAGAGCGGCCGAACTCTCGTCAGTCGATCGTCCGCGATCGGCGTGAGACGCCAGCCGCCGGCGTCGGGGCGCTGCGCCCGAGCCGACTGAGAACCGGCCGGTTCGGCTCGATCCGGAGGCTCCGGGCGAGGCGGGCCGGTCCTCGCCGCGCGGCCGGACGCCGGGATCGAAGCCGTTTCTCGTCCTTTCGTCTTTCATGGCGCGCCGTCCGCCGCTATGATCGCTCAAGGTCATGATGATCCACTCTGGAGGTTTGCCGTGAAGAGTCTGGCTCGAGCCGGGGCCGCCGGCGCGATGATGGTTTCACTTGCAGGTTCTCTTGCAGGTTCTCTCGCGGGCTGCGCCCAGGTGGGCGGCGCCGCGCCGCCGCCGCCGGCCGCCGTGGCGCCGCCGCCGCCTTATGCGGGCCTGGCCAGCGGCGCGCTCGGCGCCAGCCTCGACGCCGCCGACAGGACCGCCGCCAACAATGCGGAAATCGCCGCGCTCAATTCCGGCGACCGGAAAACCTGGCGCGGCGACGACGGAGCCTATGGCTATGTCGCCCCCGGCGCCGCCAGTGGCGACTGCCGCGACTTCACCCACACGGTTTACATCAACGGCCGGCCACAGGTCGGCAAGGGCGCGGCCTGCAAGGCCGGCGGCGGCTGGAAGCTCAAGAGCTGAGGCTGATCGAACGGACGGCGCTGCGCGTCACCAGGTCAACTGATCGCGAATCGCCTGCAATTCGGCGCGGCGCTCGGCGCTGACCGTCGGATAGGCGAGTTTGAGCGCGTCCATTTTCTCAAGGATGATCTGCGAGACGATCAGCCGGGTCGAAAGCTTGTCGTCGGCGGGAACGATGTGCCAGGGCGCGTTTTCAGCGCTCGTTTCGCACAGGCACATTTCGTAGCACCGCATATAATCGTCCCAGTGGGCCCGCTCCGCTATATCGGCCTGGGAGAATTTCCAGTTTTTTTCCGGCTCGTCGATGCGGGCGAGAAAACGCTTGCGTTGTTCTTCCTTCGACAGGTGCAGGAAGAATTTCAGCACGTGGACATTGTTGGAGGTCAGGTGGCGTTCGAATTCGCGAATGGAGTGATAGCGCTCCTTCCAGAGAGTTTTCCCCTCGCCGGGCTGAAATCCCTCGCTGCGCAGCAGGTCGGGGTGGATGCGGACGATCAGCACGTCCTCGTAATAGGAGCGGTTGAAAATGCCGATGCGGCCGCGTTCCGGCAAGGCGGCGACGACGCGCCAGAAGAAATCGTGGCGCAGCTCAGACCCGCCCGGATGCCGGAAGCTCGTAACCTGGCAGCCCTGCGGATTGACGCCGGACATGACGTGGCGAATGACGCCATCCTTGCCCGCCGCGTCCATGGCTTGAAAGATCAGCAGCAGGGCATGGCGGTCGCCGGCGTAGAGCATGCGCTGCATATCGCTCAAACGCGCCACATGGTCGGCGAGCAATTCGTGATAGTCCTCCTTGGAGCGATAGATCGGCTCGATCAAGGTCGGCCATTCGGCGAGATTGATGGTCGCGCCGCCCTTGGCGCGGAATTTCCTGGTGTCGATGACGGGTTTGTCCTTGGCCATCGCTTGCGCCTCATGGAACGAGCACCGCCGCGCCGTCGAAGACGCCGGCGCGGAGGTCGGCGAGCGCCCGATTGGCGTCGCTCAGCGGATAGATTTTCGTCGTCGTCTCGATCCCGAGCTCCGGGGCGAGCCGTAGGAACTCCAGGCCGTCGCGGCGGGTGAGATTGGCGACCGAGACGAGTTGCCGCTCCTCCCACAACAGGGCGTAGGGGAAGCTCGGAATGTCGCTCATGTGGATGCCGGCGCAGACCACGGCGCCGCCCTTGCGCACGGCGCGCAGGGCAGCCGGGACCAACGCGCCGACGGGGGCGAAAATGATCGCCGCGTCGAGCTTTTCCGGCGGCTCCTCGTCCGAGCCGCCGGCCCAGACGGCGCTTAAAGTCCGGGCGAAATCCTGGCTGGCGAGGTCGCCGGGCCGGGTGAAGGCGAAAACTTCGTGGCCCTGCCTGGTCGCGACCTGGGCGAGAATATGGGCGGCGGCGCCGAAGCCATAGAGGCCGAGCCTCTCGATGCGGCCGGCGCAGCGGAGGGCGATCTTGAAGGCGCGCCAGCCGATCAGCCCCGCGCAGAGCAGGGGCGCCAGAGCCGCGTCCTCGCCTTTTTCGCCGAGCGGAAAGGCGAAACGCGCGTCGGCGACGGCCAGGGTCGCATAGCCGCCGTCGCGGGTGAACCCGGTGAATTCGGGATGGTCGCAGAGATTCTCGTGGCCGCCGAGGCACGGCCCGCAGACGTGGCAGGTATGGCCGAGCCAGGGCACGCCGACCCGCTCGCCGATGTCGAAGCCGCCGACGCCCGGCCCGATCATGTCCACCCGGCCGACGATTTCATGGCCGGGAATGATCGGAACGCGGGGATTCGGCAATTCGCCGTCCACCACGTGGAGATCGGTGCGGCAGACGCCGCAGGCTGAAATCTTCAGCCGGATTTCGCCGGGGCCGGGCAGGGGATCGGGCCGTTCCGTCCATTCGAGCGGCGCGCCGATTTTCTTGAGAATCATCGCATGCATGAGGGAGCCTCCTCATGAAGCGCAGTTTCGTCCCCGCGCGGGCGTCAAGTCAAACGGTCACGCCAAAGTCCAGGCGAAAACCGCCGTCCCGGCGGCGCCAAGCGCGAACAGGCCCCATTCGAGCTGGCCCCAGAAGGTGACCATTTCACGGGCGTCGGCGTCCGGGCGGGCGGCGGACGTCGCCAGCAGCCGGTTGTTGAGCGGCACGATGACGAAAAAGGTATAGGGCCAGCTCGCCAGCACGACCAGCGCGCCGATCAGCCAGCGGATGTCCGAATTCCGGGCGAAGGCGGCGAGGCCGGCGATCGCGGTGAGTACGGCGAGGCCGCCGAGCAGAGCGAAGCCGCGGCTGTCGCTCGGCGCCCATTCGCGAATCATCGACGCGTCGTCGAGCGCGAGGCGGGCCGGCTGCTCGACGAAAACCAGATAAAGCGCCGCGCCGGCGAAAGCCGAGGCGAAAACCAGAGCGAGCAGACCTGACAGCATGAAACTTTTCCGCATTTCCGCGCGACCCGCGCTGTCGCGTCATAGCTCTTTTGCCGTGCGACCGGAAGCGTTTTCGCGCTGTCGCGCGTTAATCCGCCATTAAGCCTGTTGTTGGCATCATTCCTGCTTGTGGTTTCTGGCGAACCCTCCGCGACAGGCGGCGGGAGCTTGAAAGGGCAGGACTCGGACAAGGCGGGTAAGCTCGGATCGGCGACGATCCGGACGCTTGGTCAACATTTTGTCGAGGGCGACCCCATGCCGATGACCCGTTGCGCTTATTGCCGGCTGCCGACCCGCATCCATTTCGCCTGGTGTCAGGAAAGCGGCGTGAAAGGAAACATGCCTCCCGAGGCTTTGCGTCCGGGAAGCATTGTCGCCGATCCACGCGAATTGCGCTGGTGCAAGCCGGCGACGCCCGTGAAAAGCCGGCGCTGACCCGCATTCATTCAGCCTGGCGCCGCGCCTTGCGGCGTCATTCGCCGAGGCTTTTCTGGACCTGCGCCGCCATGGCCTTGGCTTTGGCCATGTCCGGCTCGGCGAGCGCCATTCCGGCCTGACCGGCGGCCGCCTCCAGCGCCTTGCGCTTGTCGGGCGGCGAATCCGGGATGGCGCCCATGCCCTGGCCCTTGCAGGGATTCAGCGCCTTGGCGTCGAAATTGGCGCCTTTCGGGCCCTCAAGGCAGTTCAGCGCGTGGTGCAGATGCGCGCGCACCATTTCCAGCGTATCGGAGGCGGAGGCCATTCCGGCGTGGAGGGCGGCCGTCTTGATTTCCTGGGCGGCGTCGGCGGCCAGGGCCGGCGCCGCGATGAGCGCCATCAGGGCGCCGAGCGCCGGCGCCGCAGCAAGTTTACGCATGCCGTTTCCCTTTCTCTGGTGATCCCGCGGGCCGCGCCGAAAAGCGCGGCGCCAGCCCGCAACGGGCAAACCCGCACAGACCCTCATCCGTTCCATCGTCTGCGAGACATTGCCAACCATGCGATTTCAGTCCAGAAGTGACCTTCCTCCCTGTCCGTTTGCACGGGCGGTCGCCGTTGGCGCCCCTCTCCCCGTTGACGGGAGACGAGCGGTCGGCGTTCCGGCTTGTGGCGGCCGATGCAACAACCAGCGGTCCTGTCCATGAAACGCGCGCTCCCCGTCACCCGCGAAGAGAATTTTCCCGAATGGTATCAGGCCGTGGTCGATCAGGCCGATCTCGCGGAAACCTCGCCGGTGCGCGGCTGCATGATCATCAAGCCCTGGGGCTGGGGCGTTTGGGAGCTGATCCAGGCGGCGCTCGACAGGCGCATCAAGGAGACCGGCCACGACAACTGTTATTTCCCGCTGTTCATCCCGATGAGCTTCATCGCCCAGGAGGCGAGCCATGTCGAAGGTTTTGCGAAAGAAATGGCGGTGGTCACCCATCACCGCCTGAAGGCTCAGGACGGCAAGCTGGTGGTCGATCCGGCTTCCGAACTTGAGGAGCCGCTGGTGGTGCGGCCGACCTCGGAGACGATCATCGGCGACGCTTTCCGCCGCTGGATCAGCTCCTATCGCGACCTGCCGGTGCTGATGAATCAATGGGCCAATGTGGTGCGCTGGGAAATGCGCACCCGGCTGTTCCTGCGCACCGCCGAATTCCTCTGGCAGGAGGGCCATACCGCCCACGCCACCAAGGAAGACGCGCTGGAAGAGACGCTGAAAATGCTCGAAGTCTATCGCGAGCTCGCCGAAGACGTGCTGGCCATGCCGGTGGTGGTCGGCGAAAAGCCGGAGAACGAGCGCTTTCCCGGCGCCGATTCGACTTTTTCGATCGAAGCGATGATGCAGGACGGCAAGGCGCTCCAGGCCGGCACCTCGCATTATCTCGGCCAGAATTTTTCACGCGCACAAAACATCCGATTCCAGGCGGCGACCGGCGAACTCGACTATTGCCACACCACCTCGTGGGGCGTGTCCACCCGGCTGATCGGCGGCGTCATCATGACCCACGGCGACGATGACGGGCTGCGCCTGCCGCCGCGCATCGCGCCGAAACAGGTGGTCATCGTGCCGATGCTGCGCGAAAAACCGGAGGACGCCGAGCTTCTGGCCTATTGCGAGGCGCTGGAGGACGAACTCAACGGCGTGACCGCTTTCAGCCAGCCGATGCGCGTAAAACTCGACAGGAAGCCGATCCGCTCGGCCAACAAGCGCTGGGACTGGCTGCGGCGCGGCGCGCCGATCCTGCTCGAAATCGGCCCGCGCGACATGGCTGGCAATCAGGTGACCATGATCCGCCGCGACCGCTTGCGCGACGGCGACAAGATCCTTTCGCAGGGCCTCGCCCGCGCGGAATTCGTCGCCCGGGCGCCGGCGCTGCTGAGCGAGATCCAGGCCAATCTCTTCGCCGAGGCCAAGGCGCGCCTCGACGGCAATATCCGGTCTGATTTCAAGGATTTCGACGCCATCGCCGCTTATTTCGGCGAGGCCGGCGAGGACGACGCCAAATCGGCCTTCAAGGGTTTTGTGCGCGCGCCCTGGGCGCGGCCGACGGGGCCCGAGCTGGAAGAGATCGAGACGCGGCTCAAGGCGCGGAAACTCACCTTGCGCAACATTCCCGTCGGCCAGACCAGGACGGAAGACGCCTGCGTGTTCACCGGGCGCCCGGCGGTGGAAGAGATTCTGATCGCCCGCGCCTATTGAAAGCGCGGGCCGGTCCTCACATGAAGCGCCGTTGCGGGTGATGCACCGCCCAGAGTTCGGTCGCGGACGCAAGAACGATCAGCAGGCCGAGCACATAATGAGTCGCCACCGCATGCATGACATGCATGAAATGGAAGACGTAGGGCGAGATGAACACGCCGGCGCCGATCAGGAGATTGATCCACTCCTCCCACTCCGCGAATCTGAAGATCGCGGCGAGCGACAGAATGGCGACGACAAGCCCTCCGATCCACGCCACCCGCGCGGCCATCATTTCATGCGTGTATCCGAGCGCCCAGGGCGCGATGAACAGCAGCGCGCCAAGGACGAAATTGGCGTAATCCTGGAAACGCGCGCCTTTCCGATTGAAGTCCATGAGGCCAGCCATGACAGCCTCCTCTCGTTGCGACCGGCGCCATGCCGGCGCTTTGCGTCCTTGTAACATATATGAAAATTATGTCTTTTTGATCGCGTCGGGCGGCGACGGCGGCGCCGGCGATGGCGTCAGATCGGCTGCCAGTTGCGATCCGGGCGCCGAGAAACAACGCGCCGTTTCCTTCCCGCGGGCTTGGACTTTACTTATTGCAGCCGACCGCCTAAGCCCTGTCACAAAAGCTTCGTTCAACTGTCAAATCCTGGGGAGGCGCCCATGCTCGGCTGGCTACAGGCCCTGATGCCGAAGGAGGACAGGTTTTTCGACTTGTTCGAGCGCCACGCGCAGATCAGCTTCGATTGCGCCAGAACCCTGCGCGCCGTGCTCGACGGCGGCGACCAGGTATCCCGGCTGTGCGAGGAGGTGATCCGCTACGAACAGGAGGCGGACGTGGTTTCAGCGGAGGTCCTGCTCGCGCTGCGGCGCAGTTTCATCACGCCTTTCGATCGCGGCGACATTCACGGCCTGATCGGCGACATGGACGATTCCGTCGATCAGATGCGCCAGACCGTCAGAAACATTTCCCTGTTCGATGTCGTCGCGTTCGATCCCGACATGAAGCGCATCGGCGACCTGATCGTCGAGACAGCCCGAATTTCGCGCGCAACCATGCCGCTTTTGCGTTCGATGAACGTCAACGCGGCGAAGATCAACGGGGCGGTGGAAAAGATCGTCGAGCTCGAAGAGGAATCCGACCATCTCTACATGCATGGGTTGAAAGAACTTTACCGCGCCCACAAGGACAGCCAGCCGATGGCCTATATCGTGGGCTCGGAGCTGTTTGCGCATCTGGAAAAGGTCGTCGATTATTTCGAGAATGTCGCCCATCGCATGAGCGGCATCCTGCTCGAACATCTGTGAGCGGCGGCAATGGCTGGCGTCTCCCCGATCCTTGTGATGCTGATCGCCGTCGCGCTGGCGTTCGATTTCCTCAACGGCCTGCACGACGCCGCCAATTCCATCGCCACCATCGTCTCGACCCGCGTGCTGCGGCCGCAATATGCGGTGTTCTGGGCGGCGTTCTTCAATTTCGTCGCCTTCGCCGTCTTCGGCCTCCATGTCGCCAATACGGTGGGCGGCGGCATCGTGGACGTCCATATCGTCGACGACCGGCTGATTTTCGCCGCTCTGACCGGCGCGATCGTGTGGAACATCCTCACCTGGATCGTCGGCATGCCCTCGTCCAGCTCGCACGCCTTGATCGGCGGCCTGGTCGGGGCGGGATTCGCCAAGGCGGGGTTTTCGGCCATCGTCTGGAACGGGATCATCAAGACCAGCGCGGCCATCGTCCTGTCGCCGCTGCTCGGCTTTTTTCTTGCGCTCGTTCTGGTGGTCCTGGTGTCCTGGATCTGCCTTCGGAGTTCGCCGATTGCGGTGGATTCCACATTTCGCGTGCTGCAATTCTTCTCGGCTTCGCTCTATTCTCTCGGCCATGGCGGCAATGACGCGCAAAAGACCATGGGCGTCATCTCCGTTCTTCTGTTCGCGCATGGCCTGAGCGGCGGGACGTTCCATATCCCGCTCTGGGTGGTCCTCGCCAGCCAGACGGCCATGGCGTTCGGCACCTTTGCCGGGGGGTGGCGGATCGTGCACACCATGGGGTCGAGGATCACCCGGCTGACGCCGATGCAGGGTTTCTGCGCCGAGACCGGCGGGGCCATGACCCTGTTCCTCGCCACGGCGCTCGGCGTTCCGGTCTCGACCACCCACACCATCACCGGGGCGATCATCGGCGTCGGCTCGGCGCGGCGGGTTTCCGCCGTGCGCTGGAACGTGGCGCAGAACATTGTCGTCGCCTGGGTGCTCACCATGCCGGCGGCGGCCTTGATCGCGGCCTTGGCCTTTTGGGGCGCGGGGGCGCTGGGTCCATGATCGCCAAGCCCCGCAAGACCGGCAAGAAAACGAAAAAGGCCGAGAAGCCGGCGCCGCCCCCCGAGGCGATCGCGCACGAGCGTCTGCAATACGCCGCACTGCCATGGCGCCGAACCGAAGCCGGGTTGGAAATCATGCTGGTCTCGTCGCGCGAAACGCGGCGCTGGATCATCCCCAAGGGCTGGCCGATGGCCGGGCGCGACGGCGCGACGGCGGCGGCGATCGAGGCGCTGGAGGAGGCGGGTCTGCTCGGCGTGATCGCCGAAAAGCCGGTCGGCGCCTTCCATTACATGAAAAGATTCACGCGCGGCGAGGAATTGTGCCGGGTCGCGGTTTTCCCGCTGCGCGTCGTCCGCCAGCGCGACCATTGGCTGGAGAAGGATGAGCGCGAAACCCAATGGTTTGCCGCCACCGAGGCCGCCAAGCTGGTCTCCGACCGCGAACTCGGCGTCCTGATCCGCAAATTCGCCCGGGGCTTCAACGGCTGAGCTGGCTCAGCCCTGCTCCGCCTTCGCCGCCCGCGCCAGCGCCATCAGCGGGAAATAATGGCTGTAGAGGCCGTAGCGCAGCATGAAGGCGCGCGACAGTTCCGGGCCCTGCCGGAGGCGTTCGGAAAGCAGCGGGTCATTGAGCTTGATGGTCTGGCCGACGCCATAGCCGGGAAAGCCCGTCCCGGTATATTCCGGCTCCGGCCAGGTTCCTTCGCTCTGGCGCTCGATCAGAAACTGGCAGCCGCGCGCGATCGCCTCGCGGTCCTGCGGACGGCTGGCGGCGATCAGGCCCATCAGCGCCCAGCCGGTCTGCGAGGCGGTCGCATTTCCACGCCCGGCCATTTCCGCTTGCATATAGGAGGCGCAGCTTTCGCCCCAGCCGCCATTGTTCTGCTGGCGCGATGCGAGCCAGTCGCAGGCCCGCGAAACCGCCGGCGCGCTCATATCCTCGCCATAGGCCGCCAGCGCCGGGAGGACCGCGCCGATCCCATAAATGTAATTGACGCCCCAGCGCCCGAACCACGAGCCATCCGGCTCCTGCTGCTCCCAGACGAAGCGGAGAGCCCGGACCATGGCGGGATGGTCGCGCGAAATCCCGAGCTTGGCGAAAGCCTCGATCACATGGGCGGTGACGTCTACGGAGGGCGGGTCGAGCGCCTCGCCGAAATCGCAGAACGGGATCTTGGTGAGCAGCTGGTTGGTGTTGTCCTTGTCGAAGGCGCCCCAGCCGCCGCTCGCGCTCTGCATGGCGACCAGCCAGTCCACGCCGCGCGCGATCGCCTCCTCGATGCCGCGCGCCCGCCATTTCGGGCTCTGGCGGAAGGGCGCCAGCGCGATCAGCGCGACGGCGGTGTCGTCCACGTCGGGATAGGAATTGTTGGCGTATTCGAAAGCCCAGCCGCCCGGCTTGACATCGGGCAGTTTCACCGACCAGTCGCCGGAAGTAAGAACCTGGCGCTTGAGCACCCAATCGACTGCTTTTTCGACCGTTTCGGAATCGGCCGCCGGGGCGCCGGAATCGTCGAAGGCGAGCAGGGTCAATATCGTGTCCCAGACCGGGGAATTGGTCGCCTGGATGAACGTCGCGTCGCCGGCATCGACCCGCCAGCCGGGATCGTCGAGGCAGGCGAGGCCCTTGGCCATCACCGGATGATCGTTCGGATAGCCTTCCACATGGAGCGCCATCAGGCTGTAGATCCAGGGCGGCTGGATGCCGCCCCAGCCGCCGTCGGAATCCTGGTGGCGGATGATCCATTCCAGCGTGTGGCGCACGGCGGCGTCGCGCCACAGGTTCAGGCGAAAGCGATGGCCGAAGTCCTGCAGGGCGTGCAGGACTTTGTCGGTCTTGCGGAAGAAAATGTCCCAGCCGCCGGCGTTGTTCTTTTCGGGCAGGTCGTAATCGAAGGCGGCGCGGCCTCGCGGGAACAGGGCGTCGAGCCGGCGCTCGGGAGGCAACGGGCGCGAGGGGCGGCGCGCCGAAAGCACCGCGATCGGCATGAGGGTCGCCCGCGCCCATTGTGCGAAATGATAGATGTTGAACGGGAACCACAGGGGCAGCCAGATCACTTCCGGCGGCAGGTTGGGCGTCTTCTCCCACGGCCATTCGCCGATCAGGGCCAGCCAGTAGCGGGTGAAGACGCGGACATTTCTCAGGCCGCCCTTGGACTCGATCCACTCTTGCGCTTTGCGCAAGGCGGGATGGTCGGCGGGATAGCCTTCGCAGCGCAGGGCGGCATAGGCTTCGACGGTCGTATTGATGTCGCCGTTCGGCGCGCCGTGATAAATTTCCCAGGCGCCGTCCTCGCGTTGCGTGTCGATGAGAGATTGGGCGAGGCGGGGGCAAAGCGGATGGTCGTCAAGGCCGAGAAACCACAGGCACAGCCGCCATTGCGCCTCCATGCAGCCGTTGGATTCGGCGCGGCCGACCCAATGGCCGTCGGGTTTTTGCCGCTCCAGCAGCCAGTCGGTCGCGGCTGCGACAGATGCGCGCAGCGCGGCGGCGAAATTGGTCGGACTGACCGAAGGGCGCGCCTCCATGTCAATGGTTGTCATGAAATCTTGTCCCACCTCGGAATGGAATTTTCCGCGCTTTCTTAAAGCGCCCGCATGACGGCGCCAAGTCATGGCTTTTTCGCCTTGCACGATCGAGCGTCGAGCGGCATCGGGTTGGGGGTCCAATGTTCCGGCTCATAAGTTAGACGAAAGTTGAAAGTTTCAGAGGGTCGGATTCCACTTTCGGAAACCCTGTGAGCGGCGCTTGGCCGTTGGGGCTTAATAGTCTATTAACCATTTATTTTCAGGTGCTTAAACGCGCGAAACGTGTCTCAATCGACGCCGCGATTTGCAATTTTGGCGATATAATCTTATATATGGCCAAGCTGAAAATACTCCCTGAAGGATTTCAGCTGTCGGCGCGGCCGCCGCCAATGTTCGGGCGGGCGCGTCAGGAACGATGCGAAAGCGTCGATTCGGGCGGGCGCGCCTGCCCGGCAAGACAAGAGGATCAGGAATGGATGCTGGAATATTCGCCGCGGTGCTGACTCTCGGCGCGGCGTGGCTCGTCAACCGCTGCTTGCAGGACGGTTGCGAGAACGGGTGAGGCGGAAATCGCCCACCCTGTGTCGGCCAGAACAAAATTCGACACAGCTAATCGAGAGGGGATTTCGCGCCTGAGAGAGCGGGCGCGTGAACGCCAGACTGGAGCCCGACCCCCCGCGATGACGCGGGGGGTCTTTTTTTGGCGATTATATACTTGACGCACCGCGCTCCTTGAGATACAAATGATCTCAAGGAGTTAGATCAATGTCCGTGCTTTCCAAGCCCTACTTTCACGATGAAGCCGCTGCTTTCGCCCATCTCGAAAGCGTTCTGTGGTCGGAAGGTGCGGTTTGTCCGCACTGCGGAAGCGTGAGTGGCAAGCACTATGATCTGAACAAAACCCGTGTCGGCCTCCGCAAGTGCTCCGACTGCCGCAAGCAGTTCACGGTGAAGGTCGGTACGGTTTTTGAATCCGCTCATATCCCGCTGCACAAGATGTTGCAGGCCGTCTATCTGATGACCTCTTCCAAGAAGGGCATCAGCGCGCATCAGCTTCATCGCGTTTTGGAAATCACCTACAAGTCCGCTTGGTTTTTGGCCCATCGCATCCGCGAAGCCATGCGCTGCGGCGACTTCGCTCCTATGGGCGGCGCTGGCGGCGTGGTTGAGGTCGATGAAACCTTCATCGGCAATGACCGCACCATCAAACCGAAGGGCGAGAAGAAGGGTCGAGGCTATCACCACAAGCACAAGATTCTGTCGCTTGTGGACCGCGAAAGCGGCCAAACTCGCTCTATGGTTGTCGAGAGCGTTGCCGCCAAGGATTTGACGCCGATCCTGCGCGAGAACATCGCCAAGGAAGCCCGCGTCATGACCGACGAGGCCGGTCAGTACAAGCATCTCGCCAAGGACTTCGCGGGCCACGACTACACCCGCCACGGCGCCGGCGAATTTGTGAATCTTGAGGATCGCACGATCCACACCAACACGATTGAAGGCTATTTCAGCATCTTCAAGCGCGGAATGAAGGGCGTCTATCAGCACTGCGGCAAACAGCACCTTCACCGCTATCTGGCCGAATTCGATTTCCGCTACAACAACCGCGCAAAGCTCGGAGTCGATGATGCGCAGCGGGCAGCTTTTGCGATAAGCGGCGTTGTAGGGAAAAGGCTAATGTACCGGGACTCATTCGTAAGGTAGAATCCCTAAGGCCTCTTGAGATTGTGGTGCAGTTGATGGCCGGCAATGACCGAATCACGCTGATAATTGAGGGGCTTCCCGATGACGACGGGCAGGTCCGGCTCGGCGCATTTATGACGCAGCTTCAAAACCTGAGCGCAACGCTCACGAAGCTTGATAAAGAGGCTAACGCCAAGGCTACGACCTATTACAGGATCGCAACTCTATCTTACGCTAGCCCGGTCCGGGTCGAGTTAGAGCCTCAGGCAATGGCGAAAGGGCCCTATTTGGGCACCGCTTTGGTCGATAGCCTCCAGCGCGTCACTTCCGCTATCGAACGTGGTGGCGATCTGTCTGGCTTAGACGCGGACCTTCTTGAGGATATTCGTGGGCTGACGCGCCCCGTAGGTCGGACCGTCAAAAGCGCTGCCTTGCTCTTCCGTGGCCACAGTTTCGATCTAACGCCGAAAATTCTCGGCGATGTGGAGAAGGCGCTCGCGGTCGATGACGAGTGCGCCGGTTCCATTGAGGGGATGCTGGAGCAAATCAATCTTCATGACGGCGCGAATGTGTTTCACATCTATCCAGAGGTTGGGCCACGGAAGGTTACTTGTCATTTCCCGACAAGGCTGTTCGATGACGCGGTAGCTGCGGTCGGCCGGCGCGTCGAAATCACCGGAACGCTGCTATATCGCGCGGGCGCTAGTTTCCCGCACCAGGTCGCGGTGACGGAAATCGAAGCTTATCCGTTCGAGCATGACTTGCCGGATTGGGATGACATACGGGGGCGGGCCCCCGACGCAACTGGCGATATGAGCAGCGAAGCATTCGTTCGGGAGCTTCGCGATGGCTGGCGCTGATCCTATATATTATTGGGATACTTGCCTGTTTCTGGCTTGGATCAAGGACGAGCAGCGCAAGTCCGGCGAGATGGACGGCGTCCGCGAGGCGATTGATCGGGCAAAGCGTCGCGAGGTCAAGATCATCACGTCAACACTGACGAGCGTCGAGGTTCTTCAAAGCTACTTGCCGGCAGGATTGGAAAGGCTTTTCAACGACTTCATGAAGCGCATCCCGCGCATTGGCATGGATTCAAAAGTTGCTGCAATGGCACACGACATCCGCGACTATTATCAGCGGAATAAGGATCAAAACGGCGGAAAGTTGTTGACCGCGCCAGATGCGATCCACCTAGCGACAGCGATCATGTACCGGGTAACAGAGGAGCGCTTTGCAAAAGTCGGCCTCCCATGATTCTGTAGGTTGTCCCCGGAG
>JAJYCZ010000133.1 GCA_021777915.1 Pseudomonadota bacterium | reverse complement strand
CCGCAACTGATCCAGGACAACGCGCTGGAGAGCGCCGATGTCGATTACGCGAAGCTCGTGCATTGCGCCCGTCACGCCGGCCTGAAGGCCAAGGCGGTGCGTCTCGACGGCGACGGACTCGCTCATCTGGAAAAAGCTCTTCCCGCGATCGTTCGGCTGAAGTCGGGCGCCAGCATGGTGCTGGTCAGCATGAACGCGCATTACGAGGGGAGTCCCCGCGGCGTGGCCTTGCGGGATCCGAATGCGGCGGCCGACGCCCTCCTGAATCTGGATTGGCTGCAATTCCAGGAGGCCTGGTCAGGCGATGTCGCGCTTGTGCGTCGCCAATATCATGTGCTTGACGAGGAAAAACCCTTCGGCTTTGCGTTCGTCGGGACGCTGATCCTGCGCGAGCGCAAGCTGGTCCGCGACATCGCTCTTTCCGCTTTCGCGCTCAGCATGTTCGCTCTGGCCCCGATTGTGTACTGGACGGCGATCGGCAGTCGCGTGCTTTACTACAAGGCGATGTCGACTTTCGCGGTGCTCACCGTCGGCATGGGCGTCATCATCCTGTTCGAGACGGCGTTCACTTATTTGCGCAGTTTTCTTGTGTTGTTTCTGGCCGCGCGCGTCGACGTGAGACTCGCCGAATATATGTTCGATCGCGCGATCCAGCTTCCGGTCGATTATTTCGAACGAGTGCAGATCGGCGAGACCATGCATGACTTCAACGAGGTCTGGAAGATTCGCGACTTCCTGACCGGACAGGTGTTCGGCGTCGTTCTCGACTCGCTTGTCCTGTTTATTTTCCTGCCGGTCATGTTTGCGATCAACCCGCTATTGACCTTCATCGTGCTTTTTTTCTGCGCCTTGATCGTCGCCTGGCTGCTGGCGATTCTGCCCCATATCCGCAAGGCGAATGGCGAGGTCATCCGCGCCGAAACCCTGCGCGGCTCGTTTCTCTATCAGACCCTGGCGGGCATCCGGACGGTCAAGTCCCTGGCGCTGGAGAGCCGCCAGAGGAAAATGTGGGACGCCCATGTCGCGCGCTGCGCCGAGGCGCGCGACAATCTGTCCCGGATGGGCGCCGTCGCCAGGAGCGGGGTGCTCCCGTTCGAACGTCTCGCCGTCACCGGCTCATACGCCGTGGGCGTCTATATCGCGATCACCAGTCATGGTAACGGCGCCATCATGGGCACGCTTTTCGCCTTCATGATGCTCTCGCAACGCGTCGCGGGACCGCTGATGCAGATGGCGGGACTGATCACCAATGCCGATGAAGCACGGGCCGCCGTCGCGGTCGTCAGGAATCTCGTCAATCGGCCGAAAGAGGAAGGCCATGGGGAGAAAGGCATAAGGAAGCCGCTCCAGGGCCAGGTCGAGTTCAGCAAGGTCCGCTTTTCCTATCCCGGCAGCCTGACGCCGGCGATCGACGACCTCAGTTTCCAGGTTCCGGTCGGAACGACCCTTGGCGTGGTCGGACGAAGCGGATCGGGCAAGACCACCGTGACGCGGCTGCTCCAGCGCCTGCACGCGGAATATGAGGGTCTGATCAAGATCGATGGCGTCGATGTCCGCGAATTCAACATTTCGCATCTTCGCCGCAGCCTCGGCGTCGTTCTTCAGGAAAACTTTCTGTTCAGCGGGACGATTCGCGAGAATATCGCGGCGGCCAAGGCGGACGCGACCCTCGACGACGTGATCCGCGCCGCCCGTCTCGCCGGCGCGGAGGAGTTCATCGATCGCCTTCCGAGGGGCTACGACACCTACATCTATGAAGGTTCGCCCAACCTGTCCGGCGGCCAGCGCCAGCGCCTGGCCATCGCGCGCGCCCTCATCGTCGATCCGCGCGTCCTGATCCTCGACGAGGCGACCAGCGCGCTCGATCCCGACAGCGAGGCGATCGTCAACGCCAGCATCAGGAAAATCGCCAAGGGACGCACGGTGATCGCCATTTCTCACCGCCTGTCGTCCCTGGTTCACTCCGACGCCATTCTCGTTCTCGAGCGCGGCAAGTTCCTGGACATGGGAACCCACCAGGAGCTGCTCGCAAGGTGCGAGATCTACGCGGGACTGTGGCATCAGCAGAACGGCCATATCGAGCGCGCCGCAATCGCCGGAAACATGAAGGGGGCGCTCGGTGTCCACTGAAACCTCCACCCAATCGGTCGTTCGAAGCTTCCAGTCCGATGTGGCCGCGATCCGCGAGGCGCCGCTGCCGCGCTCGGCCATGGCGACTGTCCACGTCCTGTTCGGATTTCTTGTGGCCTTCGGCCTTGTCCTCATTTTCGGAAAACTGGACAAGGTTGTCGAAAGCACGAATGGCCAGGTCAATCTTCTGACCCCGCCCCAGGTCTACCAGGCGCTGGACCAGTCGATCATCAAGAGCATCAATGTGCGCGAAGGCATGCGCGTCGGGAAGGGCGAGGTGATCGCGACCCTCGATCCGACTTTCGCGAACGCCGACGTCGTCCAGCTTCGCCAGCAGGTCGCGAGCCTCAACGCGCAAATCGCGCGGGACCAGGCGGAACTGGAGGGCAGGGCTCCCGTTTTCACCGGCGACGACGATCCCGCGCAGAGGCATTACAACCAGTTGCAGCAGAAGCTGTTCCTCGATCGCAAGGCGCAATACGACGCCCAGGTCAAGAGCTTCGACCAGCAGATCGCCCAGACCGAGGCGACCATCGGCAAGACCAAGAACGACATCGAACGCTACAATCAAAGATCCGCCATCGCCGGCAAGATCGACACCATGCGGACGAAGCTCCTGTCCTCGGGAGCGGGGTCGCTGCTGAACGAGCTGATGTCCAAGGACAACAGTGTCGAAATGGAGCGTCAGGTGGAGAACCTGACCAATTCGCTGAAAGAAGCCGAGGCGCAGCTCAATACATACAAAGCGAACAGGGACGCCTTCATTCAGCAATGGCGCGCCACGGACAGCCAGGACATCGTGACGGCGCAGAACAGCCGCGACCAGGCGGGGGCCTCGCTCAAAAAAGCCGTCGTTCATCAGGACGTGGTGAAGCTCGTCGCTGCGGACGATTCGATCATCCTGACAGTCGCGAAATTGTCGGTTGGCTCGGTTCTTCAGCCGGGCGACAAATTCATCACCGCCATGCCGGTGAATGAGCCGATAGAAGCCGATATCGACGTGGCTTCGCGCGACGTCGGCTTCGTCAGGGTCGGCGATCCGGTCACGCTCAAGATCGACGCCTTCGACTATACCCAGCACGGAACCGCCGAAGGCAAGGTCAAATGGATTTCCGAGGGCGCGTTCTGGACCGATGAAAATACCGGCCAGCCGACCACCGAGGCCTATTACAAGATAGGCGTCAGCATCGACCAAATGAAATTTCACAACGTGCCTGCGAATTTCCGCCTGATGCCGGGAATGACCCTGCACGGGGACATCAAGGTCGGCCGCCGGAGCGTGGCCAGTTATCTGTTGAACGCCGGCCAGCGCGGCTGGGGCGAGTCGATGCGCGAGCCATGAAGAGGCTGGCGCACAAACTCCTTCGGCCGATCCTTCCCTGGATCGACGGGCCCGGCAAAAGCTGGTTGCGCGCGCGCGCCCAGAGCGCGTTCGAGCGGCGCAGGTTTCATACGGCGCTCGGCTTGTGGCAGCGGGGCGCGGCCGACGGCGATGTTGAATCCGCCTTTCGCCTCGCGGATGTGTATCAGCGGGGCTATGACGCTGTTTTTGTTAATCACGCCCGCGCGGCGGCGTGGTACAAATTCGCGGCGGAACGCGGCCATGCCGAATCACAATTGCGCCTGGGGCGGCTTTTCCTGCATGGGGCGTCACCGGGCCGGCTCAACGAAAAATGGCTGCGCACGGCTCGTGATGAGCAAATGGCCTCAGCAACGGCCGAGGCGATCTTCGCCGCGACGCCGAAGATCGAGCGCGATACGACCCAGGCCCTGGTCTGGCTGGAAAAGGCCGGGCGTCAGGGTCTGAAGGAAGCCTGGGCGGTCATGGGAATGATTTTCCTGGATGGCTTCGGCGTGGAAAAGGATTTCGCGCGCGCGCTCGAATATTTCCGGATCGCGGCGGACGAAGATCAGGCCTCGGCCCAATTCGGACTGGGCGAAATCTATTATCGCGGGCTTGGGGTCGAACCGAATCTCGAACTCGGCGCGGATTGGTACCAGAAGGCGGCCGACCTCGGTCATGTGGGCGCGCAACTCGCGATGGCGAGCATCCATCATTCGGGCAAGGGGCGTGAAATCGATCCGGAGCGCACCGCTTTTTACCTGCGCCTCGCCGCCGACGCCGGAGACGTCAACGCCGCATACAACTTTGGGCGCATGCGCCTCAGCGGCGAGGGCGGGCCGGCGGACGTGGACCAGGCCGAAACCTATCTCCGCCGCGCGGCGAAGACGGGGCATCTCCCCGCCGTCCGGGCTTTGGCCGTCTTTTACAGCCAGGGCGGCCTCGTCCCGCCCGATCTGCGCGAAGCCGCCAACTGGTATCGCGTCCTGGCCGAATCGGGCGAGGCTCAGGCCCAGTTCACGATGGGCCGTTTCGCGGCCGAAGGCCTGGGCGTCCCCGTTAGTCTTGGCGAGGCGGGACGGTGGTTCGTCAAGGCGGCGGAACAGGGCCATGCAATCGCCGCCTATAACGCCGGCGTTTTTCTCAGTTCCGGGACCGGACTTCCGCAAGATATCGACGCTGCGATGCGCTGGCTGGAATTCGCCGCCGCGGAGGGCGTCCCCGAGGCCAAGATCAAGCTGGCCGAAATCCATATGAAAGGGACTTCAGGCTCGCCCGATGTCGGGCGCGCGATGAGTCTCCTGCGCGAGGCTTCGGAAGCGGGCGACCGCACGGCGAAGACCCGGCTGGCTCTCCTCTACCTGTCGCCCGATCGCGACCAGCGCGACCTTGACCAAGCTGAAAGGCTCCTGCTCGACGCTGCCGCCTCCGGCTCGCCGGAGGCGTCGTTGCACCTGGGCCATTTCTATTCAGGACAATTCGATCGCGCGTTGGCGCGCCCCGACCAGGCGGTGCGCTATTATCTTGCCGCGGCCGAATCCGGCAATGTCGTCGCCCAGCACATTGTCGGCACGCTGCTGTCTTCCGGGAACGCCGCCGCCGCTCAGCTCGACCAGGCCGCGCAATGGTTCAGGCGCGCGGCGGAAGCCGGCTTCCCGCCCGCGCAATTCCAGCTTGGCGTGTTGTGCTGCACCGGGCGCGGGGTGGAGAAAAATCTCGAAGAGGCCGTGCGCTGGTATGAACTGGCCGCCGCGAACCGGCATGAAATGGGCATGTACAATCTCGGCGTGATGCTGATGCAGGGGATGGGCGTCGAACCTGACCGTGCGCGCGGTGAACAGTTGATCAAGGAGTCGGGGATCACGCCGCAGCGCGAAAGCGAGGCGCCTCCCGCGGCGAGCGGCTGAACGGCGCCTTTCGCTCCCGTTTCCCGGCGCGGCGGCGCGGCGCTTCACGCGGCATCCGCAAATTTCATGCGGATGCGCCGCTTCACGACCGGTGGAGCAACTGGGTGAGATAGGCGCCGTAGCCGCTCTTTTTGAGCGGCTCGGCGAGGCTGTGCAACTGCCGCTCGGAAATCCATCCTGCAATGAAAGCGACCTCTTCGGGACAGGCGACCCGGAAGCCCGTGCGCTTTTCCAGCGTGCGCATGAATTCGGCGGCTTCGAGCAGGGAGTCGGGCGTGCCGGTGTCGAGCCAGGCGAATCCGCGCCCCATTCTTTCGACCCGCAGCTCGCCGCGCTTCAGGTATTCCAGATTGAGATCGGTGATCTCCAACTCGCCGCGCGGCGATGGCTTCAGGTCGGCGGCCAACTCGGCGGCCCGCTCGTCATAGAAATAGAGCCCCGTCACCGCCCAGTGCGAGCGCGCCTTTCGAGGCTTTTCCTCGATCGACATCGCCGTGCCGGCGGAGTCGAACTCCACCACGCCATAACGCTCGGGGTCGTGGACGTGATAGGCGAAGACGGTCGCGCCACGCGCGATCGAGGACGCGTTGCGCAGGATCGGGGCGAGTCCATGGCCGTAAAAGAGATTGTCGCCGAGGATCAGCGCCGATTTCTGGCCCGCGACGAAATCCGCGCCGATATGGTAGGCCTGCGCCAGGCCTTCGGGACGCGGCTGTTCGGCATAGGACAGTTCGATGCCCCATTGCGTCCCGTCGCCGAGCAGGCGCTGGAACAGTGGCAGATCCTGCGGCGTCGAGATGATCAGGATTTCCTGGATGCCGGCCAGCATCAAAGTGGTCAGCGGATAATAGATCATCGGCTTGTCATAGATCGGCAGAAGCTGTTTCGAGATGACCTGGGTCATCGGATGCAGGCGGGTGCCGCTGCCGCCGGCCAGAATGATGCCTTTCATCGAACCATCCGTTTCAACGAGATTCTTGCTGAAGAAGAAGCGCCGGCCGCTCGACTCGACGGGCCGGCGCATGAAGCCGCTCAGGCGAAAATCGCCGGGAGGTCGCGCAGGCGCGGATGCTTGCGGTCCTTGTCGGAAAGCACGGCCCCGCCGGGCGGCAGCGGCCAGGCGATGGCGAGATCGGCGTCATCCCAGGCGAGGCCGAGGTCGTTGCCCGCCGAATAGTAATTGGTCACCTTGTACATGACCTCGGTGTCCGGTTCGAGGGTGACGAAGCCATGGGCGAAACCGGTCGGGACGAGCAACTGCCGCCAGTTCCCGGCCGACAATTCCACCGCGACATGGCGTCCGAAGGTCGGCGAGCTTTTCCTGATGTCCACCGCGACATCGAGAATGCGGCCGCGCGGGACGCGCACAAGCTTGTCCTGGGCGAAAGGCGCCGACTGGAAATGCAGCCCGCGCAAGGTTCCGACCTGCGCGGAAAGCGAATGATTGTCCTGGATGAAATCCAGCGCGATTCCGGCCTCCGCAAAAGCCTGTCGGTTATAGACCTCGGAAAAAAAGCCACGGTGGTCGCCGAATTTCTTCGGCGTGATGATCTTGACGTCGGGTATGGCGGTCGCCTCGACAACGATCGAGTTCATGGAGGGCTTTCCTCAGTTCGTCAGGGTTCCGAGCCTTTCGCCGCGATAGCGGCCGGAGCGGATGTCGCCCCACCAGGCCCGATTGTCGAGATACCAGCGCACTGTCTTGCGCAGGCCGGTCTCGAAGGTTTCGCGCGGGCGCCAGCCGAGTTCGCTTCCGATCTTGGCGCAATCGATGGCGTAGCGCAGATCGTGGCCGGGCCGGTCCGAAACGAAGGTGATGAGATTGCGGCGCGGCCCGATGCGCGCGTCGGGCGCCATTTCGTCCATCAGGTCGCAGATGGCGTGGACGACATCGATATTCTTGCGCTCGTTGATCCCGCCGATATTGTAGCTCTCGCCGATCCGGCCCTGTTCGACCGCCAGCAGCAGGGCTTCGGCATGGTCGTCGACATAGAGCCAGTCGCGGATGTTCTCGCCCGCGCCATAGACGGGCAGGGGCTTGCCTTCCAGGGCGTTGAGGATGATCAGCGGGATCAGTTTTTCGGGGAACTGGCAAGGGCCGTAATTATTCGAACAGTTGGTGGCGACGGTCGGCAGGCCATAAGTGTGGGTCCAGGCGCGCACCAGATGATCCGAGCCGGCCTTGGACGCCGAATAGGGCGAATTGGGCGCGTAAGGCGTGTCCTCGCGGAACAGGCCGTCTCGCCCCAGCGAGCCGAAAACTTCGTCGGTCGAGATGTGGTGGAAGCGGAAATTTCTGGCCGTCTCGCCCTCGAGCCCGCGCCAGTGGCGCAGAGCTTCCTGCAACATGACGAAAGTGCCGACCAGATTGGTCTGGATGAACTCGCCGGGGCCGTCGATCGAGCGATCGACATGGCTCTCCGCGGCGAGATGCATCACCCAGTCGGGCTTGAAGGACTCGAAGGCCGCGCGCACCGCCCCGAGGTCGCAGATGTCGCCCTGCGCGAAATGATAGCGCGGGTCGGCGGCGACCGGCGCGAGCGAGGCCGGATTGCCGGCGTAAGTGAGTTTGTCGAAGACCAGCACCTCATGGGGCGTCCGCTCGATGATGCGCCGCGCCACCGCCGAACCGATGAAACCCGCGCCGCCGGTGACCAGTATATGTTTGCAAGCCACGAAAAGACCCTTTGGTGAAGCGTGACAGTCCTAGAATGTTGCGGCGCGGGAGGGAAGCGCCAATTCCAAAAAAGTCAGGCGTCGGGCCGGAAGGGCGCCCGTCCGCTGGTCAGCGCGTCGTCGAGCAGGTCCAGACGGTCCTGGCCCCAGAACACCTCGCCGTCGAGCACATAGGACGGCGATCCGAACACGCCGGATTCCAGGGCGAGCGCCAGATTGCGCTGGTAACAGATTTCCGCCTCGCCGCTCTCGCCGCGCCGAAGCCAGACCGGCTCATAGCCCGTTTCGTCGAGGATTTGCGCCAGCGTTGCGGCGTCGCCGACGTCGAGTTGGCGTTCGAAGGCGCCGGCGAAGGCGCCCGCGATGAATTTCGTGGGGTCCGCGCCGGCAAGCGTCATGGCGCAGACGATCCTGTCTCCGGGCGCGGGATCGAAGGGCCAGCGCCTGGGGTGAAGGTGGAATTTCAGGCCGCGCTTTTCGCGCCAGCGCTGCAATTCGACAATCCGGTAATCCTGCCGCAGCGGATGGCGGCTGGCGAGCGGCAAGCCCCCCGATTCCGGATAGATCTGAGGCAGCGAGACCGGACGGTAATCAGCGCGCAGCTCATGCCTGGCGACGAGCGCCTGCAACGCGCCATGGCCGACATAGGCCCAGGGACTGTGCAAGGAGAAATAGACGGCGATCTGACGGCCCATGGCGCTCTCGCAGGAGTTTGGCGTCCTGGCGCCAACATGGCGCAATCCGATCCCGCCGGCAACGGGCGGCCGCTCCGGCCGGGTTCAATCGCGTGGCGGCGGAAGGAGCGCGACTCCGCATTGCGCCTGGGAAATCGGATGAAAATGGCCCGCGCGATCAGCGGGCCATGGAACGCCTCCCTTCCTGTTGGGGGCCTGTTGCGATTCGCCGGCGTCGCCCCCGGTGTCGCGTCATGATGCAACCCTGGCGCGTAAGGCACCAGGCGGGGTGGACTCAAGCCCGCGCGCCGACGAGACGGCGATGAGTCGCCCGCAGCTCCTCGATCGCCTGATCGAGCTCGGTCCGGCGCTCCTCGAGATGGCGAAGCTGGGACAGCACCATCGTCTCGTCCAGGGTGAAATCCGCGGTCGGCCTGGGGGCGCTCGGGTCGGCGTCGAGCAGGCCCGAGATTTCGCTGAGCGTGAAGCCGAGGTGCTTGCCCTTGAGGATCATCTGAAGCCGGGCCTTCTGGGTCGAATCATAGAAGCGCGCGCCACCCCGGCGCAGCGGCTTCAGCAGACCGCGCTGCTCGTAAAAGCGCAAGGCGCGCAGTGTAATGCCATAGATTCGCGCAATTTCGCCGATTGTCAGCATTTCGACGAGCGATTCCTCGGGGTGGGAAAGGCGTTCGACGCGTTGGGCGGAGGATTTCATTTTCGGGAGGTCCTGGAAAGGAAGGGAATCTTAACGCGGCACACGTCATGGTTGTAACCTGGGTAAGCACAACCCGCAATAAAAATTTACAACCTTAACGTGTGTGTTTCAAAATCGATCATGTTTAACGGGTTGTTTACCCTAAACCGGGAAAGTCGAGGCGAGGCCGGAGGGAGTCGCCGAATCGCGCCGACGCCGCCGGTCCCGCCGCATGCGGAACAAGGGTTTCACTCCGCTCGACAGCAGGATCGACAGATGACCAAAGCGGCTCCCTGGAGCATCAAGGGCGTGGATTTCGATGTGCGCGAAGCCGCGAAGGAAGCCGCGCGTCGCGACGGCGTGTCGTTGGGCGAGTGGATGAACCGGGCGATCGCCGACCGCGCCGCCGAAATCGGCGCCAACGCCCAGGAGTTTGACGCCGATGAAAGGCTGGAAGCTGTCGCCGCCCAGCTCGCGCGCCTCAGCCAGTCGCCGCGCGCCGACGAGCCGCCGCGGCGTCGGCGCGCCGACGCCCGGCCGATCGTGGATGGCGCGGGCGAATGGACCGAAAGCGGGCGGACGAGCGCGCGCGCGAGCCGCCGCGGCGCGGCGCCGGAGCGCCGCCCGCGCCGCGCGGCCGCCGGCGAGCTTTGCACGCGCCGGAATT
>JAJYCZ010000132.1 GCA_021777915.1 Pseudomonadota bacterium | reverse complement strand
TTCATCACTTCGCGTTTGCCGAACACTTCGAGCGCCCGCGCCTGAATGCGCGGATCGTCCTCAAGTTCGGCCTGGACGGCGGTCAGGGAAAAATGCGATTTGAACGACAAATTCATCCAGCCTGCCTCAAGCGCGATCTGAAATTTTTAAGCGTTATTTATTAACAAGGAGATGAAATCTGATTACGGAACGGAATCGGGGCGCGGCGGGCAGTTTCATCGGCCAAAGGCGACGGCGGAGCGCCGCTGAAGCGGCGCGCGGGTTTACAGCACCTTCCCCGGGTTCAGCGTGTTATGCGGGTCGAGCGCCGTTTTGAAGCGGCGCATGACGTTCATCGCCACCGGGTTCTTCACTTTCGGCAGCAGGTCACGTTTCAAAACGCCGATTCCGTGTTCCGCTGAGATCGAGCCGTTCATCCTTTTCACCACGGCGTGGACATTTTCGTTCAGTTCTTCCCAGCGGGCCAGAAAGGCCGCCTTGTCGGCGCCGAGGGGCTGAGTGACATTGAAATGGATATTGCCGTCGCCCATGTGCCCGAAAGGCACCGGCCGGGCGCCGGGGATGGTTTCTTCGACCACCGGCAGGGCTTCCGCGATAAAGGCGGGAACGGAAGCGACGGGCACGCAGACGTCGTGCTTGATCGAGCCGCCCTCCAGCTTCTGCATCTCGGACAAGTTTTCGCGAAGGGCCCAGAAGGCGGCGCGCTGGTCGAGCGAGGCGGCGACCACGGCGTCTTCGACGATTTCCCGCTCGAAAGCGGCTTCGAGCAAGGCCATCATCTTGTCGTTGAGGCCGCTTTCCGACTGCGAGGCCAGCTCCAGCAGGACATACCATTGATGCACGCCGTTCAGCGGCTCGCGGGCGGAAGAATGTCTGACGACGATCTCGACGCCGAAGCGCGACATGAACTCGAAGGTTTTCAGGTCCGGCCCCGCCATGCCCTGGGCCAGAACCAGCAGCTCCAGGCATTTTTCCGGGCTGCTGAGCCCGATGAAGGCGGTCTCGACGGCGCGCGGGCGCGGATAGAGCTTTACCACTGCGGCGGTGATGATTCCGAGCGTGCCTTCCGAGCCGATGAAAATGTGCTTCACGTCGTAACCGGTATTGTCCTTGCGCAATTTGGACAGATTATCGAGCACGGAGCCGTCGGCCAGCACCACCTCTAGCCCGGTGACGAGATCGCGGGCGTTGCCATAGGCGAGGACGGCCGTGCCGCCGGCGTTGGAGGCGAGATTGCCGCCGATGGTGCAGGAGCCTTCGGACGCAAGCGACAGCGGGAACAGGCGATCGACGCTTTCGGCGGCTTCCTGCACTTTCTGCAGGGTCACGCCGGCTTCGACGATCATGGTGTTGGACTGGGGATCGATCTCGCGGATCTTGTCGAGGCGCCCGAGCGACAAAAGAATTTCCCGGCCCGACCGGTCGGGAATCTGGCCGCCGACCAGTCCGGTGTTGCCGCCCTGCGGCACGATTTTCAGTCCATTCTTGTCGGCGAAGGCGCAGATCGCGGCGACTTCCCCGGTTGCGCCAGGGCGCACGACGCAGGCCGCCTTGCCGTGCCAGAGATCGCGCGGTTCGCTCAGATAAGCCTCCATGTCCGCCGGCGCGGTCAGGACATATTTCTCCCCGACGATTTGGGCCAGTTGCGCGGCGATGTCGGCGGGCGAAAGCTCGGTCATCGGATCAAACTCTTTGGAATCTTCGGTTGGAAGCGTGTTACCCCCACACTGACCCTCACCACAAGGGGGAGGGAAGAGAGGTCGCTCAACCGAGCAGGCGACGTTTGCGCGCGGGCTTTTGCGGCGCTTTGCGGAAGACGCCGACCAACTCCACATGGGGCGAAAAGAGGAATTGGTCAACCGGCGTCACCCGCTCCAGCCGATAGCCGCCCTCTATCAGGATTTTGGCGTCGCGAGCGAAAGTCTGGGAGTTGCAGGACACGCCGGCGAGGGTCGGAACGCCGCTTTTCGCCAGTTCCCGCGCCTGCGCCTCGGCGCCGGCGCGCGGGGGGTCGAAGACGACGGCGTCGAAAGGCGCCAGTTCGGCGGCGAGCAGCGGTCGCGCCGAAAGATCGCGGCGCTCGCCCTTGATCGACCGCAGGCCTTGCGCTTCTCGCGCGCTACGGAGGCAGGCGGCGAGCGCGCCCCCATCGCTTTCGACGCAGAAAACCTCCGCTTTTTCCGCCAGCCGGAGCGCGAAGGTTCCGACGCCGCAGAAGAGATCGGCGGTCCTTTTCGCCTCGCCCGCGGCGTCGAGGACGAGGTTTGCCAAAGCCTCCTCGCCGGCGGCGGTGGCCTGAAGGAAGGCGCCGGGCGGCGGGGTTACGCGGGCTCGGCCGATGGCGATTTGCGGGGCGCGGCGTTCGATCAGCGCCAGGCCGTGGTTGGAGAGGCGGGCGAGGTTGAGTTCCGCCGCCGCCGCGATCAGGGCCTGTTCGAGGGCGAAATCGAGTTGGCCGCAGCCGCGCAGGTCGAGATCGAGGCCGCCGAGCGAGGCGGTGACGACGAGGTCGAGCGGTTTGTCGAGGCTTTTCAGGATTTCCGCGACCCGCCGCGCGGCGGGCAGGGCGCCGGCCATTTCCGGCGCGAGGATCGGGCAGGAATCAAGCTCGAAGATGCGGTGACTTCGCGCCCGCATAAAACCGATATGGGGCTCGCCGCGCTGGTCGTTGCGGGAATGGAAGGTCGCGCGCCGCCGGCCCGCGCCCCAGGCCGCAAGCAGCGGCGCGACTTCGGCGTCGACCCCCGCATTGCGCAACGCCTCCGCGACGAGGCCGCCCTTCCAGGCGCGATAGGCGGGTTCCGCAAGAGTCTGGACCGCGCAGCCGCCGCATTGGGTGAAATGCGGGCAAAGCGCCGCGACGCGGTCGGGGGAGGGCGCCAGCACCTCGACGAGTTTTCCGCGCTCGCCGTCCACCTCGGCGCGGATTTTTTCGCCCGGCAGGGCGTAGGGCGTGAAGATCAGGCCGTGCGGCCCGCGGCTCACGCCTTCGCCGCGCGCGCCGAGTTTTTCGATGTCGAGCAGGGCGTTCAGCTCAATCATGCCGGCTGGCTCCGATCCGACCGGATCGGAGCCAGCCTCCCTCTTATTGGCTTGACGCGTTTTCTTCATGCGAAATGGTTCCCATTTCGCTCGAAAACGCTATGCCGCGCGCCGATCAGAAATTCGCGATTGCCGTCGCCGCCTTCGATCGGCGAGAGGATCACGCCGATAACCTTCCAGCCGAGCTTCGGGAACAGCGACGCGATCCGTTCGCAGGCGGCCTTTTGCGCCGCCTCGTCACGAACAAAACCCTTTTTGACCAGTCCCGGCCCGACCTCGAACTGCGGCTTGATCAGGAAAACGGCCTCGGCCCGTGGCGCCGCGAGCGCCAGGACCGGCGGCAGGATTTTCTCCAGCGAAATGAAACTGACGTCGCCGACGATCAACTGGGGCGGGGCGGGAAGGTCCGCGGCGGAAAGGGTTCGCGCGTCCCGCCTTTCCAGCGATTTGACCCGCGAATCCCGCGCGATCCTCGGGTGAAGCTGGCCATGACCGACATCCACACAGGTTATGTGCGCAACGCCGCGGGTCAGCAGGACGTCGGAAAAACCGCCGGTCGAGGCGCCGATGTCGAGCGCCTGTTTGCCGCCGGGATCGAACGCGAAGGCGTCGAGCGCCGCCGCGAGCTTCACCCCGCCGCGCGACACCCAGGGGTAAGCCGGTCGGGCATCGAGGCGCGCCTGCTCGGGCACAGGTTCGGACGGTTTGGCGACCGGGCGGCCGTCGAGGGTGACGAGGCCGGCCTCGATCGCTTCGCGGGCCTTGGCGCGGCTGGCGAAAAAGCCGCGTTCGACCAGAGCCACATCGGCGCGGGACATCTGCGCGGGTCCTGGCGCTCACGCCGTCTTGATCGCCGCCGGACGGCCGAGGGCTTCGAAAACCTTGGCGACGATGCCTTTCGTGTCGAGCCCGGCTCTTGTGTACATCGTCTCCGGCTTGTCGTGATCGAGGAATGCGTCCGGCAGGACCATGGCGCGGAAGCGCAGGCCGCCGTCGAGCAGGCCGTCTTCGGCCAGTTGCTGGGCGACGAAGGAGCCGAAGCCGCCGATCGAGCCTTCCTCGACGGTGATCAGCGCCTCATGGGTGCGGGCGAGTTTGCGGATCAGTTCGACATCGAGCGGCTTGGCGAAGCGCGCGTCGGCGATTGTGGCGGATACGCCCTGCGCCGCCAGCGTCTCGGCGGCGTTGAGCGCCTCCGAGAGACGCGCGCCAAGCGACAGGATCGCGACCGTGTCGCCCTGGCGGACGATGCGGCCCTTGCCGATTTCGAGCGGCCTGCCCTCCTGCGGCAAATCGACGCCGACGCCATTGCCGCGCGGATAGCGGAAGGCGATCGGGCCCTTGTCGTAAGCCGCGGCGGTCGCGACCATATGGACCAGTTCCGCCTCGTCGGCGGCGGCCATCACCACCATGTTCGGCAGGATTCCGAGATAAGCGATGTCGAAGGAGCCGGCATGGGTCGCGCCGTCGGCGCCGACGAGGCCGGCGCGGTCGAGCGCAAAGCGCACCGGCAGGTTCTGGATCGCGACGTCATGCACGACCTGATCGTAGCCGCGCTGCAGGAAGGTCGAATAAATGGCGCAGAAGGGCTTGAATCCTTCCGTCGCGAGGCCGGCGGCGAAGGTCACCGCGTGCTGCTCGGCGATGCCGACGTCGAAGCTGCGCCTGGGGAAAGCCTGCTGGAACAGGTCCACGCCGGTTCCCGTCGGCATGGCGGCGGTGATGGCGACGATCCTGTCGTCCTTTTCGCCCTCCTTGACCAGGGACTGGCCGAAAACCTTGGTGTAGGACGGCGCATTGGCCTTGGGCTTGACCTGGGTCCCGGTCACCACGTCGAATTTGTTGACGCCGTGATATTTGTCCTCGGCGGCCTCGGCGGGGGCGTAGCCCTTGCCTTTCTGGGTCACGATATGGATCAGCACCGGCCCGCCGACGTCGGCGTCCCGGACATTCTTCAGGACCGGGAGCAAATGGTCGAGATTATGGCCGTCGATCGGGCCGACGTAATAGAATCCGAGTTCCTCGAACAGCGTGCCGCCGGTGACATAGGACCGCGCGTGCTCGACGGCGCGGGTGATCGCGTGCTCCACGGTTTTCGGCAGGTGGCGGGCGATCGACTTGCCGGCGTCGCGCAGCTTGAGGAAAGCGCGGCCCGAGGACAGGCGGGCGAGATAGGCCGACATGGCGCCGACCGGCGGCGCGATCGACATGTCGTTGTCGTTGAGAATGACGATGAGGCGGGCGTGCGACGCGCCGGCGTTGTTCATCGCCTCATAGGCCATGCCCGCCGACAGCGAGCCGTCGCCGATCACCGAAATGACATGATTGTCGCGGCCCGAAAGGTCGCGCGCCACCGCCATGCCGAGGCCGGCCGAGATCGACGTCGAGGAATGGCCGGCGCCGAAAGCGTCATATTCGCTTTCCGCGCGCTTGGTGAAGCCGGACAGGCCGCCGCCCTGGCGCAGGGTCTTGATGCGCTCGCGCCGTCCGGTGAGAATCTTGTGGGGATAGGCCTGATGGCCAACGTCCCAGACGATCCGGTCCTTCGGCGTATTGAAGACATAATGGAGCGCGACGGTCAGTTCGACGACGCCGAGGCTGGAGCCGAGATGGCCGCCGGTGGTGGAAACCGCGTCGATCGTGGCGCGCCGAAGATCCTCGGCGACGACGCGCAGGTCGGATTCCGGCAGTTGGCGCAAGTCGGCGGGGGTCTTCACCCGGTCGAGGACAGGTGTGGTCGAAACATTGTTCACGGCGCACTCGATCAATTTGTCGCTCCCCCATGACTAGAAGCGCGGAAAAGGTGCTTTACACGCTGAACGCGCGAGGGGCAATCGCGGGGCCGAATTTTGTCGCCGTCCTTTGGTCGTGTCGCGGCGGCTCCCTGTATCGGTTTCGCCAGGCCGCGTTCAATGCGTCAAAGCCGAATCGCTTGACGGCCAGGCCGCCGGCGGCTTTGATCTGAACGCCTGTCGGGCGCGACTTTTCATTGGAGCAGGGCCATGACCATGGGGATGCCGGGGCGGGAGCCGCGTCATAATCTCGGGGAGGCGATCCACCGCCTGCGCGCGCGCTGGGGTTGGTTTTTCGCCTTTGGCGTCTTGTGCCTCGCCTTCGGCGTGGTCGCCCTGACCATGGCGGCGGTTTCGACCATGGCCGTGGTGTTCATGGTCGCCTTCATGCTGATCGTCGCCGGAGGCTTCGAGATTGTCCTGGGCTTCAATTCGCGCGACTGGCCCGCCTTTTTTCTGTGGGTTGTCAGTGGTTTGTTCTATCTGGTGTCCGGGGCTTTCGCGCTGGCCCGGCCCGAAGTCGCCGCCGCCGCGCTGACCGTCCTGGTCGGCGCGGGCTTTCTGGTCGCGGGCGTCGCGCGCATCTGGCTCGGCTACAAGCTGCCGGCGGGCCCGAAGGCCTATATCGTTTTCGCCGGCGTGGTCACCACCCTGCTCGGCGCGCTCATCCTTGCCGGCTGGCCGGGCAACACACTGTTCGTGCTGGGTGTTCTTTTCGGCGTCGATCTGGTTTTCTATGGCGCGAGCTGGATCGCGCTGGGCCTGAAACTGCGCCCATGACCTTTAGTCTAGTTGGGCAAAGGGCTCCGACGCTTGGCTTTTGGTCCGCCGAGATGGTAAGGCCGAAGCCCTCAACCATTCTCCGGCGCCCCGAGCGACGGCTCGGACCTTTTTGGCGGCATTGAGGAAACGATCATGGCGAAATGGGTCTATTCATTTGGCGGCGGCAAATCCGAAGGCGCCAGCGCAATGAAGAATTTGCTTGGCGGCAAGGGCGCCAATCTCGCGGAAATGGCCAATCTCGGCCTGCCCGTCCCCCCCGGCTTCACCATTTCCACCGAGGTCTGCACCTATTTTTACGCCAATGGCCGTAGCTATCCCGCCGATCTGGCCGCGCAGGTCGAAGCCGCGCTCGCCCATGTCGGCCAACTCGCCGGCCATACGTTCGGCGACCCGAACGATCCCTTGCTGGTTTCCGTGCGTTCGGGCGCGCGGGCCTCGATGCCCGGCATGATGGACACCGTGCTCAACCTCGGTCTCAACGACTCGACCGTCGAGTCGGTCGCCAGATCGGCCGGCGACGAGCGCTTCGCCTGGGATTCCTACCGCCGCTTCATCCAGATGTATTCCAATGTGGTGCTTGACGTGGAGCATCACAATTTCGAGGAGATTCTCGAAGTCTACAAGGACCAGAAGGGCTATCGGCAGGACACCGACCTCAAGGCCGCGGACTGGCGCAACGTCGTCGCCAGTTACAAGGAGGCGGTTCAGCGCGAGACCGGCAAAGCCTTCCCGCAGGACCCCAAGGAACAGCTCTGGGGCGCGGTCGGCGCCGTGTTCTCGTCCTGGATGAACCAGCGCGCGATCACCTATCGCCGCCTGCACGACATCCCGGAAAGCTGGGGAACGGCGGTCAATGTCCAGGCCATGGTGTTCGGCAACATGGGCGAGACCTCGGCGACCGGCGTGGCTTTCACCCGTAATCCGGCGACCGGCGAGAACGCGCTCTATGGCGAATTCCTGATCAACGCCCAGGGCGAGGACGTGGTGGCCGGCATCCGCACGCCGCAGAACATCACCGAGGCCGCGCGGATTGCCGCCAAATCCGACAAGCTCTCCCTGGAACAGGCGATGCCGGACGTCTTCGCCGAATTCGTCCGCGCGACCCAATTGCTGGAAAAGCATTATCGCGACATGCAGGACATGGAATTCACCGTCGAGCGCGGCAAGTTCTGGATGCTGCAGACCCGCAACGGCAAGCGCACGGCGCGCGCCGCGCTGCGCGTCGCGGTGGAAATGGCCGATGAGGGCCTGATTTCCCGGCAGGAGGCGATTCACCGGATCGAGCCGGCCTCGCTCGATCAATTGCTGCATCCGACCCTCGATCCCAGGGCCGAGCGCAAGATCGTGGCGACCGGCCTGCCGGCCTCGCCCGGCGCCGCGAGCGGCGAGATCGTTTTTTCGTCCGACGAGGCCGAAACGCTCAAGGCGGCGGGCCACAAGGTCATTCTGGTGCGGGTCGAAACCTCGCCCGAGGACATCCACGGCATGCACGCCGCCGAAGGCATCCTCACCACGCGCGGCGGCATGACCTCGCATGCGGCGGTGGTCGCGCGCGGCATGGGCAAGCCCTGCGTCTCCGGCGCGGGAACGGTGCGCGTGGATTATGCCGCCCAGACCATGACCGCCATGGGCAAGACTTTCGCCAAGGGCGACATCATCACCATCGACGGCGCGACCGGACAGGTGATGGACGGCGCGGCGCCGATGCTCCAGCCCGAACTTTCGGGCGATTTCGCGGTGCTGATGGGCTGGGCCGACTCCGAGCGCCGGATGAAGGTGCGCGCCAACGCCGACACGCCCAAGGACGCCCGCGTCGCGCGCTCATTCGGTGCCGAGGGCATCGGCCTGTGCCGCACCGAACACATGTTCTTCGACAATGACCGCATCGTCGCGGTGCGCGAGATGATCTTGGCTGACGACGAAGCAGGCCGCCGCGCCGCGCTTGCAAAAATCCTGCCGATGCAGCGCGGCGATTTCGCGGCCCTGTTCGAAATCATGCACGGCCTGCCGGTGACCATCCGCCTGCTCGATCCGCCGCTGCATGAATTCCTGCCGCACACGGCGGAGGAAATCGCGGAAGTCGCCGCCGCGACCGGCGCCGATCCGCAAAAGCTCAAGCGCCGCGCCGACGAACTGCACGAATTCAACCCGATGCTCGGCTTCCGCGGCGTGCGTCTCGCCGTCGCCTTCCCGGAAATCGCGGAAATGCAGGCGCGCGCGATTTTCGAAGGCGCGGTCGAGGCGCAAAGGAAGACCGGCGAGACGGTGACCCCGGAAATCATGGTGCCGCTGGTCTTCTCCAAGCGCGAGCTCGATCTGGTCAAGGAGCGCATCGACGCCATGGCGGAAGCGGTCGCCAAGGAAACCGGCGTGAAGCTTCCCTATCATGTCGGCACGATGATCGAATTGCCGCGCGCGGCTCTGCGGGCGGGCGAAATCGCCGAGACGGCGGAGTTCTTCTCCTTCGGCACCAACGATCTGACCCAGACGACGCTCGGCATTTCGCGCGACGACGCCAGCTCTTTCCTCGGCGCCTATGTGCAGAAGAACATTCTGCCGCAGGACCCGTTCATTTCGCTCGACCAGGAGGGCGTCGGCGAACTGGTGGCGCTGGCGGCGGAGCGCGGCAGGAAGACGCGGGACAAGATCAAGCTCGGCATTTGCGGCGAGCATGGCGGCGATCCCGCCTCCATTGCTTTCTGCGAGAAGACCGGGCTGGACTATGTGTCCTGTTCGCCCTATCGCGTGCCGATCGCGCGTCTGGCCGCCGCGCAGGCGGCGCTCGGCCAGATGGCGCGCTCGACGGCGTGACATTTTCACGGATTCTTCCGTCATGGCCGGGACATAGGCGAGCGAAGCGACGCCGTCTTATGACGGCTATGGCCCGGCCATGACGTGAGAGGTGGACGATGCGCCAGGCACAGCAAAAACTCTCCATCGCGACGCGCGGGCGCGGGCTGTTCGAATTCACCCACGAGGCGCGCGGATTTTTGCGCGCCAGCGGCTTGTCGCTCGGGCAGATGACGGTTTTCTGCCGGCATACGTCCGCGTCGCTTCTGATTCAGGAAAACGCCGACCCTTCCGTCTGCGACGATCTGCTCGCCTTTTTCGACCGCGTCGCGCCGGAGGGGCATGGCCTCTATCGTCATGAGAACGAAGGCCCCGACGACATGCCGGCGCATCTGCGCTCGGCGCTGACGCCGGCGAGCCTGACCATTCCCTTCGCCGACGGCGATTTGCTGCTCGGATCGTGGCAGGGGATTTATCTGTTCGAACATCGCCGCGCGCCGCATCGACGCGAGGTGGTTTTTCATGCGATGGGCGAGTGACCGCATTTTTTCCGAGGTCCAATGCCCGCTCCCTTCCCTGATCTGCACGCTATCGCCGCAACCGGAAAACGCGGGCTTGCGCGCGCGCTGGCGCTGATCGAGACCCATGAGGGGACGGCCGAACTCGCCGAACTGCTCGACGCCGCGCTGGCGCAAAGCCGCGCCCATACGGCGGGGCTGACCGGGCCGCCGGGCGTCGGCAAATC
>JAJYCZ010000131.1 GCA_021777915.1 Pseudomonadota bacterium | reverse complement strand
TCGCTCGCGCTACACTCCGTCTGCATCGGGGAGCCCCCTCGAATCGGCGTAACTCGTTCTCGCAAAACAAGTTTACACCGTCAGAGGCCCCGTTGCGCCTCAGCCGCGTGAGAAATGTGGGCTAACCATCCATTTCCAACGCAGCAAGACACCCACACAGGAATATTGCAGCGACGTCCTACGTGCTAGTCATACTTTGAATTGGCATTCTTCCTTCCGCTTGTGCCGACTGCGCCGGAGTACGGCAATGTGCTCTAACGGGTTCTCATCAATGACAACCGGAATGAGTTTTTCGTTCAGTCCGGGACGAGGATGAAGACGAGCAGAAAAAGGCCGAAAATAACGAAAAGTCCGATCAGGCCGAGCGCGATCAGGCGATCGTCGGCGCTGATCGCCCTGCCGGGTCCGAAAGCCGGAATGACCTCCTTGCTTGCGACTTCCGCGTCGCCTGCCGGCGCTCGAACGTCTTGCCGTGAGACAGCGACCGGCATTGCGCTGCTTTTCGGCTGGGGCGCCGGTCTGGGTTTCGGCGGCGCCTTGGGCGGCGGCGAAGGTTCGATCCGCCGCGGCGGGGCCTTGGGGGCGTCCGCGCCTTTCCGTCTCGCGTCATCGCGCGCGAACCGGCCCTGAACCACGACGAAAATCGCGCAGGCCAGCGGCAGAACCAGGTCGAGCGCCGGCGCCTGGATATCGATCCAGCCCGCGAACAGGGGGTCGTGGGCGATCATGCCGCCCGCCACCCAGCCCAGCAGACCCGCGCCGGCGTCGACAAGCCAGGGAAAGGCGCGCATGAGGGTGGAGAAGCCGAAGCTGCCGAACACGATCAGCGGAATGCTCAGGGCGAGGCCGAAAAGCAGCAGCCAGAAACTGCCGCCGGAAACGGCCGCCACCGCCACCACGTTGTCGATGCTCATCGCGGCGTCGGATACGATGATGATTCCGACCGCGGCGAGCATATTGGCCTCGCCGCGCGCCGAACCCGCGGGCGCCTCACCTTCGCCCTCCCCGTTCATCAGATTGAGCGCGATGATCAGCAGCGGAAAGGCGCTCAGCACCTGCACGAAGGGCAGCGTCATCAGTTCGCTGGCCATCAGGGTGAGGAACACCCGCAGCGAAATCGCGCCCGCCGCGCCGGCCCAGGCCGCGCGCCGCGCCTGTTCGGGCGGCAGATGGCGGCAGGCGAGCGCGATCACCAGCGCATTGTCGCCGGACAGCAGCAGATCGATGAAAATGATCTGGACGATGACCCCGAGCGAAGCGGCGGCGGCGGCTCCATCCATGACGATTCTTCCCGTTCAGGCTGGAGTTACCTGGCGCCCGTCGCGGCCGCCGCCTCGGGCGGCCCCGATTTCAGCGCCTTGAGGAAGGCCGCGTCCGGCGCCAGCAGAAGAACCGGCCCGCTGCCGGCCAGCGATCTGCCATAGGACTGAAGCGAGCGGTAGAAGGCGTAGAATTTCGGGTCGCCCTTCTGCGCGCCGGACAGGACGATATTGCCCTCGCCGTCGCCCTCGCCTCGGGTGATCTGCGCCTGCCGCTGCGCCTCCGAGAGGATGACGGTGCGCTCGCGGTCGGCCTTCGAGGCGATTTCCTGCGCCCATTGCTTGCCTTCGGCGCGCAGCAGTTGCGCCTGCCGGTAGCGCTCCGACTTCATCCGGTCGTAGATCGCCTGGCTGGTTTCCAGCGGCAGATCGGCGCGATGCAGGCGCACTTCGACGACATCGAGACCGAGCGGCGCGAATTTGGCCTTCACGTCCTCATGGACCTTGCTGACGATCGCCGGGCGGTCCGCCGAGAGCAGGGTCGGCAGGTCGATCCGGCCGAATTCCCGGCGCATCGCCGTATCCACCGACAAGGCCAGCTGCGCGCGCGCCGCCTCCATCGACTGAAGGCTCTGGTAGAAGCGCAGCGGATCGGTGATGCGGAAGCGCGTGTAAACCTGGGCCACGATGCGCTTCTGGTCGCCGAGAATCACCTGTTCCGACGGCGGTTCAAGCAACTGGAGCCGGGAGTCGAAGATCGCCACCGTGTCGATGAACGGCGCCTTGGTCTTGAGCCCCGGCTTTTCGATCATGGCGACCGGCGCGCCCAGCCGCACCACCAGCGCGCTTTCCCATTGATTGACGGTGAAAAAGCTCGACAGCAGGACGAATGTCGCGATCGCGGCGAACGCCAGAATGAAAATCAGCGCCTTCTTCATTTGCCGGCCCCCGTCGAGCCCGCCGGCGCCTGGCCCGCCGCCGGGGACTGGACCGCGCTCTGCGCCTGCGGCTTGATCTCGCCGAGCGGCAGATAGGGCGCGAGCGGCAGCGCCCCGCGGCCGGTCGAATCGACGATCACCCGCGACGATTTGCTTAAGAGCGCGTCCATGGCCTGAAGGTAGAGGCGCCAGGACGTGACCGTCGGCGCGTCGGCGAAGGCGCGGTAGATCGCCGAATATTGCCCGGCCTCGCCCTGCGCGAGATTGACCGTCTGGGACTTGTAGGCGTCCGCGTCCTGCACGATGCGCACGGCGTCGCCGCGGGCGCGCGGCAGAATGTCGTTGGCGTAGGCCTGGGCCTCGTTGCGCGAGCGTTCCTGATCGGCGCGGGCGCGCTGGACGTCGTTGAAGGCGTCGATCACCGCGCCGGGCGGATCGACGCGCGTCAGTTGAATCTGCACGACCCGAATCCCCGCCCCTTCGCGATCGAGCACGCTTTGCAGCAGATCCGCGGTTTCATCCACGACCTGACGGCGCTTGTCCGACAGCACGCCCTGAATCGGGGTGCGGCCCACCACTTCGCGCAGGGCGCTTTCCGCCGCGACCCGCAGCGCCGTCTCGGGATCGGCGACGTTGAACAGATATTGTCCGGCGTCCTTGATCTGCCAGAGCAGATCGGCGTCGGCCTCAAGGATATTCTCGTCGCCGGTCAGCATCTCCCTGTCGCGCCCGCTGGGCGGCCCGCCATTGGGCGGCAGGCCAAGGAGCATCTGGCGGATCTGGGTGACTTTCGGAAGAAGCACGCTCTCGATCGGCCAGGGCGCATGGAAATGCAGGCCGGGCGGCGTCGTCGCCGCCCAGGCGCCGAAACGCAGCACGACGCCCTGCTCGTCCGGCTGGACCTTGTAGAATCCGGTCGAAAGCCAGATCGCGAGCGTCAGGCCCGCCAGCACCGCCCAACCGCGCCGATCAAGCGTCGGAGGTTTCAGAAAAGCGAGAAACTTTTCCCGAACGCCGTCATCCGATGAGTCCGCAGGCTGTTCAGGCGTCTCTTCCATTGCGTGTCCCGTCCATCCCCCGATCCGCGCGGGCCAAAGCGGCCTCGCGCTCTTATCATGGCGCGGGAGGCGTTTCGACAAAAATACGCGGGTCACAAAATCGCGAAAGGACGCGCCGCGATACTGGACAGCCCGACTTCGCTTTGCTACACACCCCCACGCTTCGACGGCGCGGACGATTTCCTGCCGACGTTTCGATGGGCGCATAGCTCAGTTGGTAGAGCAGCTGACTCTTAATCAGCGGGTCCAAGGTTCGAGCCCTTGTGCGCCCACCATCGAAAAAGTGAATTAACAAAGACTTGGGATGGTTGCCGTTGGCGGCGAAACCAGGTCGGTTTCAAAACAGGCCGCAATAGGCCGATTGTCCGGCCGAAGGCCGAGGTTAGCGGATTTTGACCTGATCGGCCTTGGATGCAAGGGAGCATCCGTTCGACGCGCGCGCGCTCAGGAAGCCCCCAAGCGCGCCAGACTCTCGAGCTTTTTGATCAGAGGGTTCTGGCGACTTGGAGCAGAACAGCTGCAACAGAAATTTCGTCCGGCGTTTGAAGCCTCGGCTTGCAGGACGTCCGGCGCGTGGCGACGCGCCAAGACCGAAACGCCGTGAACTTCCTCGCCGCCGCATCATCGCCGCGTCCGTCAGCTCCTGGTCGGTCTGGACCGCGGGCTCCTGGCGGCGATTCGAGATTTTTCGCGCGGTCAGTTCGCCACCGCCATCACCGCGACTTCCACGACGTCTCCCGGTTCCAGCCGATAGTCGCCATCGATCGTTTCGCGCGTCGACTTGCCGTTCGGCGTATTTCTTACCAGAACAACCTCCACGCTCGACGGTTCGTCCACCGATAGATGCGCGCGCGACGACGAAAAAAGACTGAGCCGCTCGCGAGCCGCGTCGCGCTTGACTTTCAATTCAGCCAGCGTCGCCTGCGTTTCCTGCGCCTCCTTCATCAATTCCGCCCTGTGGTCGTCCTGCAAATGTTGCAACTGACGCGACAAATCCTCGGACTGCATATTGAGCTGCAGCAAACCGTCCGCGACCTGCAACGAGCGGGTCTGCGACATGAGCAGCGCCCTTCTCGCTTCCAGAACCCTGGGATTGGCGACATTGCCGCGCTTCAGCAGCTCAATCATTTTCTGCAAGTCGTCGTCGTCGGCGCGCGCGCCCTCTTCTTCCGCCTTGTGCTGTTTCGCGAGCACCGCCGTGCGATCGGTGATCGTCGCGACGGACGCCTTCAGGAATTGTTGCTGCCGGGTGTAATCCGCCATGCGCGCCTGAATGACGTTGCTTTCATCATGGACGATCTGGTCCAATTGCGCCGCGGATACGTCCAATCCTTGTGGAGAGAACCCGACGAGGTGATCGCCGCCCTGCAGCGCGGTCGCGATTCCCGCCGCGTGCGTTTCAGCTTCAGCCAACCTGACATTGATCGATTGCAGGTCGCTTCTCGCCGCCGACGCCTCCGCCGCCGGATTCTGTGAACGCAGGGCCGCAATTTCGACGCCGCCCGCCAAGGCGATCGCCTGCCGGGCCATTATCCCCGGCCGGAAGGCGACCGCGCCTGGCTTCGCCACATCGCCGTCGATATAGATCGGGCCATATTCCACGACGGAAACGCTGACTTCTTCGGCCTGGATAACAACTGGAACTTCGCGCCCGTCATTGGTCCTCAGGCGGTAAATCTTGTGCGCGAACTGGTTCTGCGCCGCCTCACGCAACTGCGCCGTACTCAGTCCGGCGACCTCCATTTCTCCGAATAAAGGAAATGTCACAACCCCATCCGGTTGAACGCTGCCGCGCATGCGCAGTTCGGGCAGGCCCGCGACGGCGACCTCGATCACGTCGCCGGCGTGGACGTGGAATTGGGCGGCGGGCGGTCTTTCGGTCGAGGCGACGGCGACCGCCACGATTTGGCACAAAAACACCGCCACGAACGCGAAACGCCCGCCGCCGCCAACCGTCTTGTGCAGGATTGCGCCCGGGATTGTCATATCGGCTCCATCCGTTTATCGGTGAGCGCGGGGGCGCCCGGCGGCCACCATCCGGCGAGGGTTTGCAGAGAAGCGGCCTTCGGCCGTGAAGTCACCCAGCATTTCGCATCTCGTTCCGCTGAGTTTTTCGTCTCGAGAAGCTCGGGGACAATGTCCGTCATGACGGCCTTGACGTCGCCGGCGTGGTGGGCCTCGGCGGCCGCGAGCAAGGCGTCGATCGACGACAATTTCGACTGCGGATTGAAGTTCGGACTCGCGGAACGCACGCCGGGGGTCGTCGTCGGAGTCAGCGTCTCCCAATCGTAACTCAGCTCTTCCCGGAGCTTCTCGCCTGGCCGAACGCCGACAAACTTGATGTCGATGTCCTTGAACGGCCGCAAACCGCGTTGTTTGATCATATAGATGGCGAGATCGAAAATGCGGACCGGATCACCCATGTCGAGGACATAGACCGAGAAGCCCTTTTGCGGCAAACTGGCGGCGGCCAGAGTCAGCCGCACGGCGTCGTCGATTGTCATCAGAAAGCGCGTCATTTCGGGATGGGTGACTGTGACCGGCCCGCCTTCCTCGATCTGCTTCTGGAAAAGTGGAACGACCGAACCGGACGAACCGAGCACATTGCCGAAACGCACGACGCTCGCGCGAATTTCGCCGAAGCGTCTGGAGCGGTCGTGGACATAGACTTCGGCAATCCGCTTGGTCGCACCCATGCAGGACGATGGGTTGACCGCTTTATCCGTCGAAATCATCAGGAAGTCAGCGCCAAAGGCGCAAGACAAATCAAGCGTGATCTTGGTGCCGAGCACATTCGTGCGGACGGCCTCGACGACATTTTGGTCCTCCAGCAGCGGCACATGTTTCAACGCCGCGGCGTGAAACACAACCTCCGGCCTTTCCATCAGGAACAGATGGCGCATCGCCGTTTCGTCGCGGACGTCGCCAATACGCGCCGTCCAGGTAAACGCCGGCCGGGAGCGCTCGACTTCATAACTCACGCGATAAAGATTGAATTCGCATGAGTCCAGCATGCACAGATGCGAGGGACGCTGCGCGGCGATCTGCGTCACCAGCGCGGACCCGATGGAGCCCCCGGCGCCGGTCACCATCACGCGCCGGCCGGAGACAGCCGAAAGGCCAGCGGCTCCCAAGCCGTCGCGTTCGGAAGATTTGCCCTGTGCCGCGCCGAACGCGGACCCGCTGGAGGATCCGCGTTCCGACCGAAAAAAATGGGGGTGGTGCCGAGACATGAAGCGAACTCCCGAAGCATCGCAAGACATTTTTCGAGTGGTCTGCGACCCCGACTGCGCCAGAGTACTGACGCCGGCCGATGATCGCGAAAGACGCCATCCCGAGTCGCGATCCGCGACTGCGAACCTGAAAAAATCTTAGACTGACGCCGCCGCGACGAATGGTAAATAAAGTGTAACCAATATCGCTCCTATGGTTCAGCCTGTCGCGTCCGAAAGACGTACTTCAGGAACAAAGGTTGGTGCGCGGTGGCTTCAAGGCGGGCTTTCGTAGCGAAGGCAAATTTCGGACGCTGTCATCTTGAGAGATCGATCCAGGGATCCCTGCAGGTTGTCGCGGCGATGAAGCCAACGCTTTGTGAAACGCCACGCCACCCAGCGACCGCGGGGAAGCGTAGCGTAGCCCAAAGGAGGCGGTATGGCGGTTCCTTTTTTTCGTCCATCGATTGGCGAAAGCGAAATCGAAGCCGCTATGGCGGTGCTTCGGAGCGGCTGGCTGACCACGGGCCCCAAATGCCAGGAGTTCGAACGCGATTTCGCGACCTTCCTTGGCGGAGGCGTCGAAGCCGTCGCCGTCAATTCCGCGACGGCCGGCCTCCATCTGGCTGCGGAAGCTTGCGGCCTGGGACCGGGCGACGAGGTCCTGGCGCCGACGCTGACCTTCACCGCGACGGCCGAGGCCTTTCGATATGTCGGGGCCGAACCTGTCCTCGTCGATGTCGAGCCTTCGTCGCTGACGATCGACCTCGTGGACGCCGAGCGGAAATTGACGCCACGCAGCAAAGCCATCGCGCCGGTGCATTTCGGCGGCTGGCCCTGCGACATGGAGGCGATCATATCCTTCGCTCGCCGGCACGATCTGAAAATTGTCGAAGACGCCGCCCATGCCTTGCCCGCCCATCGCGACGGCAGGATGATCGGATCGTGGGACACCGACGCCTGTGTGTTCAGCTTCTATGCGAACAAGACAATCACGACCGGCGAAGGCGGCATGCTCGTGACGCGCAATCCCGAAATCGCCCATCGCGCCCGCGTGATGCGCACACACGGATTCAACCGCGATTCATTCGACCGCTTCACGCGCGTCGGAGCAAACTGGTCCTATGATATTGTCGCCGCGGGATTCAAATATAACATGACCGATCTGGCGGCCGCGATCGGCATTGTCCAGCTCCAGCGCGCCCACGAGTTTCAGCGGCGCCGCCAGGCGGTCGCGGAAAGTTATCTGAGGGATCTCGCGGGATTGCCCTGCGACCTTCCGCCAAGAGCGCCGGGCGACGGCCTGCATTCCTGGCATTTGTTTCCGATCCGCGTGCATCCGGACGCGCGGTGCGGTCGCGACGATCTGATCGAAGCGCTGGCGCGGGCGGGCGTCGGCTCCTCGGTCCATTATCGCCCGCTCCATCAGATGTCCTACTGGCGTGAACGACTCTCGCCGAACAGCGCGTTTCCGGTCGCCGACCGCTATTTCGACGGCGCTGTGACCTTGCCTTTGTTTCCGGACATGCGCGCGACTGAAATCGAGGAAGTCGTCTCGGTCATTCACAAGGCCCTCGGGTGACGGACATGGCCAGAACGGCAAGCGATTTTTTTATCTCCGGCGCGGCGCAAGGCGCCGACCGGGCGAAGCGTCTGTTCGACATCTGCGCTTCGGCCCTCGGCCTTGCGCTTTGCGCCTTGCCTTTCGCGGCGATCGCCTTGGCCATTCGATGCGAGGGCCCCGGCGCGATCTTCTTTCGTCAGCGTCGAATCGGCAAGGACGGCCAGGTTTTCCGGATCTGGAAGTTCAGGACGATGCGCGAAACGACGTTGCCGCCACAGGCCAATCTGACGCTCGCCGGCGATCAAAGGATCACGCGGGTCGGGGCAGTCCTGCGCGCGACGAAAATCGACGAATTGCCGCAACTGATCAATGTGCTGACCGGCGATATGTCGCTGGTGGGGCCGCGCCCGGAAACCGAGGATTTGATCGTGCACTATACGCCCGCGCAGCGCGCGGTGATGCTGTCGATCCGGCCTGGCGTCACGGATTATGCGTCGATCGCCTTGCGCGACGAAAGCGAATTACTCAAGACGGCGAACGATCCCCTGCGATATTACCGCGAAACGCTGATGCCGATAAAATATGATTTCTGCGAGCGGTACCTCCGCGAGATGGGATTGTGGACGGATCTCAAAATCATATTCTCGACCTTGGCGACGCTGGTTTGCCGCCGGCGCGCGTCGGCGCGGGCGACGCCAACGCAACCGGAGCTTTCCGCGAAATGAGCGTGGAGCGTCTGATTTCGTTTCGGATGACGGCCGTCGCCGCCGCGTTCCGGCCTCGTCCGCTGGCCCGGAACGCTTTGGGCCTGTCCGGCATGACCGCCCTGGGTCAGCTGACTTTCGTGCTCGCTCTGCCTTTGCTGTCCCGTCTGTTCAGCCCGGCCGATTTCGGCTTGTTCACCATTTACCTTTCCGTCGCCAATATCGGCGGCCCGATCGCGGCGCTGAAATTCGATTCCGCGATCTATAGCGCGTCCTCGCGCGAAGAGGCGCGACCGATCCTCGCGCTGGCGATTTTCAGCGCGGCCATTGTTTCGCTGGGCGTTTTGGGCTTGGCGGCGTTGAATGGCGGACATCTGCCGGGCGCACTGACCGGGGCTCCGGCGACCCTTGTCATGCTCGCGCCAGCGGGAATCCTGCTCGCCGGCCTGTGGTCGGCGACTTCGGCCTGGGCCGTCCGCTGCGGCGCGATTTCAACCCTCGCCGCGGCGCGTTTCCTGCAGCCGGCGGTGATGACCGCGCTGCAACTGGCCGCTGGACTGCTGGGATGGTCGGCGATCGCATTGATCCTTGCCCATCTGGCGAGCCACGCGCTTTATTCGAGCTTCATTCTGATCCGAACACTGCGCGCCGACGAAATCAGGCATATATTCCTTCCACGGATTGCGAGTCTCGCGCGCGAGGCGAATCGGCATCGACTATTTCCCTTCTATGTCATGCCCGCGAATGTGGCCTCCCAACTGGTCGCAAATGCTCCACCAATCCTGCTCGGCTCGCTTTACGGCGCGGCCCTCGCCGGTTATTGCGGAATGGCTTATCGTGTCGTTTTCGCGCCGACCGCGATCATTTCCCTTTCACTCGGGCATGTGCTCACCGCGACGATCTGCGGTGGGGCGCCCAACCGGGCGATCAGGGCGCTCAGCCGAAAGATCCTGATCGCCAGCGCGACTTTCGTCGCCGGGCCGGTCCTTGTCGTCGGCATGCTCGCACCGTATTTTTCCGGCCTCATTCTTGGGGAACGCTGGGCTCTTACGGGTCAGGTGGTGTTCGCTTTCTCCATTCTGGGCGCGATTCAGGCGCTGGCGATACCGTTCACCGAGATCACCTCGGCCTATCGTTTCCAGAGGTTGCGTTTCAGTGTGGAGGCCGCGACGGCCGCCCTTGTCTTCGCGGCGATTTTCTGCGGCGCGGCGCTGCGTTTCGAGCCGCTTTCCACAATCTGGCTCATGACTCTATCCGGCTCCGCGGGAGCGGCGACAGGACTGGCGCGCATTTTGTTCGCCTTCCGCCACAGACTGGAAAAGGACGACCACGTTTCTGAATTCGCGCCCGCTTCTCCGGTGGCTACGTCTTAAGGGGTAGGATGATGGCCATCCGGATAGGCGCGCCAATCAAAGGCGTTCACAAGGACGACGCGGCATATCGGCCAGGCCGATTGAC
>JAJYCZ010000130.1 GCA_021777915.1 Pseudomonadota bacterium | reverse complement strand
CGATCGTGTCCGTTCCGGTTCCCGTGACCGCTCCCGCGAAGTCCAGCGTTCCGGAACTCGCCAACACGGCATGGGCATTGAGGAAACTCGGCGCGATCACGCTCGTTCCCGTCCCGCCGGTCTTCTCGAACAGGCCGTAATTAGCGATCTTCGAGGCGGCCGACGTCCCCTGGGCGATTCCGCTGTCGTCGGCAATCTTATAGGTTCCCGTCGAGGCGTTGAGCAGGGTCGCCGCATTGCCGCTCGCATCGCCGACCGTCACCGTCCCGCCGCTCTGCGTCAGCGTGCTGTTGTTCTGGAACATTGCCGTCCCGCCGATCGTCAGGCCGGACACGGAGGACGTCCCCGCGTCCACGAGCACGTGCCCGCCCGTCACGGTCGCGCCGCTGAAGCTGTTGGCCCCGGTGAGGACAAGGTTACCGCCCGACAGGTTTAACGTCGCGCCGCCGCCGGCCGAGAACGTGTGGCCGAAACCGAATCCCGTGCCGACGGCGAGGGTCGTCCCCGCGCCGGTGACCGACAGACTCGCTGCCGAAATCACAGCGGAAGGATTGATGGTCGTCGTTCCCCCGGTGATCGCCAGGCTGCCGGCCCCGACGACCCTGGCGCCCAGCGCCGCCGACCCCGAAAGGCTCAAGGTCGCCCCGCTCGCAATCAGGACCGTCGCGCCGGAAGCGTCGGAGAAGCTTCCCCCATTGGACAGGTTGCCGGCGATCACCAACGTCGTCGACGCCCCGGTCGCCGTCAAGGAAGCGACGCCGACCGTCGTCCCGCCGGCGATCGTCGACGCGCCGCCGTTGAAGCTGACCGCGCCGGCCCCGCCGATCGTCCCCGAGAAGCTATTGCCCGTCCCGGAAAAGGCGATCGTTCCCGTCGCCGCCGTCACCGTCCCGGTGCTGACGAACTTCGCCTGCACCGCGCTCGTTCCGGCCCCGCCGGTCTTCTCGAACAGGCCGTAATTGACGATCCGCGAGGCGGCCGACGTCCCCAGGGCGATCCCGCTGTCGTCGGTGATGTCATAGGTTCCCGTCCCGGCGTTGAACAGGATCGCCGCGTTTCCGCTCGCATCGCCGACCGTCACCGTCCCGCCGCTCTGCGTCAGCGTGCTGTTGTTCTGGAACATTGCCGTCCCGCCGATCGTCAGGCCGGACACGGAGGACGCCCCCGCATCCACGAGCACATGCCCGCCCGTCACGGTCGCGCCGCTGAAGCTGTTGGCTCCGGTGAGGACAAGATTACCGCCCGACAGGTTTAACGTCGCGCCGGCGCCGGCCGAGAAAACGCCCGCATAGGTCCTGAAGGCCGCGATCGTTATCGTGGCGTTCTTGCTCGTCCAGCTGGCGATGTTGAACGACGCGCCGGAGCCGAAGGCGATCGAGCCCCCCGTCTGCGAAAGCTTGCCCGCGCCGGTCAAGGCGCCGTTGATTGTCAGCGCGCCCGTCGTCGCCAATGTGTCGCCGGAGGCCACCGAAAGCGTCGCGCCCGCGCCGACGGTGAGCGCGCCGAGGTAGGACAGATTCTCCGCGACGGTGAGAGCGGTTCCCGAACCGGCAAGCGTGAACCTTGGCGCACCGATGGCGTAGCCGGAAAGCGTGGCTGTCCCCGAGAGCCCTGTCAGCGACGTAATGCCGGAAAGGGCGTTGAGGCCTTGGAGATTTGCAATGATATTCGGCAGACTGTCCGAAACGGCATATTTGGCGACGCCATTATGCGCGGCGAAAACCGCCTGTAAAACGGGATCGTTGCTCAGCGCCGTATCGCCGTTCTGCGAACCCCAGCTGTAGGTATAGTCAAATGCGGGCGTTGGAACGGCAGACGCCCAGGTCGCCATAATCTGCTCCTCCTGCGCGACAGTCGGCAGGAAATAGGTCGAAAAGCTCCCGCCTCCGAAGGCCTGATAGACGGGCACGATGTCGGCGAGCGGAATGCCAACCTTTTCGGCCTCGGCGACCGCCAGGGGGATGATGTTGTAATCCAGATTGTTCGGCACATTCGTCTGCACCGGATAGGGATCGAGGCCGAACAGATCGATATGGGTGTTCGCGGGCGTGTAGTAATAGATCGGGCTGGTGTTGCTGCTGAGATTCTGCTCGACCATGAAGGTTTTCGCGCCGGGCAGATTGGCGTGGATATAATCGGCCTCGGCCATCAGGTTGGCCGCGATGGTCGGGCTCGCGCCGGGTTCGTCGGCGAGGTAGAAACCATAGAGATTCGGGTTGCCCTTGCACGAATCGACGAGCGCCTTGAAGGCGGCGGTCACGCCGTCGGTCATGCCGACCCAGACGAGACCTTTGACGCCGGCCGGCAGGTAGTTGAGCATGTCCGCGGAGCCAACGTCGGCGAGGTTGAACCCATCCGTGGCGGGCGTATAGACGCCGTTCACGAAATTGCCGTTCGCCGTAAAATGCAACGACGTAGTCGGACCGAGCGTTGTAGCCATTTGCCCTCTCGAATCGCTTTAAATCATTCGCTGACGTCAAATCAACTTAACATGATCTATGACCGAAATGTGGCGCATCCCGAAAATTCAAAGCGATACACCTACGCTCAAGTATGTATTGTCCGCAATCACGGCAAAAAAGACTGCAGCTTCGACTGGCGCCCCGTGGATAAGGCACAACAGGTCCTACCGGATATTTCACTTGACCCGATTTTTTTTCGCAGTGCGGCATGATCAACTTGGAAGGGCTTCGTTACAGCTTGGCCGCCGGCGCCTGCTTCGGCGATCACAGCGATGCGGCGCGATATGACCGTCGCGCCAATGTCTCTCCGCTTTCACCAGGATAGCCTCTTGAGCCGCGGAAATTCCCGCGCCAGTGGCTTTGGCGCCGTCCGCCGGACCGGCCGCGGATCGGCCTCACAAATTGGCCCTTGCTCCCGGCTCGTCGGAAGCAAGAGGGCCGATGGCCTCACGCCAAGTCACGGTCCCTCGCTACGGCCATCGCCCGTCGAAAGACGGGCGTCTTGCGACGGCTTGCGGTCGCATTCGTGCCTCGGGGAAATCACTGACGAGAACCGGTATCGGCGTCTGGCGTTTCGATCTGGCCTCGATGGGCGAGCTCGAAAGTTCGGTTGATGGCGCGGAATCGCCCTTCATCGCGACGCGTCCTGCGGCGACGAGCAACCGACTTCGTTTTATTCCGTTTATATGGTCTCCCAGACCGCGCGCTTGACGGCGTCGGTGACCTGATCGAGCGGAGCCGTCGCGTCGATATCGATGATCTTCGCCCCCGCAAAGCGCAGGCGTTTCACGTTTTCGACGCGCCGGTCGATAAGCGGCCGGCTCATTTCAGGTTCGCGGCGCGCGACCGTTTCCGGGCCGACATGCAGCTTGAGAACGAGATCGGGCGGGGTTTTCCGCGCGCGCTCATAGATCGCGCCTTCGAAACGCCGCAGCCAGGCGGGCGCGCGCGGCAACCGATGCAGCAGAGGTCCTTCGTTGAAGCCTTCGATCTCGTTCTGCGGATAGCGATCGGTGACGACGACAAATCCGCGCCGCAGCCCGCGCTGGATCACGGTCAGCTTGTGCTTCTTGTCGAGCGCCACGGCGACGGCCCATAAAGCGAAAAGAACGGAATAGGCCACGCCCGGCGGCTTGTCGGATATGCGGCCGTGGGACGCGCCTTTCGGTCTGGTCTTGACCACGCGCGCGAAGGCCTCGGCCAGAAATTTTATGGGCGCAAGCAGCAGCGACGGCGCCCCGTCGCCGGTGCCGAAATAGATTTTGATGACGTCGATTTCCGCGCCGAGCCAATCGCGCACATTGTTGGTCGCCGTACTTTTGCCGGAGCCGTCGACTCCCACGAATGCGATGACCGCGCCACCGCCGGGCGCCTGCCGTCCCCAAAGGCGCGGCGTCTGGAGATAACGGCGGTTGAAGGCGCCGAACAGAAACATCGTCGTGCGCCAGGCGCGACGCAAGGGCGCTTCGAAACCGCCGCACAGCCGATAAGGCGCCAGAGCGCGCGCCACCTTTCGGCGCAGGCCGGCGGACGGCGCCAATGGGTCGCCTTCGACGATCACGCGGGCGATCTCTTTCGCCAGCTCGTCGTCGAAGATTTCGGCGGCGGAACGGCGCAAAGCTTCCTCGTCCAGGGGCGCAAGTCCAACGAAGTCCTGGCGGAATTTTTCCTCGATGGCGACCCGCCGCCGCATGTGAACCGGGTCAAGCAAACTCCTTTCGCATTGAGCGCGAACGAACAGCAATAGCGCCGCATCCGGGTCGGAGAGCGTGCGAAAGCCACTGTCCGGCAATTCCCGGCAGCGCGCGAGAAAACCCGCCTCGCAAGGCAGACGGTCATTCTTGGACAACGGCGGACCGAGGATGAGCCGGAAATGCGCATGGACATGCATGAGCGCGCCAGTCAATGGGTCGAACCCCAGGAAGCTCGCGGCCGCCGCGTCGGCGCGGCCGGGTGCGTCCGGCGCCAGCTTGAAGCCGCAATCCGTCAGAATTCTCGCCGCCTTGTGGCGGTCGGCGCGGGCGATCAGCAAATCCAGATCGGCCCGCCCCGCAAAGGCGTCAGGCAGGCGCCGGGGACTTTTCCAGCCGCACCAGGCGACGCCGTCGCGGGCAAAGGCTTCGAACAGCCGAACATAAGGCGCCGGCGCAAGGCCGGGGCCGCCCGCCGGCGTGATGATCGGCCGGTTCATGGAGTTCCCCCTTCGACGGCGGCATTCGTCTCCCTGGAGCCTTGCGCGCCGTTCTCCGCGGGCGATTTTTTCTGCTCCTCCCGCGTCTCGCCCTTCGCTTGCGATGTCGGCTTCAGGCCCAGGTCCTTCTTCACTCGGACCTTTCCCGCATTGCCGCGTTTGCGCAAAGCGGAGGAGCTCATTTGCGACGAGTCCCTGTTCGTCAGAACGATGACCGGTTGCGTGTGCGGGGCGGCGGCCGACCAAGGCTCCGCAATGCGCGTCACTTCCGCCAGGGTGGCGGCGACATCATGATAAGTTGTCGATTCTGTCGCCACATCAACGATGATGGACTCCACCATTCCAGCCAGAATCCGGGCGGCGGGCGATTTAGAGGCCGGCGGGACCGCGAGCACGATCCACTTGTGATTTCCCCGTAATTCCTCAAGCCGGCGCGCCAGCGCCCCCGAGGCGGCTTCCGTCAGCAAAAGCGTGCGATCGCCAGCCAGGGACATCAGATCGAGTCCCGCGAACTCGGACGACCCCAGAATCGCGTCGGAATAGCGATTCGCGAGGGCGGAGTCGCCAACGACCAGGAGCAGGACGTCCCTCATCCTGGCGGCGGACTGCGCGAGATCGAGGGCGAAATCCGGAGTCCCGAACGCCCCGGCTTCGATGACCATCACCGCGTTTCTGACGGAACGCCCGCCGCTGATGAAAATATCGACGACCAGCGCGTCAATGGCGGCGTCGTAAGCCGACGAGCGCGCGGGTCGCGCCCACGGCAGCCGGCTCCGCGCCATTCTCCGCGGGAGAGCGCCCACGACCGGCGCCGAAAAGGCGTGGCGTAGATCGTCGAGATTATGGATGCGCCGATCCAACCGCCCCAGCAGCGCCGCCAAAGCCACGCCGAACAAGGCCGACGCCAGGAAAGCGGGGAAAATCACCAGGATCGGGCGGAGGGAGCTGGGGCGTTCGGGCGGCGTCGCCAGCGCATAGATGCGGACGGGCGGCGCCAGCAGCCGCGCCTGGCTGTTGCTTTCCTCCTGACTGCGGGCGAGCGACAGCGCGGCGGACTGTTCGTTCAGATCGCGGTTGAGCGCCGCGATCACGCCAGGATCGGCGCCATTCGCCCGCGCTTTCCGAACCTCGTCCTCAAGGCCCGCCACACGGCGAGACTGCCGCGCAATGGCTTCCTTCGCCGCCACGTCCTCGGGAGCGGCGCCGGTGTCGACATAAAGCTGGGCGATTTCATTCGCGACGGCGGCGGCGACCTTCGGCGATCTGGCGGTGAAGTCGATGGCGACGAGATGCGAGTGAAGGAGTTGCATCGCGACGAGATGACGGCTGATGTCGCTGTCATGCGCGTAACGGCCGCGCAATTCAGGATTCTTCTCCAGCGCCGCCAGCACCCGCGTGAGATGCCCCTGAGAGGTCAAGGTCGCGATATGCGTATCCATTGCGCCTTCGTCGACCCGGCGCGGGTCGTTGGGGTCGCTCTCATTGACCAGCAACAGAGCCTGCGCCGTGTAATGCCTCATCACGAAATGCGACAGCAGCCCCGCCAGCATAACCCCCGTCAGGGCGCAGGCGATGACCAGCCGCAGTCGCGCGCGGATATGGCCGAGGGTGCGCAGGATGTCGCGCAACTGCGGATCCCGCGGCCCGAAAGCCGGGGGTTGGCTGTCGAACGGCGCGGCAGGCCAAGGCGCCGGCGCCGGCGTCCATTTTATCTGTCCGTTCATGGGTCGATCCATCGAGAGGGCGAGAAGGCAAACGGGTAGCGGGGCAAGACGGCCTGGGCCGCCCATCGCCGCGGCGGAAAATTCGATCTTGCGGACGCCAGGCCGTTCCCGGCGCTTGGCGACGCGATGCGGCGACGCTCCACCGCGCTCAGCGCTGTGCAAAGAAGCAGCCAGATGAATGGATGCCGGAAGACGACATGGAAGGCGCCGAAAATCCCGATCGCGATCAGCGCCGCGGCCAGTCCATCCAAACCCGCGCGGAACGCCCGCGCCAGCGCGAGGCCGCAAAGCGCGACAGCGGCGGCGACCGCGATGATTCCGCCCTGGACGAGAAATTCGAGGGTCGTGTCATGCGTTTCGAAATTTGGCGCGCTGCCAGGCTTCGGCCTTTGGACATTCTTCGGTTGATCGCCGCCACGGCGGCCGCTGAGGATGATCTGGGGGATCGGCAAATGAGGACCGGGGCCGTAACCGAGCATCCAGGCGTTCGCCGCGCGGTCCAGCGCCTCGCCCCAAAGCGTGAAGCGGAGCGCCGTTTCCTCGTCGCCATTGCGATCCTGCCGCGCGACCCCGCCCGCGGCGTTGGCGAGATTGAGGTGCTTGGAAGCGCTCAGTCCCAAGCCGATGACGCCGACATAGACCAACAGGGCCATCGCCGCCAAGGCGACGGCGGCAGCCGGAACGCGCCGCCGTTCAAGCCGCCAGATCAGCCGGACGAAGGTCGCCGCGAGCAGAACGCACAATCCGATCAGGACGGCCAGCAGGAAGGCGTTGCTCTTCGCCATGGTCCCCGCGCCCACGAAAAGAGCCACGGCGAAGATCGCCGTCGAGCGCTTCAGCGCGCCGGCTTCGCTATGCGCCAGATGCAGCGCGGTGAAGCCCAAAAGAAGGCAGAACAAGGCGAGCTGGTTGGGATTGTCGGTCCAGGCGCGCCAACGGTCCCAATACCAGGGATCGATATTCGGAATGTCGAACATTCCCGTGGATTCCGCGATCTGGACGAGCATGAACACGGAGCCGACGACAACGATGATCCACTGAACCCGCCTCAGTCGGCATGCCACATTGACGTCGAGGGCGAGAATGAAGGTGATCGCCGCCAGAAGCGTATAAGCAACGGCGTCATGAAGGACGAGACCCAGATCAAGCATCTCGCCGCTGAGAATGCTGAAACACAGGCCGACGTTCAACGCGAAGGCGATCGTCATCCAGAAAATGGCGATCTCGAAGGCGAATTTCGGCGGCAGTTCGCGCGGACGGCGCCATTCGAGAAAACCACACGCGGCGATCCACACCGCCAGAAGCAAGGCGCCCGGATCGAGCCCGCCGACCACGAAGCGCAACTGCGTCTCCAGGGACGCCAGCACGCCGAGGGCCAGCAGGACATCCAGACGGGCAAATATGCGGGATGACGGCATTTTCCATTTCTCTCTCGCGCGACCGCGGCGGCGCGCGAAACATTTGCGGACCGGAACGCCGTTTCACCTGGATTGCAGGGACGCCGCCTCGGGCTGATCGAATTGCTTCTGATCGAGGATCCCGCCGCGGCGTCCCCGATTCAATATCTGGTCGTAGAGCTCGGCGTGCCGCGCGACCACATTGTCGAGACTGAAGACGCCTCGGATGAGGTCGGATCCCCGGCTCCCCATCTCCCGCGCGCCCTTCCTGTCGCGGAGCATGGCCAAAATCGCCTCCGCCAGCGCCCCCGGATCGCGCAACGGCGTCAGGCGCCCGTTCCAACCGTCGCGGATGACTTCGCGACATCCCGCAATTTCGGTCGCGACGATCGGCAGCCCGCTGAGCGCCGCCTCCATGAGCGCGCGCGGAACGCCTTCGGCATATTCCGAAGGAAAGGCGAAAAGGTCCGCCATCGCCAAAAGGTCGGGAATGTCCGTTCGCGCGCCGGTCGCGATGACATATCCGGCGTGACGCCTGATTTCCTCCGCGCTCACCGCGAATGGCCCTTCGCCCTCGATGGGTCCGACGAGGAGAAATTTGACGTCGGGGAGCGAGGCATGAACGATTTCGGCGGCCTTCAGCAGCGCCGGTATGCCTTTCTGGCGCGTGATCCGTGTCACGGTCACGACAACCGGGGCCTCGCCCAGACCAAGCTCGCGCCGCAAATCCGCGGCCGGGACGCGACGAGCCTGCGCCGCCTCGAAACCCGCGACATCTATGCCGGCGCCGGGAATGACCACCGCCCGGCCGCGCTCGGCCAGAACATGGCGCGTGAAAAAGGAACAATCGCCGTTATGTTCGAAGACATGCGTGTCGGTCGACCTCGCGGCCAGCCGCTGCAAATGCGGATACAGCGCCCGCAGTCCGAAAGCGAGCGGCGACCGCGAGGAATAGATCCAGCCTCGTCCGTTGATCGTGCGAACAAGCCGGGTGCGGGGATGCGACGCCGCGGCGAGCGCCACGAGCAGCGTCAGCTTGGTGTCAAAGCAGTGAGCCAAATCCGCGTCGACGCGTTCAAACAGGCTTCCGAGCTCACGCACACTCGAGAGATCCCGCGCCGGACTGAAGAAGCGGCCAAACGCGATCGGCTCGAATGGAATTCCCGCCCGGTCGAATGGCTCCGATGGGCCGCTCGCCGCCGCGGTGACGCGATACCCCCGCGACTTGAGCGCACAAAAAAAAGGCAGCCGCAGATGGTGGTCTTCGCCGCCGATGAACAGGAGATGTCTCGCCATGATTTTATCCCGGCGATGGGTTGCATGAACAGGCGCATCCGACCGCCCCGAAACGATTGCGCCATCGCGGACGCCAGTCAAATCAGCTCCTCGGCTTCTGGAACCGCGCAATTCGACGAAGGCTCCATCCACTATTTGACCGAATGGATGCAATCCTGAGCCGAAAGCGGTAGCGCCGCTCCTCCGAACGAGCTTCATGCGCCAAACGCTCAAGATTCAGGGCGGCGTCCATCGCAGTCATATGCCGCGCCATGATTACCCGCGTGGTCCAATCTCATTCGATTTCACAGGTTTTTGCGCGTTCGACCAAAATCGCCGGCGCTCCCGTCCCGGTAAAATCTCAACCCATGGCGTCGACTGCCCGTCACACCCCTATTCACGAAATTGGATTCACGAAATTAGCGACCTGGCTTCAGCCAACCGCCATGAAATCAGAGGCCCGCGCCATCGGACGTTTACTGCTTTCCCGGTGCGCGCGTTCAAGATCTTCGAGACCAGAAGCCGGCCGCGATCCCCGCTTCAAAAGCGGTAGCCGCCACGCAAGAGTATTACGCCCGCTACCCTAAAATTACCCGCGATCAAACCTGTGCGCCGACAGTCGCCAGTACGCGCTGTGCTAAATTTCCGCTGGGTTGACGGGCCGGGCAAGGCTCAAGGCGGTTTGCCTCCCTGCCTCGGCGGAACAAACGCCCTGGAACGATCACGAAAGAGAAACCACGCAAGCGATTGGTCTCCAAAGATGTAACGGGAGAGCGTCATGGCGGAACTGACGACCAACAGCACCACAACTTATGTTCTTTTGTCGACCGATCCGAGCCTGAAGGTTGACGCAAACGTCACCATCGACACCAGTTCGTCCACGTCAAACGACATTGACGGCTACTCCGGCGCGACCTGGAGCGTGTTGAATTACGGCGCGCTGACCGCAAATTCGACCAACGTTAACACCTGGGCGATCTATCTCGACGGCTCCGCCACCGACTCGGTCGATAATTACGGCCAGATCTCGGCCGCAGGCGGCGTCGATCTCCTCCTGGGCGGCAGCGTCACCAATGAGGCCGGCGCCACCATCGCGGCGAAAGCCGCCTACCAGAACGGATCGTATAGTTCGTCGATCTCCGGCGTCCACGTGGCGGGCGGCGCGGGCACGGTCAAGAACTCCGGCACGATCACCTCCGCCGGCGGTTATGGCGTCGGCCTCGACAACGGAGGCAGCGTCACCAATTATAA
>JAJYCZ010000129.1 GCA_021777915.1 Pseudomonadota bacterium | reverse complement strand
GCAAGGACGCCACAAGGCCTGCGTGCAGGAAATCTGGCGGCGGATGGCGGCGAAGGGCGACATCTATCTGTCGAAATATTCCGGCTGGTATTCGGTCCGCGACGAAGCCTATTACGACGAAGGCGAGCTGACCGTGAACGCGGCAGGGCAGAAATTCGCGCCGTCCGGCACGCCGGTCGAATGGGTGGAGGAGGAAAGCTATTTCTTCCGCCTCTCGGCCTATGCCGAAAGGCTTCTGGCCCATTACGACGCCAATCCCGACTTCATCACTCCGGAAAAATACCGCAACGAGATCGTGGCTTTCGTGAAGCGCGGGCTGAACGACCTGTCCGTCAGCCGAACCACCTTCGACTGGGGCGTTCCCGTGCCGGGCGACGAGCGCCATGTGATGTATGTCTGGGTGGACGCGCTGACCAATTATCTGACCGCGACGGAATGGTTCGACGAAGGTGCGCGGAAAAGATACTGGCCGGCGGACGCTCATGTCATCGGCAAGGACATCACAAGGTTCCACGCCATTTTCTGGCCGGCCTTTCTGATGTCGGCCGGCGTGCCGCTGCCCAAGCAGATCGTCGTCCATGGTTTTTTGTTCAACCGCGGCGAGAAGATGTCGAAATCGGTCGGCAATGTCATCGATCCGCTGGCGCTCGCCGACCATTACGGCGTCGACGCCTTGCGCTATTTTTTCCTGCGCGAAGTGCCCTTCGGCCAGGACGGCAATTATTCGCATGAGGCCATCGTCCAGCGCATCAACGCCGACCTCGCCAATGACCTGGGCAATCTCGCGCAGCGCTCGCTGTCGATGGTCGCCAGGAATTGCGAGGCAAAAGTTCCCGATGCGGGCGAGGTTCTGGCCGCCGACATGGAGATTCTGTCCAAAGCCTATGAGGCCCTGGACCGCGTTCGCGTCGCCATGTACGCTTTTGCGCCGCATCAGGCGCTGAGCGAAATCTGGGCGGTGGTCGCCGACGCCAACCGCTATTTCGCCGCGCAGGAGCCTTGGAAGCTGGGCAAGACCGACCCCGCGCGGCGCGACGCCGTGCTGTTTGCGACGACCGAAGTCCTGCGCGTGGTCGGGATTCTGTGCCAGCCGTTCATTCCGGCGGCGGCGGGAAAATTGCTCGACCTTCTTGCGGTCCGCCCCGACGAACGCAATTTCTCTTACGCGACACCGGAGCATCGGCTGTTCACCGGCGCAGACCTGCCGGCCCCGGCGCCGATTTTTCCGCGCTACGTCGAGCCCGAGGCCGCGAAGTGATGCTGATCGACACCCATTGCCATCTCGATTTTCCGGAACTGGCGAAGGACCGCGCCGGGGTGCTGGCGCGGGCGAAATCCGCGGGCGTCGGACGGATGATCACCATCTGCACCGAAATCGAGAAATTTCCAGCCATCCGCGACATCGCCGAGAGCAGCGAGTCCGTCTTCTGCTCGGTCGGCACGCATCCCAACCATGCCTTGGACGAGCGCGAATTTTCGGCCGAGGAAATCTCGGGCCTGGCGGCGCATGACAAATGCGTGGCGATCGGGGAGGCGGGGCTCGATTACCATTACGACCGGGCGCCGCGCGAGCTCGCCCAGCGAGTGTTGCGCGCCCATATCGCGGCGGCGCGGGAGACCTGCCTGCCTCTGGTGATCCACACCCGCGACGCCGACGCCGACATGGCGGCGATCCTTGCGGAGGAAATGGCCAGGGGCAGGTTCAAGGCGCTGCTCCATTGCTTTTCGTCGAGCCGGGCGCTCGCCGAAAAAGGCGTGGAACTGGGGCTTTACGTGTCCTTTTCCGGCATCGCCACCTTCAAGAACTCCCACGAATTGCGCGCCATCGCCAAAGACCTGCCGCTCGACCGGCTGCTGGTCGAGACCGACGCGCCCTTCCTCGCGCCGGCGCCTTTTCGCGGCAAGACCAACGAGCCGGCTTATGTCGCGCACACGGCCAGGGTCCTGGCCGAGGTCAAAGGCGTCGCGGTGGAGGAACTGGCGCGGATCACCACTGAAAACGCCATGAAATTGTTCTCGAAAATGCCGCCGCTCGCCGCATGACGCTCGACATCACCATTCTCGGCTGCGGCTCGTCCGCGGGCGTGCCGCGCGTGGCGCAGGGCTGGGGCCATTGCGACCCCGCCAATCCGAAAAACCGCCGCCGCCGCTGCGCGCTGCTGGTGGAAAAGCGCGCGGTCCAGGGATCGTTGCACGAGCCGACGCGGTTTTTGGTCGACGCCGGCGCCGATCTGCGCGAGCAACTGATCGCGGCCAATGTCCATCGGCTCGACGCGGTGCTGCTGACCCACGCCCATGCCGACCATATCCACGGCCTCGACGATCTGCGGCCGTTGACCATGGCCCAGCATCGCAAGATCGACGTTTTTCTCGATCCGCCGACCTGGGGCGCGGTGGGCAGGCGCTTCGATTATCTGTTCGAGACGCCGCCGGGCAGCAATTATCCGCCGCTGCTGATCCCCCATGTCTTCGATCATGGCTGGAAATTTGCGCACGGCGGCCCGGCAGGCGAGATCGAGGTCCAGACCTTCCGGCTCAACCATGGCGACATCGACGCGACGGGCTTTCGCTTCGGGGCCTGCGCCTATACGCCCGACGTCAAATATGTGCCTCCCGAGAGCATGGCGTTTCTGGAAAATCTCGATCTGTGGATCGTCGACGCCCTGCGCCACAAGCATCATCCGAGCCATCTCTCGGTTCGCGAAACCCTGGAGCTGATCGAACGATTCAAGCCAAAGCGCGCGGTGCTGACCAATCTCCACACCGATCTCGATTATGAGGCCTTGCGGAAAAACCTGCCGGAAAATGTCGAGCCGGCCTATGATTTCATGCGGTTGAGCGTGTAGACCTTGAGACAGACCGACGACAATTACAGCTTATGCGGCGAGGCCTTGCATGAGGCCGACCGCGACCGCTGGCTGGCGGCGATGTTCGCGCCGGACGCCGCCCGGCCGCATCTTTTCGCGCTCTATGCCTTCAACGCCGAGGTCGCGCGCATCAGCGACCACGTCTCGCAGCCCATTCTGGGCGACATCCGGCTGCAATGGTGGATCGACGCGCTGAACGGCGAGCGGCCCGACGAGGTTCTGGCTAACCCGACCGCCGCCGCGCTGCTGGAAACGATCGAAGAATTCGACCTGCCGCGCAAAGAACTGCTCGTCCTGCTGGAGGCGCGGCGCTTCGATCTTTACGACGACCCGGCGCCCGATCAGGCCTTTCTGGACAAATATTGCGAGGATGCCTGCTCGGTTCTTTTCGCCCTCGCCAACCGCATTCTCGGCGGCGACGGGGCGCCAGAAGCTTCCGCGCCGGCGGGACGGGCTTACGCCCTGACCGGCCTGTTGCGGGCCTTGCCCTGGCATGTCGCGCGCCGGCGCTGTTTTCTGCCGGCCGATTTTTTGGCGCGTCACGGCCTGACCCGGGTCGATCTGTTCGCCCGCGCCAAAGCTGGAACAGTCAAAGCCGCCTTGGCCGAATTGCGCGCCCTCGCGCGCAACGATCTCGACGAGGCGAAGCAAGCCGTGCGCGACCTGCCGAAGCCGGAGCGCGAGGCCTTCCGCCTGCTGGCGCTGCCCGAACTTTACCTGCGCGAAATGGAGCGCCGGGACGGCGATCCCTATGCCGAGCCCGCCGAAGTCGCGCCCTGGCGCCGCCAATGGGCGCTGTGGCGGAACGGGTTCTGAAACGTCCTCGCGTTTGCAACTCCCTACGCCTCTTGGGGAGGGTCAGTGTGGGGGCGCCATATATAAAGATCAGGGGTTTTCCGTTGAAATTTGCTCGCCGGCCAGCCACGCGCCCAAATCGGCTTCGGCGCGGGCGGAAAGCGCGCGTTTCCTGGCCAGCGCCTTTTCCGGGCCGCGCAGACGTTTGCCGTCGGGCGATTTGGGCGTGACATCGAGCGGCGGGAACAGGCCGAAATTGACGTTCATCGGCTGGAAACTGCGCGGGCCGGCGTCGATGGTCTCGATATGGCCGCCGGTGATGTGGTTGAGCAAGGCGCCGAGCGCGGTGGTCAGGGGCGGCGCGGGCAAAACGTGGCCCAGCCGTTCGGCCGCCGCCATGCGGCCGGCGATCAGGCCGATCGACGCGCTTTCGACATAGCCCTCGCAGCCGGTGATCTGGCCGGCGAAGCGCAGGCGCGGTTGGGCTCTCAGGCGCAGCTTGTCGTCGAGAACCTTGGGCGAATTCAAAAAAGTGTTGCGGTGCAGCCCGCCGAGCCGGGCGAATTCGGCCTGTTCGAGGCCGGGGACTTTCCGAAAGGTCTCGGCTTGCGCGCCATAGAGCAGCTTGGTCTGGAATCCGACCATATTATAGAGCGTTCCCAGAGCATTATCCTGCCTGAGCTGCACGATCGCATAAGGTTTGACGCCTGGATTGTGAGGGTTGGTCAGTCCGACCGGCTTCATCGGCCCGTGGCGCAGGGTCTCGCGGCCGCGCTCGGCCATGACCTCGATCGGCAGGCAGCCGTCGAAATAGGGCGTTTTCTCGAAGTGCTTGAACTGGGTCTTGGGGCCTTCGAGCAAGGCGTCGACAAAGGCCTCATATTGGTCGCGGTCGAGCGGGCAATTGATGTAGTCCGCCGCGGTTCCGCTTGGCCCCACCTTGTCGTAGCGCGACTGGAGCCAGGCCTTGCCCATGTCGATCGAGTCGCGATGCACGATCGGGGCGATGGCGTCATAAAAAGCCAGTTCCGCCTCGCCGGTCAGCGTTTTGATGGCTTCGGCCAGCGCGGGCGAGGTCAAAGGCCCCGAGGCGACGATCACATTGTCCCATTCGGCCGGGGGCAGGCCCGCCACTTCCTCGCGGCGGATTTCGATCAGCGGCTCGCTTTCCAGCGCCTCGGTTACGGCGGCGGCGAATGTGTCGCGGTCCACCGCCAGAGCCCCGCCCGCCGGCACCTTGTGGGCGTCGGCGCAGCGCATGATCAGCGAGCCGAGCGCCCGCATTTCCCGATGCAGCACGCCGACGGCGTTGGTCTCGGAATCGTCGGAGCGGAAGGAGTTGGAGCAGACCAGCTCGGCGCAAAAGCCGGTCTTGTGGGCGTCGGTGGCGCGCTGGGGCCGCATTTCGTGCAGCACGGCGGGAACGCCCGCGCGCGCGATCTGCCAGGCGGCCTCGGAGCCCGCGAGCCCGCCGCCGACGATGTGGATGGGAGCAGGGGAGGAATTTTGTCGATTTGTCATGCGGCTCCGGGTCCGGGCTGACAACCAATAGCTGACATGTGCCGCGATGGATACGGCAGAGAGAAAGTTAACAGCGTTTCGATCATATCGTGTCGCCACGCGCCGAAAATCTTTCACGCCGAAGAATCGCATGCATTATGCCGCAAACATGGCGCAGCTTATGCTGAAACGCGGGATCGTCGCCTAATGGCTAAGATCAAGCGAAACGACCGCAAACGCTCTACTCCGCAAGTGTCAAGTCAACGTCTCCGTTTGCGTGCGTAATATTGCAATGCACAACGGCTTAATAAACAGATTGTTATCTATAACCCCCCGATCCGATAGTGTGTTAACAGGCTGTTATGCTTATTGAGCAACCTTAATTCGCGCCACCAACCGGGAGCTATCCTATGAATCTGGGCTGGAATGTTCTTTTTGGAATGCTCATTGTGGGCTGTTCCGCCATGGCCACATACCTCATAAGCGTCTCACGGGAACGCCTGTGGCTGCGCAGCAAGAAAGCAGAGGAGCTCTACTACAAGGCCGAGGAGGTCTATTATGAGCTTTCCCACTTTTTCAGGGGAAGGTACGACCTGAGTCTGGGGGCTGTCTACCCGCGCAATGGCAGCGAAATCCTGAAATTGAACCGTCAGGTCGTCGATTTGAGAATCTTGGTGGGACTTTACTTTCCCTCACTCGACGCAAACCTGTCGGCGGCGGTTGCGGCGATAGCCACCGCCCTCGATCGGCTCAGGCTCGCCGAAGCGAGCGATGAATCGAACCGTGAACATGCATTGCAGGCCTTGGATTTCGCAGTGAGCGGATTGAGTGACGCGTTCGGCCAGTTCCAGAAGAACATTTTGGGTGTCGGTCGGGTGGATCGTGTCGCCAAGATCTCGGATCAGGTGCTCAATCGTAGCCGCCGGGTCCGGTCGGAGCGGGTTTTGGCGGTCGCGGCATAGAGCGGCGCGCGAGAAAGCGGAGCCTGCATTTCGCGTAAACGCCCCGAAACGAAGCAACCGGGTCCCCTTCGCGATCAAGCGTCATCGCGGACGATTCAAAGGCGCGCGCCGGCGGATACGGCAATACGCGGCTCAGCCTCGCAGGCCGAGCCGCGCATGCATTTTATCCGTGCGGTCAGCCAGAATTGATTCCGATCCATCCGCGCTTCCTTTCAGACGCCGTGAATCACAGACTGCTGATCTCGCCAACCACTTTACAGCTCCAGACTCTTGTGCGGCAAGGCGCGGCGGCGGGGAAAGGCGCCCTTCGCGCCGACCGGCTTCATCAAGGCCGCGCGCGCCATCGTCCGATGAGGAGGACGGCGCCGCAGGACGGGCGACGGTCGCGCAACAATCGAAGACATGCATTGGATTGAAAAGGGCCTGAACGCCAATCAAGGCGCGCCCTTCGATTCCGCCGCGAAGCCTGCTAGCTTTGCCGCGCAAAGCTGGAGGCCCCGATGAAACGACTGGTTTTCTTTCTTGTCGCGCTCGTTCTTGCCGGCGCGGCGAAGGCTGGCGATTTGCCGATGATCTTCGTCTATGGTCCGGGCGGCCCGGCGCCGGCGATCAGAGAGGCGGCCAGCATTTTCGGCGCGGCTCAGGGCGTCAAAATCGTCGTCGCTTCCGGACCGACGACGAATTGGGTGGACAAGGCGCGCAACGACGCCGACCTTCTCTACACCGGTTCGGAAAACATGGTGCATGAATACGCCAAGGCCATTCCGCACGCTTTCGATCCGAGTACGGCCGAGCCGCTTTATCTGCGCCCGGTGGTGATACTGGTTCGCCCCGGCAATCCCAAAGGCATCCACGGCCTCCATGATCTGCTCAAGCCCGGCGTCAAAATCCTTGTCGTCGCCCATGGCGGCCAGATCGGATTATGGGAGGATGTCGCGGGCCGCACCGGCGATATCGAGATGGTGCGCGCCTTCCGCCACAACTTGGTTTTTCCCGCCCCCGCGAGCAGTTCCATGGCGCTCGAACAATGGAAAAGCGAGACGGACATCGACGCCTGGCTGGTGTGGAACATCTGGAGCGTCGCCAATCCCGGCGTCGCCGATGTGGTTCCGGTCGACGAGCAATATCGCATCTATCGCGACACCGGGGTGCTCCTGACTCGCAAGGGCGCCGCCAATCCGAAGGTCAAGGCCTTCGTCGATTTCCTGAAAGGCAAAGAAGGCCGCGCAATTTTCGTCAAATGGGGCTGGGAAGAGCGCTGAAAGCAAAGCTGAGATATTCTACCCGGATGAAAATTGACGATAATAATTCGTCCGGGTAAAAATAAGCGCATGAGCGCGGGCTTTTGCACGATCTTTATCGGAACCCAGCGCGTGGCCCGCGTTGCGCCCGCTTTCGCAACCGGCGTCGCGCGCCAAATTCTGGCCGCCGACCCTGGCGGCCGGGTTCTTGTGTTCGACGATGCGACTGGACGGCAGGTCGATCCCGACTTTCGCGAAAGCGCCGGGACGCCCGCTCCGCCGGAGCCGGAGGCGCCGCGCCGGCGCGGGCGGCCGAAGCTCGGCGTGGTCGCGCGGGAGGTCACCCTGTTGCCTCGCCATTGGGATTGGCTGAACAGCCAGCCCGGCGGCGCTTCGGTCGCCCTGCGCAAGCTGGTCGAGAACGCCGAAGCCTCGCCGAGCGGCTGGCGCACGCCAGAGCGAGACGCGGAATTCAACCGCCGCCGCGAGGCGCGCGAGGCCGCCTGTCGCTTTCTGTCGGCGATGGGCGGCGACCTGCCTGGTTTCGAGGAGGCCTCGGGCGCCCTGATCGCCGAGGATCGCCCGCGCTTCGCCCGGATTGTCGCCGTCTGGCCGGGCGATGTCGCCGCTTATGCGCGCTGGCTCGCCTTTGGCGAGGGCGAAGGCTGAGTCGCCAAAGACGCTCGCCTTCGCCCGCGCGCCGTGCTAACCCGCAAAGCCGCTCGCCTTCGGCGGCGCGGCGTGATAACCCGCACGACGCAAAGCGCCGGGGAAACAGATGGCCGATATTTTCCGCGAAGTCGATGAGGACGTCCGCACCGATCAGCTCAAGCGGCTGTGGTCGAAATATTCGATCGTCGTCGCGGGCCTCGCCTTGGCGATCGTCCTTGGAACGGCGATCTTCGTCTTCATCGGGCGCCAGAAACAGGTCCGCGACGAGACGGCCGGCGCGGCCTTTCAAGCCGCGCAGGCCCTGGCCGAGGCCAAAAAGCCCGAAGCGGCGGCCGCGGCCTTCGACGATCTCGCGCGGACGGCGCCGGCCGGCTATCAGGCCCTGGCGCGGTTGCGCGCGGCCGAGGAGCGCGCGGGAACGAACCGCGACGCGGCGGTCAAGGAGCTGGACGCGATCGCCGCCGACGGCTCGCTGGATAAATTGCTGCGCGACGTCGCCGCCCTGCGCGCCGGGATCTTGAGGGTCGATGTCGCTGACAAGGCCGAGCTGGAGCGGCGTTTCGGCGCGCTGATGGACAGCGCCTTCCGCCACACCGCCCGCGAAATGCTCGGCCTCGCCGCCCTGAAGCGGGGCGATGTCGAGGACGCGGGCAAATGGTTCGACCAGATCGTGGTCGATCCCGCCGCCCCGGCCGATCTGCGCCGGCAGGTCAACGCCTTCCTGTCGCTGGCGCGCGGCGGCGGCAAGTTTTCGCCCGCGCCGGCCGCCCTCGTAAAATAATGTCCTTCACCGTCGCGATCATCGGCCGGCCCAATGTCGGCAAGTCCACCCTGTTCAACCGGCTGGTGGGCAAGAAACTGGCTCTGGTCGACGACCAGCCGGGAGTGACGCGCGACCGCCGCGCCGGCGAGGCCCGCCTCGGCGACCTGAATTTCACCATTATCGACACGGCGGGGCTGGAGGGAGGCGGCGTCGAGACGCTGTCGGGGCGGATGCGCGCCCAGACCGAAGCCGCGATCGAAGACGCCGACGCCATTTTCTTCGTCGTGGACGCGCGGGCCGGGGTGACGCCGGAGGACCGCCATTTCGCCTCCCTGGCGCGGCGCGCCGGCAAGCCGCTGATCCTCGTCGCCAACAAGGCGGAAGGCAAGGCGGGCGAGGCGGGCGCCTATGAATCCTTCGCGCTGGGCCTCGGCGATCCTGTGCCGCTGTCCGCCGAACACGGCGACGGTTTCGCCGAGCTTTATTCCGCTCTGCTCGCGGCGCTGCCCGAAGCGACGGCGCTCGCCGAGGACGAGGCCGAGGAAGGTCGCCGGCTGGTTCTGGCGGACGACGAGGACGGCAGCGAACTCGATCCTTCAAAACCTCTGCGCATCGCCGTGGTCGGGCGGCCCAACGCCGGCAAATCGACCTTGATCAACCGCCTGCTCGGCGAAGAGCGGCTGCTGACCGGCCCGGAGGCGGGGGTGACCCGCGACTCGATCGGCGTCGAACATTTTTGGCGCAAGGGCGAGCGCGGCTTGTCGCGCGAGCGGTCGGCGCACGCCGGAGCGAGCGCCACAGGCCCGCGCGAGCGGTCGGCGCATGCCGGAGCGAGCGCCACAGGCCCGCGCGAGCGGTCGGCGCATGCCGGAGCGAGCGCCACAGGCCCGCGCGAGCGGTCGGCGCATGCCGGAGCGAGCGCCACAGGAGCCCACGAGCGTTCCCTAAAAATCTTCGACACCGCTGGCCTGCGCAAGCGCGCAAAAGTCGAGGACAAGCTGGAAAAGCTCGCCGCCGCCGACGCTTTGCGCGCGGTGAAATTCGCCGAGGTGGTGGTGGTTCTCCTCGACGCGACCATTCCCTTCGAGAAGCAGGACCTGACCATCGCCGATCTCGTCGCGCGCGAGGGGCGGGCTCTGGTCATCGGGATCAATAAGTGGGACCTGATCGAGGACAAGGGCCCAAAACTGATCGAATTGCGCGAGGAGGCCGACCGGTTGCTGCCGCAGACGCGCGGCGCCGCCGTGGTTCCGGTTTCCGGCGCGACGGGGCAGGGGGTTGACGCCCTGATCGAGGCGGCGATCAAGGCGCATGAAATCTGGAACAAGCGCATTTCCACGGCGCGGCTCAACCGCTGGCTCGAAGGCGCGCTGGAGCGGAACCCGCCGCCGGCGGTGGCGGGACGGCGGATCAAAATCCGCTATGTCACCCAGCCCAAGGCGCGCCCGCCCCATTTCGTGGTCTTCGGCAACCAGCTCGACGAATTGCCCGCCTCCTACCAGCGCTATCTCGTCAACG
>JAJYCZ010000128.1 GCA_021777915.1 Pseudomonadota bacterium | reverse complement strand
ACACCGCGCCACTGTCGCCGGGCCGAACAGCCCCGCAACACGATGCGCCCGTAGCTCAGCTGGATAGAGCACCAGACTACGAATCTGGGGGTCAGAGGTTCGAATCCTTTCGGGCGCGCCACTTCGGTACACATCTGCGAACACCTCCGGCGGCGACGGCTTTGCCGGCAATAGCCTGTTCCAGCGTGCTTTTATCCCCGATGATTCGCACGACGCCGTCATCGACCTCGATTCGGTCGACGACCGACTGGATATAGGCTTTGCGGAAAGGGATTTCGCCGGTGGCGATGTTGTCGCGCATCGCGCGGCCGAAGCGCTCGATCGCCTCCGAATCGAAAGCGGTCGGCGCGGCGGCTTGCGACTTGATCCGCTCAAGCGCCGCTTTGGCGCGGTCGCGATCGAGCTTGAGGCTGGCGATCCGGTCCTTGAGGATGTTGTCGAGATCGGTGACGCCGTCCTCGACCATTTTATAGAGCCGCTTCAGTTTTTCCTCGGCTTCCGTCGCCTGTGTTTGCAGCGCGGCGACGCGCGTGTCGACGTCGAGCGCCTTTTCGGCGCGGCGCGCCGCGACTGAGGCGAGGAGCGCCGTCAGGCGTTCGGGGCGGAACAGCCGTTCGGAAAGATGCTCCGTCACCAGATCGTCGAGTTTCTGCATCGGGATCGAACGCCCCTTGCAGGCAATCTTGCCCTGACGCAGGCACGTTGAGCAGGAATAGTATTTGTGGACCGTTCCTGATTTCGACGTTCCGGTGCGCAGGGTCATGGCGCCGCCGCAAGATGCGCATACGGTGAGGCCGGTCAAAAGGATCGGCCCGGTGACGACGCGCGGCGCGGCGACGCGCGGATCGCGGGCCTTCAGGGACGCCTGAACGGCCTCGAACTCATCTTTGGCGATGATCGGCGGCACGTCGACGACGATATGCTCGCTCGCCGGCTTCTCCTTGAAGGTCTTTCCGCAGCGCCGGTTGAAGACCCATTTGCCGATATAAACGGTGTTGGTCAGGATTTTATGCACCGCCCCGACGCCGAACAATCCGCCCGTTCGCGTGCGATAGCCTCGCATGTTGAGCCAGCAGGACACGCCTTTGACCCCGATCGGCCCGGCTCTGCCGTCGCCCAGGCGACAGAGCCGGAAGATTGTCTTGACGGTTTCGGCTTCGACGGGATCGACGACGAGCCGCTTCTTGATGCGCGCGCCGCGCTTTTCGACTTCCTCGACCTTGTAGCCGAGGGGAAGCGGCGAGCCGTTATAGAAACCCTGGCGGGCGTTTTCCTTCATGGCGCGCAGCACATGCTTGGCGTTTTCCCGCGACTGATATTCGTCGAACAGCGCGATGATCTGCCGCATCATCACCTGCGCGGGGTCGTCGCCCAGCTCCTGGGTGATCGAGATGAGGCGGACGCCATGTCTGGCCAGTTTGCGCACATACATTTCCAGGCCGAAGGCGTCGCGGAAAAAACGGCTGAAGGAATGGACGACGATGACGTCGAACGGCTGGTCGTCGTCGCAGGCGCGCTCGCACATGCGCTGGAATTCGGCGCGGTTGTCGTCGGTGGCGGTTTCGCCGAGATCGGAATATTCCGCCGCGACCCTCCAGCCGCGGGCCTGGCTCCATTGCGTGAGCTGGCGGCGCTGGTCGGGAATGGAAAGGTCGCTTTCGGCCTGTCGTCCGGTCGAGACGCGGAGATAAAGGCACGCCCGCGTCATCGCGTTCTGCGGCGCCTTGTCCTTGCGGATGCGAGCTTCGACATTCATCGCGCGACCTCAGGCTTTTCAAAAATCATCGGCTATGGCGCCAAGCCAAAGGCCCAAAAACACTTTGATTCTAGGCTGCGCCGCGCCGTTTGCATATGGGGTTTGCTCGGTCTGGGCGTAAGAAAGTCTACAGGCGACGAAGCGAGAGAACCCGAAGCGGCGTCGTCCTCAGGCATCCTGAGCAAGGCCTGTGGCAAGTCAGCGGCGTGGGCCAAGAATCTCGTCGAGTAGGTCGGCGAACCAAGTCTCGATCACGTCGATTTCGGCGCGCGTCGCTGGCGGAATTTCCGGCCAATCGTCGGCGACGATCCAGTTCACACTATTGTCGCTCGCTCGCAGACCGATGCGTGGCGAAGGCTTTGGCCGGGCGCAAAGCTCGCCGGAACGGGCGCTATCGTGGAAAGTTTTGCGGCGAAAGGCGCGCGGGCGGGACATGGCGACAGGATCGCGCGGGCCGTTGCAAACAAGAATAGCCTATGAATGCGCCACAATGCGCGCGACTACGACCAGCGGAAAAACTTTGCGCTGGCGACGACGCGAGCAAGTCTGCGACGGCTTGGGCCTCACAACCCCAGCCCTCTTTTCCGGCCGAAACTCCAGTCGATTCCGCCGTCGTCGCGGGAGACGCCAGAGACGTGCTTGCCGATCTGCTTTTCGAGAACGGGCTGCCACGGGACGAGCTGGAAACCGAGGCCGTCCTCGATCATGGCGAAGCGCCCGCTGACCAGGGCGACGGAGCCCATCACCGCGCCGGCGACATATTCGCCCGGCCTGGCTTGCGTAAAGGGAACGCCTCGCTCCGCCGCCATTTGCCGCCCGACGCGATCGACCTCCGCTGCTTCAAGCCGCGCGATGAGGTCGGTCGGCGCGCGGATGCGTCCGTCCGCCATGCGGGTCGCATGACCCAGATCGACCAGGCTCTGGCGGCGACGGCTCATCGCCTCGCTCACGTCCCGACCGAAGCCCATGCTCGCCAGTTCCGTGCGGTTGCGCGAGGCGAGCTCGCGGTCGAGCCAGGTCGCGCCGTCGCTGCCGATCTGTTGTTCGAGGTCGAGGGTGGAAAGCGCGCGGACCGCGAAGTCCTTGCGCGCGCCGAGCGCGTCATGGGCGACGCCCCGCTCGGGCAGGTCGGCCGGGATTCTCCAATAGTCGGCGTCGATGCGCTCGACATGGCCGGCGCGACGCAACGCCTCCAGCCTTCGGACATGCGAGCGGATGAAGGCGTCCGGATCGCCGCGCCGTTGCTCGATGGCGGGCCGCGCCGCCTCAAGGTGCTCGCTCGGCCGATAGACGCCGCCATGCGCCTCGGCCATGGCGGCGATGTTGAGGTCGGCTGGACGCGGATCGGCCTTGGTCGGCAACGGATCGAGCGCGACGATATGGCCGCGTCCGATCTCATCGAGCTGGGCGGCGTCGCCGGTCTCGACATGATGGGTGCGGCCGTCGACGCCGTCGATGACGAGATAGAGCCGGTCGCCCATCTCGTCGCCGGCCAGGCCCTTGTCGAGGACCCGCCCGACGATGCGGTGTGTGATCCGATCGCCGTGGGTAACATATTGCGCGGCGCCGCGTTCCTCGGCGAGGCCGTTACGGCTCAGCGCCCGGTGCATGGTCCTGATGATGTCGTCGCGTTCGCCCATCGCCTTCAGCGTGAGCTCGGTCTTGTCGGCAAGGGCCCAACGCCCCGGCTCGACCTCCTCAGCCAGACCATAGCTTTCCAGCCGCTTCGCCCGGTCGATCAGAAGGAGGCGGCTGGCCCTGACCGGATAGCTTTCCGCCGCGTCCGGCCGCAGATCGACATGACCATGGTCCCGTTGCTCAGCGAGCATCATCCGGTCGAGCCGGGTCAGGCGATCGGCCTCGACTTCATGGCGGAGCTTGTCCTGCAAGTCGATCTCGGTCTGGGGCCCGAGCTCCAGCGTCATCAACTCGCCCGCCCGATGGCGGATTCCATGGGCGATATAATCGCCGGCGATGTTGAGGATGCGGCCGTCGTCGAGCACGCCCCGGACCAGGATATGGATGTGCGGGTGGCCGGTGTTGTGATGATCGACGGCGATCCAGTCGAGCCGCGTGCCGAGGTCCCGCTCCATCTGTCCCATCAACTCGCGGGTGAAACGTTTCATGTCGCCGAGTTCGGCGGCGTCCTCGGGCGCGACGATGAAACGGAACTGGTGGCGGTCCTCGCGGCTGCGGTCGAGGAACGCCTTGCCATCGGCTTCGTCGTCGAACGCCGCATAGGCGCGCCCCTTCTCGCCGTCGCGCGTCACCCCGTCGCGTTCGAGATAGCGCAGATGCGCGTCCGCGGCACCCGCCGAGACGCCGTGCGTCTTCGGGCCGCGTCCGCCTTTTCCCTTTCCGGCGAATCTCACCACCCGCGCCTTGACCACGACGCGGCGCGAACGGGAGCGGCCGGACGAATCGCGCCGCCAGCCGCCGCCGTCGCGCGGGAAGGAGGCCGCGAGCTTCGCGCCGCGTCCGCGCCCGTTGAACCGGCCGCTTCCGCCTCCCTCCCGGCCCAAGCTCCGGCCGGCCTTGCGCGCAGCGATTTTTACGTGAGTGAGGAAAGGCAAGTCGCGGGTTTTGGCGCGCGTCCCCCGGCTGCGGGACCGGCCCGGCTTGATGCGGAAACCGTCGTCGTTTCGGTCTGTCATGCAAGCAAAATCGGCATCCATTCGAGGCTGGGCAAGACCTCAAATGCGACGGTCGCAGCACGGCGCGGAAACGACGGTCATGGCGTGAAAAATTCGAAGCGCACATTGCGGCAGGCGCGGAAACATCGATTGAAAAACAGCTGGATAGCGAGTTCGCAAGCGGGTCCGCACCTCTCACGCGCCGCTCCGGCGGCGTTTTCCGGGACGGAAAACAATGTGCAGACAAATACTTGCGGGCAAGGCCCGCGCGGATTGAAAATCCGCTTTATCTTGCCATCCTCCGGTCGTGGGTAAGCGTCCGGTCTCTGCACCCAGATTGAGTAGTGCCAAATCGCGGCATGTGGGGTTCCTTCGCGGCATGGAGGATCTCCGGTGAATTTGAGACATTTTGAGAACAAGGCGCGGCAGTCCTTTTGGCTGGTTCACATCGAAGCGTGGCACCAGAGTGGATTGGACCGGACGAACTATTGCCGCCAGCACGGACTGTGGAAGTGCACGTTCGATCGCTGGCTGAAGTATCTGGCCGGCAAGGAAGCGGCCCGCAAACAGGCGGAATATCAGGCGGAATTGCGCCGCCAGAAGAAGCTTGAGATGCGGGAACAGCGTCGCAAGCGACGCGCCCGTTTGCGCTTTGGCGTGAGCACGGATGAGCGCAATCGCGCGCTCCAGGCGTTCGGGGCGATGCATGTCGAGGCGATGAACTGGAGCGGGATGGGCGTGCGCGAATGCGCCGCCGTTCTGCATTTGTTGCCGACCTCGTTGCGCATATGGCGCGACCGGCTGGACGACGGCGAGGTGGAAGTCGACTGGCGGGCTCATCTGCACCCCTCCGCCCGGCCGGTCGTTAGTACTATCACTAACGGAGCTTCGCCCAAAAACAGCTTGACAGACCCGCCGCAGGATGAGCCGGCTGCCGCCTCGGCAGCCTGTCCGGCGCTTCTTCAGCGACGAGGAAAAGCGCGCCATCGCGGTGGAGAGCGACCAACCTGGCGTCAGCGTCTCGCAGGTCGCGCGTAAACATGGGATCGTCACCGGCATGCTGTTCCGCTGGCGCGTGCAGTTCGGCGTGCCGCAGAAGAAGCGCGTGAAGCTGGCGTCTGTCTCGCTCGCCGACGGCGCGCCGGCGATCCTTTTGCTGCGCGACTTGGTGCGGCCGCCTGACGGGATGATGGCGAAGGATTTGTCTGACGGACGACGCGTCTTCGTCCCCATCGGCAGCGATCCCGACGCCGTTCGGGAGCATGTCGAAAACGGAGGGATCGCGCCATGATGATGGTCCCCGCTGGCGTGAAAGTGCATCTGGCGCTGGGCTACAGCGACATGAGGAAGGGACTGGACGGCCTCGCCATGCTGGTTCAGGGAACGTTGAAACAGGACCGTTCTCTGGTCATCTGTTCGCTTTCCGCGGCAGACGAGCGTCGATGCTGAAGATTCTGTTCTGGGACGGCAACGGGCTGTGCCTGTTCACCAAGCGGCTCGATCAGGGCGGCTTCGTCTGGCCGGTGATGGCGGGCTTCGAAGGCTCGATCACGTTGACGCCGGCGCAGCTCGCCATGCTGATCGAGGGGATCGACTGGCGCGCGCCGGAGCGGGTGTGGAAACCCGCTCTGGCTGGGTAGAAAAACGCCGTCGATCGTCACGAAAACCGCGGGACTCCTTGGGTTTTTAGGCTGTCCGTGATAGATTCGATCAAGTAGATCGATCTCGAGAATCTTCCCTCCGATCCAACCCTTTTGCAGCGCCTCGTGCGCGATATGGCGGGGGCCGTCGAGAGCCGCGACGGCGAAATCGAGCGCCTCCAGTCGATCATCAAGAAGCTTCAGCGAGCGCAGTTCGGGCGACATTCCGAGCGGCTCGATCCTGACCAGCTGGCGTTGGCGCTGGAAGACCTGGACGGCGACATCGCCCGCATCCAGGAGAGCCGTCCGATTGTCGGCAAGCCGGCGACCGAACGTCCGCCGCTGCGTAAGCCGTTGCCCGACCACCTGCCGCGCGAGGAAGTCCGCCTCGATATCGACGGCATGAACTGCGCCTGCTGTGGCGGCGTTCTCCATGCCATCGGTGAGAGCGTCAGCGAAATGCTGGACTGGATTCCGGCGCAGCTGCGCGTCATCCGCACCACTCGCCCGAAATACGCTTGCCGCGTCTGCGAAACGATCGCGCAGGCTGCCGCGCCGGAACGGCTGATCGCCGGGGGCTTGGCGACGCCGGCGCTGCTGGCGCAAGTGCTGGTTAGCAAATACTGCGATCACACGCCGCTCTATCGGCAATCGCAAATCTTCGCCCGCCAGGGCGTCGATCTGGCCCGCTCCACGCTCGCCGGATGGGTTGGCGGCGCTTGGCCGGTGATGGCGGGCTATGTTCGCGCCGGACCGAAAAGCCGAGCGGCCGGTCGCGCATATCCGCCACTTCAAAGGCGTGCTGCATGTCGACGGCTTTGCCGACTTGCTCAAACGAGTGGCCGATGGCATCGTCGCCCGCTAAAGGGTCGACGATTTGCTTTGGACAGAGCCGACTTCTCGCTGAAGCGCAATAAGTGATACGAAGGTCTTACGGTGAGCAAGGCGGCAAAAAATGCGCGCGCTTCGCGCCCTGCACTGATCCTCCCGGCGCTGGCGTTTTTGTTCGAGGTCTGGGTGTGGGATCGCCTGGTCGCCGTAGTGCGGTGGTTCCTGGACCAAATCCCTTGGGCTGAGCTCCGCAGGCGCGGGCGCGCGCAATTCAATCAGTGGCCGGCAACTGTTTCCGTACTCACCTTTGGCGTTCCTTTCGTCGTTGTGGAAGGGGGATGTACGGTCAGTGTCGTGCTTATCGCACTGGGGCACGTGTTGTTGGGTACGCTGCTCTATATTGTTTTAAAAATAGCTCTTCTCACCATGGTTGCGTTAATTTTCGATCTCACTAAAGAGAAGTTGCTGACTCTGCCCTGGTTTGTTTTCCTCTATGAGCGGTTGGGCGTATTGCATGATTACGCCCATCGAATCGTTGCGCCGTATCGTGAAAGCGCCAGGCGTTTTCTGCGCAGGTTTCGTCGCCAGGCTCACGCATGGTTGTTGCGTTTTGCAGCGCAATGGCGCATAGGTCGAGGCTCCCTCCTTTCTGGGATCGATAGCGACTGGGGGCGGCTAGCCAATCCACGCCGCGCTCGGCATCGATCCGGGCCATTTGATGCGGGGAGCTGATCAGCGGCGGATTTTGCCCGCGCGACCAGTTGTCATGGCGCACAACCTGCCCATCTCCCCGGATTGACGCCGGAGCGCTTGTTCGCATTCTATCCAATTTCTCGTGCTCTCGTCGCCGAGATGGCGGTGCGAGTTCAGGGCGCGAGAGGCCGAAAAACCGGAGGCGCGGAATGTTAGGCGGGCTGAACGACGCTGACCGAAAAATTCTCGAACAATTCGTCGATGCAACTCTTGAGGCGTTTCGTGCTGGTCGTCTCGAGCGCAGTGAAGCGAGAAATGTTTTGATGCGCGCGATAATTTTTATTGCGTCAGGAAACCCTTATGTGGGCAGCTTTGCGGAGAAGCTCATCGGCGAGTTTTTGTAAGCCTGCGCGTTCTCTCATCGCGGATTAAGTGAAACGGTCACCGTCGCATCCTCCTCCGATGCGTCTCAAACAAGAAATGGCGCAATCTCTACCGTGAACCCAAATTTTGAACTTTTACGTCTGGTCCTGCTCTATCTCGAGGCCACCCAACGATCGCCCCCCGAGCCCATTTTCATAGACGTGTCTGACCTTGCGGCCCGCTTCGACGATCGTGCCGCAAATGTGCGAGAGAGTTTGTTGTTATTGGAGGAGCGGGGTTTCATCGAGGGTCCGGGGCCTTATGGCGCTAATAGTTATATTTTCAGAAAGCTGACCAGAAAAGGAAGAATCCTCTTCGACGCCCTGCGAGACCCACGGGATTGGGAGGCCGCCAAGACGCTTTATCTGCCGGAGGAGAGAGTTGGCCGCAGCCGCAAAGCGGAATAGCCTCGACGTTATGCCATAATCTCTCAAAATGCGGTGCGTTTGGTGTCGAGCCATCGCGAAAACTGGGCTCGATGCGCGCGAACAATCTGGCGCGCCTCGAGAGCCGGCAAAATCAGCCTATCCCGCGGCACGACCGTCATGAACCGCTCCGCGATTTCCGTTATCAGGATATCGGGTTTGTTTTTTTTGACGTGTCCCCAGTCGACGCTGGACGACCAAACGAATTCGACGCGCCGCGCCGTTTCGGCGAGCAGGCCCGTCAGGAAATTCGCGCGCTGGCTTGCGTAGGAATCGCCGAACAGGAGAATTTTTAGCGGGTTTCGCGCGTTCTCATTTTCGAAAATTGACCGGCTTCCAATGTGAATCTCTGAGCCAAACGCTGGATCTTCGAGAAACGCGCCGACCCGATTGAGGAAAATGCGCTGCGCCGAGCCTGCGAAATCGTATTCCTTGACCTCCTCCCATCTTGGCGGATCGAGTTTAAGCCCGAGATCCATTTGTGCAGGATAAGCCTTGTGTGGAGCTGCGTAGGGATTTTCGCAAGGTTGAACCCCGAGGTGCTCGCAAATCCGTTGATAAGCAAGGATGCATCCCTCGGGAGTCCAATGGGTGTCCGTCTTCCAATATAAGTCAACCACATCGCGCTTGACGCGCATGGGCGCAACCAGATCCACCCAGACGTCAGCGGCGGGGCCCCCTGCGAGCATGTCACGAAGCCTCAGACTGGGGGCGAGATTGGGATCCACCAAGACTCGGGCCTGTTTGTGGCCATAAATCGTAAGTTTGTCCGGGATGATCACGTGTGCGTAATCTATCCCGAGCGCCGAGCACTTTGCTTGTCGTTTTTCAATTCGGAGGCGCCATGCCGACAGCGTCTTATCGGGCAGGTTTCCAGCCTGGCGGTCATACAAGGTCGTGACGTAATTGGAGCCGCCCGTCAGGAACAGCCAGCCATCGAGGCCGTCATGAATCATGTTGTCGGCGGCGGTCAAATAAATCCTCCGGCTCTGTCGGCGATCACGAGGACACATGATGGATGGAACCGCCAGACGTCAAGGTGAGGAGTGCCAGTCCGGCGTTGGGCGAGGGTGACGATGCGACAGTTTCGGTCGATTGCATCAAGTCTTCATGGGCCGGCGTTTCCGGAGGCATGACGTCGACGCGACGGCGCTGTCATGCGGATTCTTGTCCGGCCTTGCCAGGATCGGCGCACCCGTTCGAGGACGCGAGTTGGCTGATGCGCGCTGGAGAATTAATCGCCAATCCGGTATGCATTTCTGGGTATGGAGGGCAATCTGATGGGGTCATCGTCGTCGGCGAAAATGGAGAATCACGGGAGAATTGGATCTCTCGAACCGCTGGACCTGGACATATTCTATCCGTACGGATTCCAGGGCCGGGAAATGTTCGCAGCGCGCGCCCCGCACGCCATGTCCGAGAAAGCGGACGGTCTGGTTGGCTGCAAGTTGAGGGTCAACGGAAAGATCTACTCCATTATAGCCGTTCATAGACAGGTTTCTGGGCCGATTGCAGCTCAAGAGCCGGTTGGCTTGGAGGTAATAGAATAATAATATATCATTATGATATAATTAAATGTAATAAAAAGCGGAGAAAATCGTTATTTGTTACTTAACTGTTGTAAATTTGGTAGAATATCAGCTTACAATATTATTATAATAACGAGGCAATGCTTCTCTTCGCCCTGACCGACTTCGCCAAAAAACGAACGTGCCGATATCAGCCAAGTTCCCGTAATGATTTCCGGTACCTGACCGACATCTTGAGCTCGCGCTACGAAAGGAAAAGGCCATAACTAGTGGAGCGAATCTAACGCTTGGTGCCCGCGCCTGACGGCTGCGATGATTTTGTCGGGGTCGGCGGTCCATGTAAATGGCTTCGATTGCTCGTTGTGCTCGTTGAGGAAACGGTTGATTGCGGCC
>JAJYCZ010000127.1 GCA_021777915.1 Pseudomonadota bacterium | reverse complement strand
GACCCTGGTGAAGCAGCTCGCAACACTCCAGGCGCCGGCGCAGGCCTATATCTGGATCGCGATCCTCACCGCGAGCACCTATCTGCTTGCAGGCTTCGCCCGCGAGCAGGTCTGTCTCTACATGTGCCCCTGGCCGCGCATCCAGGCGGCGCTCACCGACGAATACGCCCTGAACGTCTCTTATCGAATCGATCGCGGCGAGCCGCGGGAATCGGTCAAGAAGGCCAGACTTCTGCGCGGAGAGGGCAAGCCGGCCGGCGATTGCGTGGACTGCGGGCAATGCGTCGTGGTCTGCCCGACCGGGGTCGATATTCGCAACGGCCCGAACATGGGCTGCATTCAATGCGGCTTGTGCATCGACGCCTGCGACAATGTGATGCGCAAGATCAGCCGTCCGACCGGGCTGATCGCCTATGACACCGACATCAACATCCTTCGCCGCGCCGAAGGACTGCCCGCGCTCAAACCCAAGCTCATCCGGCCCCGCACCCTGATCTATGTGGCGCTGATCCTCGGCGTCGCGGCGGCCATGGGCTTCACGCTGGCGACGAGGCGCAGCCTCGGCTGCGACGTGATGCACGACCGCAACCCGATTTTCGTCATGCTTTCCGACGGCTCGATCCGCAACGTCTATACGGTGCGCGTTCTCAACGAGACTGGCTATGAGCGGAAGTTCTATCTTTCGCTGGCCGGCTTGCCGGCGGGCAAACTCTCGGTGATGGGCGAACCCGACGGCGGCGGGAGGGGTGTGCCGGTTGTCGCGCCGCCCAACCAGACTCTGGAGCTTCGCGTCACCGTGACCACGCCGGCGGACGCGCAATTGCCACAAAGCACGCCCATTCAGATGGTGCTCACCGACGCGAAGACCGGCGAAACGGTGAAGAAGGGCGACTATTTCAAGGCGCCTTGACGGCGCGGGGACAGGCTCGAGGATGACGAAGACGATGCGGGAAGAAAGCGACTACCAGCCGGGCGGCCGTCCCTTGACCGGGCGGACGGTGCTTCTGTTCATCCTCGGCTTCTTCGGGATCGTTCTCGGCGTGAATTTCTACATGGCGACCTATGCCGCGAAAACCTACAGCGGCGTCGACGCCAATGACGCCTATGACAGCGGCCTCGCCTACAACAAGGAAATCGCCGCCGCCAAGGCTCAGGCGCTCCTCGGATGGGCGGTCGAACTGAACCGCGCCGCCGACGCCGGCGTCACCCAGATCACGGTGAGCGTCAAGGACAAGGACGGCAAGCCGGTTGGAGGCCTCGACGCCGCGATCGATTTCTATTTCCCCGCAACGCGGAAATTCGACCGCACCGTGCCCGCGACGCCCATCGCCGAGGGCGTCTATTCCGGCTCGGCCCCGTTGCGGCAGGGACGCTGGGAGGTCGAAATCTCGCTCAATCGCGGCGGTCAGCGCATGTTCCGTTCGCGCAATTCCTTCCTCGTCGAGTAAGATGGCCGCGTCGCCCGATTTTTCGCATTTCGTGAAAACCGATGCGGAGGGTCGGTCGCGGATCGACCTCGCCATCGACGGCATCACCTGCGCCGCCTGTCTCGGCGACATCGAGACGGCGATGAAACGGTTGCCGGGCGTGATGAACGCGCGGCTCAATCTGACCAGCCATCGGCTCGCGGTCACCTTCGACGCGGCCAGGATCGAGGCCGGCGGCCTGACGGGCGCCCTGGAGGCGATCGGCTATCGCGCCTATCCCTATGAGCAGCGCAAGGTCGAGGCCGACGAGGCGGCGCGATTCCATCTGCTGCTGAAATGTCTTGGCGTCGCGGTTTTCGCGGCCATGAACATCATGCTGCTGTCGATCTCGGTCTGGTCGGGCGAAGGCGCCTCGATGTCGAACGAGACGCGCGATTTCTTCCATTTCCTTTCGGCGCTGATCGCTTTGCCGGCGGCGGCCTACGCCGGCCAGCCCTTCTATGTCAGCGCCTGGAATTCCCTGCGCCAGGGCCGGGTCAACATGGATGTGCCGATCACCATCGGCGTTGTCCTCGCTCTGGCCCTCTCGGTCTATGAAACATGGCGCCATGCGCCGCAAACCTATTTCGACTCGGCGGTGATGCTGCTCGCCTTCCTGCTCGCGGGGAGGGTGATGGACCAGGCGATGCGCCGCAAGACGCGGGCGGCCGCCGGTAACCTCGCCGCGCTCAAGGGCGAAAACGCCCTGCGTTTTACACCTGGCGCTCAAGAGACCGAAGAAAATCTGGTCCTGACGCCCGTCGCGGCTCTGGCGGAGGACGACCGCGTGCTGGTGCGCGCCGGCGAACGCATTCCCGCCGACGGCGTGATCGAAAACGGCGCGAGTTCGGTGGACGAGAGCGCGATCACCGGCGAAACCCTCGGCAAGGCGGTGCGCGTCGGCGACAATGTCTATGCCGGGTCGATCAATGGCGACGGCGCGCTGAAACTGCGGGTGACGGCGGCGGGCAACGCTGCATTGATCGACGAGGCGGCGCGGCTGATCGACGCGGCCAGCGCCGCGCGCTCCGGCTATGTCCGGCTCGCCGACCGGGTCTCTCAACTTTACGCGCCCGTCGTCCATGTGACGGCGCTGGCCACCGGCCTGACCTGGTATTTTTTCCTCGGCGCAGGCGTCCATGACGCCCTGGTGATCGCGATTTCCGTCCTCATCATCACCTGTCCCTGCGCGCTGGCCCTTGCCGTCCCCGCCGTGCAGGCCATGGCTTCCGGCGCCTTCTTCCGCGCCGGCCTGTTCCTCAACGACGCGACCGGCCTGGAAAAGATCGGCGAAATCGACACCGTCGTTTTCGACAAGACCGGCACATTGACCCTGCCCGAGCCGCGCGTCGCCAACGCCGACGACATCCCGCCCGATCTGCTCGATCTCGCCGCCCGCCTCGCCCATTCCTCCAGCCATCCCCTGGCGCGCGCCGTGGCGTTGTCGGCGCGATCCGCGCCGCCGCTGCCTGACGCCCGCGAGACGCAGGGCATGGGGGTCGCCGCGCCCTTCGGCCAGACCGAGGCCTGGCTCGGCTCCGCCGCCTTCTGCGAGATCGAATCACCCGGCGCCCATGCCGACGCCAGCGCGATTTTCGTCCGCCACGGCGCGCGCTGGGCGCGGCTCCTGATCCGCCAGACTCTGCGCCCCGACGCCGCGAGGGTGCTCGACCGTCTGCGCGAAAGCGGGTTGAAAATCGCGATCCTGTCCGGCGACCGGTCCGAGGCGGTCGCGCCGATCGCCCGCGGCCTCGGCGTCGAAAGCTGGAGCGGCGGCCTCAAACCCGCGGACAAGATCGCCTTCATCGACGAGCGCGCCGCGGAGGGCGCCAAAATCCTCATGGTCGGCGACGGGCTCAACGACGCCCCCGCGCTCGCCGCGGCTTACGCCTCGCTCTCGCCGATCGACGCGGTCCATCTCACCCAGACCCAGGCCGACGCAGTCTTCCTCGGCGACCGTCTGGCGCCCGTCGCGGCCGCGATCGCGATCGCCCGGCGCGCGCGCGGGCTGATGCGGCAAAATCTCGCCTTTGCGGTGGGCTACAACGCCGTGGCGGTGCCCTTCGCCATGTCCGGCCATGCGACGCCTCTGTTCGCCGCGCTGGCCATGTCGGCGTCCTCGATCATCGTCACCGTCAACGCCCTGCGCTTGCGCGGGCCAGGGAAAGCCGTCACTCTCCTGCTTGGGGAGCCGAAGAACTCGGGGAGCGAACCCGTCCGCAAGGCGGCGCCCCCGAATCCGGTCGCGGCGCCTTCGGCCTGATGATCGGCTTTAGAGCGAAATCCGTTCGGGCTGAATCGGGAATTTCGCTCTAAGATTTTGTTTTTTAACGCATAATCTTATCCAAAAAGTCTGCAACTTTTTGGGATTATGCTTTAGCGGAACGATGCGATGAATGTCCTGATCTTTCTCATTCCGGTCGCCCTGGCTTTGGGGCTGCTCGGGCTTTACGGCCTGTTCTGGTCGCTCAAGAGCGGCCAATACGAGGACCTCGAAGGCGCGGCCTATCGGATCCTGCAAGACGACGACATCGAGAAGAAATGACAGCCTTCGGCTCTTCCGATCCTCCGGCCATGGCCGAGGACGAGATCGACCCCGGCGCGGGCGTCGCGCGCGCCGGGCGCATGGCCTGCTTCTGTCCGCCGGGCGCGCCGGCGCCGGGCGTGGCGCCGGACTCGGCGCTCGAAAGCCCCGGCGTCGCGACGCTCGCCATCGGCTTCGCCTTGTCGGTTCTGTCGCAAAGCCTGGCGCTCGGCATGCTGCCGCTGGCCGGCCGGCTGCTCGCGCCGGACCCGCGCCTGATGTCCGCGCCCTATGTGGCGATGCTGCTCGGCGCGGCGAGCGCGACCTTCCCGGCTTCCTTTCTGCTCGACGCCTTCGGGCGGCGCGCCGCCCTGGCGCTCGGCGCGAGTCTCGGCGTGGCCGGCGGGCTGATCATGGCCTGGGCGCTGACCTTCGATCTTTTCGCGCCTTTCAGTTTGGGCGCCTTCTGGCTCGGCGTCGCGCAGGGCTTTTCCCTGTTCTATCGCCATGAGGCGGCGCTCGGCTCGACGCCTTCCGCGCGCGCGCGCGCGGCGGTGATCGTCTTCGGCAGCGGCGGACTTGCCGGGCTGGTCGGACCGGGGCTCGCCTATGTCGTCGCGCGGACGGAGCCGGCCTCTGTCTTCGCCGCCGCCGCGCTCGCCGCCGCCTTGACCCAGGTGCTGGTGCTGGTCCTCGCGGTCCTCACCACCGCGCGGGCGCCGATCCTGCCGCATCAGGCGGCGCGGACGGCGCCACGGCCGGACTGGCGGGCCTTCGCCGCGCCGAGTCTCGTCGCCGGCCTCGCCTGGTTCGGCATGACCGCCGCCATGGTCGCGGCGCCCGGCGCCATGGCCGGTTGCGGCATCGGCGTCGCGACGGTGTTCAGCGCTATTTCCTGGCATGTGGTCGCGATGTATGCGCCGGCCTTTTTCACGGCGGGGCTGGCGCGCCGGCTTGGCGCGCAGTCCGTCGCCGCGCTCGGTCTCGCCCTGATCGCCGCGGCCTGGGCGCTGGAGTTTTTCGCCCGCGATTACTGGCGCTTCGCCACGGCCCTGATCGTCGTCGCGGTTGGCTGGAGTTTTGCGACCGCCGGCGCGTCGCTGAAGCTTTATCGCGACGCAAAACCGTCGCGGGCCATGCTCGCCGCGCATGACGCCATTCTTTTTCTGTCTGCGATCGCGGGCGCCGTGACGGCAGCCTTCTGGCAGCCGGTCTGATGACGCGCATCGCCAAAATCCTCTCGATCGCCGGGTCGGACCCCTCGGGGGGCGCCGGAATCCAGGGCGACCTGAAGACCTTTTCGGCGTTTGGCTGCTACGGCATGGCGGCGATGACCGCGCTGACCGCGCAGAACACGCTCGGCGTGCAGGCCGTCCAGCCCGTGGCCGCGGATTTCGTCGCCGCCCAGATCGACTCGGTCTTTTCCGACATAAAGGTCGATGCGGTGAAGATCGGGATGATCGGCGCGCCGGAAAATGTCGCGGCCATCGCCGGTCAATTGGAGCGCCACGCCGCGCGAAACATTGTCCTCGATCCGGTTCTGGCGGCCACCGGGGGCAAAAGTCTCGGCGGCGACGAACTGGTCGCGCCGATCATCGCGCAATTATTTCCGCTGGCGCGGCTCGTCACGCCGAACCTCATGGAAAGCGCGCTTTTCGCCGGCGGCCGGAGGGCCGAAAATCCCGACGAAATGCGCGCCGCCGCTCTGAAACTCCATGCGCTTGGCGCGCGCGCCGTTCTGGTCAAGGGCGGCCATCTGCCCGGCGGCGCGGCCTGCGACCTGCTTTACGACGGCGCGGATTTCGTTGAATTTTCCGCGCCGCGTGTTGTCACCCGCAACAGCCACGGCACCGGCTGCGCCTTGTCCTCGGCGATCGCGGCGCGGCTCGGCCAGGGCGCGGGGCTGAAAGAGGCGGTCGCCGACGCCAAGGCGTTTCTGACCGCCGCGCTCCAAGCCGGTGCGACGCTCGACATCGGCGCCGGCCAAGGGCCGCCGCATCATTTTTTTGCGCTGTGGCCCGAGGGGCCTACACGCGCCGGACCGAGGTGATGTCGGAGGAGCCGCTGGAACGGATGCGCTCGGTCACGATGGCGAGCGGCTCGCTGGTCACGGTCATCGAATGGGCGTTGGCGTGGAGCAGAGTCTGCTCGTCGCGCATGATGCCGACATGGCCGCGCCAGAATACGAGGTCGCCCCGGCGCAGGCCACGCAGCCTCTGATCGATCTCGGCCGGGCGTCCGAGCATGGACTCCATCATGTCGGTGTCCCGCGGCGCGGCGACGCCGATGGCGTTGAGCGTCACCTGAGCGAGACCCGAGCAGTCGATTCCGACGTCGGTCTTGCCGCCCCAGAGATAGGGGGTGTCGAGGAACATTTCGGCCAGCCTGACGAAATCGCTCAATGGGCGGTTGTTCGGCGCAAGATGGCGCAGGAAGACATGGCCGCCGTTGTGGAGTTCGGCGAATTTGCCGTCGGAGCTGACCACATGGGTCTCGGCGCAGAAGGGCAGGGCGTCAACCGGCGGCGATTTGATGTCGGGCGCCGAATAGACGATGGTGTGGCGCACGCGCACGCGGTAGTTCGGTTTCACGATTCGGGAGTCGAGCGCCTCGGCGCGGATATAGCCCACATAGCGGTCACGGTCGAGCTGCGCCCAGCACCAGCCGACCTTTTCCTCGTAGACGATCAGGGTCTCGCCATGGAGCGCCTGGGTGTCCGTGACCGAGTTCTCCGAGGGCGCGCGCCGCAGATCGGCGTGGGAGGCGACGACCTGCATGCGGCGCCCCGGCGCATAGGCGTCGGCCTTGATCGAGTCGCGCAAATGTTCGGCCGCGAGGTCGGGGCGCGCCGGCGTCAATCGTGGATCGTAGTTCAACAGGTATCTCCCGCCGCTGCGCGCCGACTCGGCCGATGTATAACCCGCCTGGGGTTAGCGAAGCTTTGCTTTGCCAAATCTTTCCCGGGCGAGGCTGAAGATCAGCCGGGCCGCCTGGGCCTCGCCGCCTTCTGGCCGTCCGGCCTTGGCCGCGGGCGTCCAGCCATAGATGTCGAAATGGACCCACGATGGGCTTTGGGCCACGAAACGCCTCAGGAACAGAGCCGCGGTGATCGCGCCCGCCATGCCTCCGGGAGGCGCGTTGTTGAGCTGCGCGACCTTGCCGTCGAGTTTCGACTCGTAGCCGCTCCACAGCGGCAGCCGCCAGACCGGATCGTTGACTGCGTCGCCGTGGCGGGCGATGTCGGCGGCGAGCCCGTCGTCGTCGGTGAAGAAAGGCGGAAGGTCCGGCCCGAGCGCGACGCGCGCGGCGCCGGTGAGAGTCGCGAAATCGATCAGCAGTTCAGGTTTTTCCTCGTCGGCGAAGGTCAAGGCGTCGGCGAGGATCAGCCGTCCCTCCGCGTCGGTGTTGGCGATCTCCACCGTGAGGCCCTTGCGCGAGGCATAGACGTCGCCGGGACGGAAGGCCTCGCCGGAAACCGAATTCTCGACGATCGGGACGATCAGGCGCAGCGCCACATCGAGATTGGCGGCCATGATCATCGCGGCGGCCGCGATCGCCGCCGCCGCCCCGCCCATGTCCTTTTTCATCAGCGCCATCGCGCTTTCCGGCTTGATGTCGAGGCCGCCGGAATCGAAACAGACGCCCTTGCCGACCAGGGTCAGGCGGCGCGTCCGTTTCGGCTTCCAGCGCAGATCGACCAGGCGCGGGGCGCGGGGCGAGCCCTTGCCCACGGCGTGGATGAGCGGAAATTCGCGGGCCAGCCTTTCGCCTCGAATCGTCGCGACCTTGGCCCCGAAGGTTCTGGCGAGCGCCTGGACCGCGTCTTCGAGTTCGTCGGGGCCGAGGTCGTTGGCGGGCGTGTCGATGAGGTCGCGGGCGAAGGCGACGCTGCTGGCGATCGACTCGATTTCGGCGGCGTCGACGCCTTCCGGCGCGATCAGCCGCGGCGCTTCGCTTCGGCTCTTGTAGCGGACGAAACGATGGGCGCCGAGCAGGAAGGCCAGCGCCGCGAGGTCCGGGCGGCGGGGGGCCGTGGCGAAGAGGTAGACGCCGGGCGGCAGGAGGTTCGCCAGTTCGCCGGGCTGGAACGGGTCGGCTTTCGCGCCCGACTCGAGGAAGAAGACGGCGGCCGGCTCGCCATTCGCGCCGACGAACCACATCAGACGGCCGGACTTGGCCTCGAAGCGGGTCGCCGCCGCGAAGCGCAAGGCCTCGCCGGGCAGGTCCGCCGCCTTTTCGGGCGCGGCGAGCGCGGTGGCGAAGCTTTGCGGGTCGGCGAGCCAGACGGCGACGCTCTTTTCCTTCGGCTTGGCGAATTTCAGTCTGGGCAGGTCGACCATCGAGAACGGGCTTTCCGAGGCGCCGCGCGTCGGCGCGGGTCGATTAACGAACTATTAGGGTTAACGAATTATTCCTTTCAATAGAAGCGTCAAGGCGGCCGGAGGGCCCAGAGGATTTCGGGACATGCGGGAAGCCTTTTTCCAACGGCGCGTGCTTGGGTCGCTTGTCGGGCGATCGAACACCGGCCGAAAGCCGGTTCACCATCTTTCGCGCGCCGCCCTTGCCTGCGTCGCGCTTCTGGCGCTTTCGGGCTGCAAGACCGTGAGCATGGGCGACATCACCGGCTCGATCGGCGCGCCGGGCAAGCCCGCCTCATCTTCGCCGGCCGATCTCAAGGCCTATTCCGAGCGATTGCGCCAGGCTTACGAAGCCCATCCCGACAACCGCAAGATCGCCATGGCCTACGCCAAAGCCCTGAGGGCGCGACGCCTCAACGACCAGGCGGCGGCGGTGATGGAGAATATAGCGATCAAATATCCGAAAGACCGCGAAGTGCTCGGCGCTTTCGGCAAGGCCCTGGCCGACGACGGTCAGCTCCAGCGCGCCCAGGATGTGCTGACCCATGCCGATTCGCCCGACGATCCCAACTGGTCGGTGATGAGCACGCGGGGGTCGATCGCCGACCAGCTCGGCGATCATCAGGCGGCGCAGCACTATTACGAGACGGCGCTGAAGCTCGCGCCCGGCGAACCCTCCGTCTTGTCGAATCTCGGCCTGTCCTATGCTTTGTCGCATGATCTTCCCCGTGCGGAAAACATGCTGCGCGAGGCGGCCGCGAGCCCGCGCGCCGACATGCGCGAACGCCAGAACCTTGCTCTTGTGCTCGCCCTCCAGGGCAAGTTCTCCGAGGCGGAAAAAGTCTCGGAACACGACCTGTCGCCGGAGCAGGCGCGGGACAATGTGGCTTCGATCCGCCAGATGATCGCGCAGTCCAGTGACTGGCGCGGCATCCAGACTTCGGCGGCGCCGCGCGGTCGCACGACAAGGGTCTCTCGCGCCCCGAGCTTGCCCGCGGGCGCTGGCCCGGCCCAGGCCGCGAACGACGGCGAAACGTCGGCGGCGAGCTCGAAAATGCAGCAATTGAGCCTCGACGCCTCGGCGCGCTGAGCCGCGCGGCCGAGTGCGCCGCCCCGATTCGCGGGCGATCCGCGGGCGAAGCCGGTCAGGCCGAGCGGCGTTGCGCCGGACGCGCCAGCTCGTTGAAGAACAGGGCCTGGCTGATCACCGCCTTCACCGTCTCGGCGCGGAAGGGCTTGGAAATCAGATATGTCGGCTCCGGCCGCGCCCCGGTCAGAAGGGACTCGGGATAAGCGGTGATGAAGATCACCGGAACGCCCACGATTTCCAGGATTTCATTGACGGCGTCGAGGCCCGAGCTGCCGTCGGCCAGCCTGATGTCGGCGAGAACGAGGCCTGGCCGCGTCGAGCGGGCGAGCGTCACCGCCTCGGCGCGGGTGCGGGCGACGCCGACGACCTTGTGCCCGAGCCCTTCCACCAGGCTTTCGAGATCCATGGCGATCAGCGGCTCGTCCTCGATGATCGCCACGGTCGAGGCGACCTGGGCGCCGATCTCGCGGCCCGCGGCCTCGACCAGCTGGTCGAATTCCGCGCGTTCGACGCCGATCACCCGCGCCGCGCCTTCGGCGTCGAAGCCTTCGAGCGCGGTGAGCAGGAAGGCCTGGCGCGGCAGGGGCGTGATCGCCTCCAGGCGCCGGTCGGCGGCGCTCATGATTTTGACCAGATCCGGCCTGCCGTTGATCGGCATGGCGTTCCACAGTCGCGTGAACAGGCGATAGGTTTCCTCGCGCGGATCGGCTTCGCGGTCGAAGATCGAAGGATCGGCGAGCACGGCCTCGAGGAGCGCGGCGACATAAGCGTCGCCGCTCGCTTGGGAGCCCGACAAGGCGCGGGCGTAGCGGCGCAAATAGGGAATTTGCACACCGATAAGGCTGGACAGGGACATGTGGACCTCAGGCCATCCGGCGCCGGAATTGATCATGGACGTGGCAGTATCGTAGCGCGAAAATCGCAGACGTTG
>JAJYCZ010000126.1 GCA_021777915.1 Pseudomonadota bacterium | reverse complement strand
CCTGCACGAGGGCAAGCAGCTCGATCTCGCCATCAGGCTGCTGACGATCAACCGCGACCAGCATCTCGTCCTCGCTGGTCATGGTCCTGACAGGGCGCGTCTGGAGGCCCTGGCGCGCGAGCTTGGCGTCGCCCGACGCGTGCGTTTCCTCGGCGAACTCGACACCAGGACGATGGGGGTCTTTCTCGCCGCGCTCGACGCCTTCGTCCATCCCAGCGCCGGCGAAACCTTTGGGCTGGCGCCGGTCGAGGCCGCGCAGGCTGGCGTCCCAGTGGTCGTCAACGATCTTCCGGTGTTGCGCGACGTCCTGTCGGTCGAAGGCGCGCCCTGCGGCCTGTTCGTCGACGCCAGGGACACGCAGGCTTTCGCCGCCGCCGCGCGGCGCGCCTGCCAGGACAAGGATCTGGCGGCGGAATTTTCCGCGCGGGGGCGCAAATTGAGCGAAAAGTTCCCGCTCGACAAAATGGTCGATGAATTCATGCGGCTTCTTCAGGCGGCGGAACCGCGGCCGTGCAGATAGAAATCCTGATCGATCCGCGCAATTTCCGGCGCTGGCACGAAAGGCTGCGCGACCGGCTGGCGCATGTGCTGCCGCGCGCGAAAATTCGCCTGGCGCGCCAGGAGGGCGCCGGCGGCTTTCCCGCCGAGGTCGGCGCGCTGCTCGGCCTGGAGAAAACCATCCTGCGGCGCATGCGCCCGACCCTGTGCGACCGGGCGCCCGCGGCAAGTCTCGAACCGGCGCGCGAGGCCGGAGAAAAGCCCGATGTCGTCATCGACCTGACCGGCGCCGCGGCGGCCGCGCGGGCGCGGGAAGCGGCCTTGTGGCGCGTGCTTTACGACAATGCGCCGGGCGAGGCCGGCGCCGTCGCGGCGCTGCTCGGCGGCGCCTGCCCTTCTCTGGCGCTGGAAGAGGCCGGCGGCGGCGCCATCCTCGGCGCGGCCCTACCCTCGCTCGAAGCCGCCGACGGCCTGACCGGCGGCCTGGAGGCGGTGTTTTCGCGAGTTATCTTCCTGATCGAACAGGCCTTGCTGTCGCCGCGCCGGGCGTTCGAGCGCCCGCCGGCCCGGCCCGTCGCGGGACGCCGGCCCGCCGCCTTTTTCGCGCGCGCCATGGCCCACGAGGCCTTGCGGCGGATCTATCATCTGTCCTGCCATTCGCCGCACTGGCGCGTCGGCTGGCGTCTGCACGACGGCCCCGGCGTGCTGGAGACCGGGTCCTTAAGCGGGCCGCGATGGCAGGTCCTGCCCGACCTCGGCGACAGTTTCGCCGCCGACCCCTTTCCGATCGAATGGCGCGGCCAAAAAGCCCTGTTCTACGAGCGTCTCGATTACGCGACCAACAAGGGGACGATCTGGGTCCAGCCTTTCGACGACTCCGGACCAATGGGCCAGCCCCTGCCCGCCCTGGAAGAGCCGTGGCACCTGTCCTATCCCTTCCTCATCGTCCACGAGGGCGAACTCTACATGGTCCCCGAAGCCTCGGCCTCGGGCGCGGTGGCGATCTATCGCTGCGTCGATTTTCCCGGCCAATGGCGTTGCGTCGGCCAGTTGCTCACCGGAATCGAAGCCGCCGACGCCACGTTCTTCCACCACGCCGGGCGGTTCTGGATGACGTCCGTGGTGCGCGACGGCGCCGGGGGCTATTCCGACACTCTGGCGATCCATCACGCCGACGATCTGTTCGGCCCCTGGCGGGAGCACGCCCTGCGTCCGGTGCTGATCGACTCCCGGCTGGCGCGGCCCGCCGGCGCCGTGGTCGAACGTGAGGGCGCGCTCTGGCGCCCGGTTCAGGATTGCTCGACCGGCTACGGCAAGAAGCTGGCGCTGGCGCGCATCGACGCGCTGGACGAGGAAAATTTCGCCCAGACGCGGATGAGCCTGGTTACGCCGGGGCCGGCTTGGCCCGGCGGCAGGCTGCATACGCTCAACCGCTGGGGCCGTCTCGAAGTGATCGACGGCGCGATCCTGACCCCGAAAAACGCTACCCTGCGGCGGATCGTCCACGGCGCCGTCGACCGCAGCCGGATGGCCTGAGCCGGTTTCGATTCGTTGGCGTCAGGAAGCGAACCGGCGCAGGCGGTCGCGCAGGCCCCGCGCCAGGAAATAGGCCGTCTGCCGGAATTCGCCGGCGCGCGACTCGTCGGTGACCGCCTTGCGGCGCCTGAAGGCGAGCGCGTGGGTGGAAAAATCCCGCGCCATTTTGCGCGGCGCGCCATAGAAGGCGGCGATTTTTTCGGCGCCCATGCCCGGCGTCGCGAACCAGCGGCCGACGAGTTCGCGCAGACAGACGACATCGACCAGGGCGCAGCTCAGGCCGGTCCCCACCGCCGGACAGGAGGTTCGGAAGGCGTCGCCGATCACGACGAGACCCGGGCGGACGACATTCTCAACTTTGCACAACTCGACCGGAAAGGAGGCGAAATCGCCGACCCAGCCGCAATCGCCGATCCAGGGCCGCAAGCCCGGCAAAAGCTCGAACAGGGCGGGCATGCCCCGCTCGTCGATCGCCTTGAGCCGACGATCTTCGATGTCCGAGAACAGGAACAGATTGGCGCGCAGGTCGGCGCCGATGGGAAAGAGCGAAATATAATCGACCCGGTCGCCCTGGCGCTCCCCGTAGGCGGTCAGCGACTGGAACCTGAAGCCGTCGGCGGGCGGGGTCAGCGTGAAGGCGACGCTGACCGTCGGCCGCGAATGCGCCCTCACCCTTTGCAGGCCGAGCTTGCGGCGCAAGGCCTCGCCATGTCCCGTCGCCAGCACGACCAGCCGCGTCTCGATGGTTTCGCCGCCCGCCAGCGTCACGCGCTGTCCGTCCTCGCCCGTGACAATGTCCTCGACGCGATCGTATCGGATCGCGACCTGCGCGGGAACGCGCTTGCGCAGAACCTCGATCATGTCGCGATAGAGCATGTTCAATTGCAGCTGGCGGCTGATGTCGACGATGTGGCGGCCGCGAATGTTGACGAATTCCTCGACCGGTGTCGAAGCCGCCTTGAAGTCGTCGAGAAGCCCCAGTTCTTCGAGCAGCGGCAATTGATCTCCCGCCAGCTTCTCGGCGCGGAACAGATCGGGGATGGTCGGGCTGGATTCGATGAGCGCGACCTTCCGGCCCTCGCCGGCGAGGGCGATCGCCGCCACGCATCCCGCGAATCCCCCGCCGACCACGACGATCTCCGGCGCCTCGTCCCTGCCCCGACCGCCGGCTTCGCTGTGTGCTCGAAGGGCGGCCTCGCTCATGATCGAGGCCCCTGTTCCGCCCGCGGCCGCGGCGCGCTCGATGGAAGGTCGCAAAGCGAATCGGCTTCGCTTCCGTGACGAGAGTTTCCGCGTTTGATCCATCCGATCCATCGCCCGAGAAAACCACGGGCGGCGAAGGCGAAAGCCAGGGCCGAAGCGAGCGGCGCGTGGGCCGGCGTCAGCGGCCGCAGGGCGCAGTGCAGTTGCGCCGGCGCGGCGCCAAATCGCTTCTTGTAATCCTCGTTGCCGATGGTGAGATCATAGAAGCCGAGCCCTTCCCCGATGCAATGCTCGATCGCGGCCAGGGTCAGCACATTGCCGAGCGAACAGCTTTTCCAGGCGCCGCCCTCGAAGGTCGCCATGATGACATGAAAAGCCGCGCCCCGTTCGAGCGCGAGCATCGCGCCCACGGCCTCGCCGCCGACTTTCAGGAGGAAGAGCCTGGCGAGGCCGGCCTCCGACTCGACCGCCACGGCTTCGTAGAAGCGGCGGTAGGCGGGGCTGGCGAGGCTGTTCCCGCGCCCCATTTCGTCGCAGCGCTCCTGCCTCTGGCGCGCGAGCAGATCGAAAGCCAGGCGCCGGTCGTCCGGCGTCCGCGCCGGCGCGAACTCCACCTCGCCGGCCCTGGCGGCGCGCCGCGTTTTTTTCGCAATGTCCTTGGCGAATTTGCGCGACAGGAATTGCGTCCGGTAGGCCGCCGCGGACGCCGGCAGTTCGACCCCCCAGGACGCGATTTCCATCGGAGCGGAAAAGTGGCGGTCGCGTGTGAACGGATTGCTCCGCCCGGCGATCCGCCGCGGCATGTTCTTGAACCGCAGGACGCCGCCAAGGCCGAGCGCGGCCAGGATGCGGCGCCACAGCCGGCGCCATTGCGCCGGCGCCGGATCGAAGTTTTTCGCGAGGATCGGCGCGTTGTAGTCGCTGACGCCGAGGTCGGCGAATTGCACGACATTGACGCCATAGATCCGGCGCGCGCAGAGCGGCAGCAGCATCATCGGCGCGCCGTCCGCCCTGTCGCGCACCAATACGAAGAGGGGCTTTGCCTTCAGGCGCGGCGCCAGTTCACGATAAAAGGGAAAAAGCCAGGCCTGCGTCTGAAAGGGCGTGAGCAGGCCGTCGGTTTCAAGCCGCGCCCAATCCTTTTCCACGCCGTCGAGATCATGCGCGATTTCGATCGCGAACCGGCCGTCGAACGGATCGCCGGATTTGTCGCCGCGCATCCCGAAGGCCGCCCGACTTTCCTCGACGCCCGACTTTTCACGGGCGCGCCGAAAACCGTCCTCGCGCCCAATCGCGACGTCTCTGTTCCATGCTGCTTCGTTGAGGATCATTGCCAGATGACGCAATTCCGCACGCTAATATGAAATCTATAATCTCTCTTTCAGGGCCGCGACATTTCGTCTCGAATACATGCTTAATTTAACCGATTTTCCATGAACCGACCGGGCGGTTCCTGGACGATGCAAAATCCGTATTACAGAGCGCGCATGAGCTTGCTGTTCCCCGGCGATAGCAGGTGGCGCCGCCTCCAGGTTCGACCCGGCGTTGAATTCGCCCTGACGGCGAGACGGCAGCTTGACGAAGACGCCGCCGACGCCGACAATCGAGGTCGATCCTGGCCTGAACGGGTTCGAAACGCAGGGCCAACCGATGAGCGAAGAAACAAAACTCTTGTTTTTGCGGCCCGTTTTGATCCTCTTCGGCCTGGTCTGCATCTTCCTCCTGCCGCTCTCCAAAATATGGCCCCCCGGCTTTATCTGGCATGACGAGGCCACGCGTTCGTATTATTTCGAAATGATCTGCGTGGTATACTTCACCTTGGGAATATTCCTTCTCATGGCGTCGCGAAATCCGCTCGACCACCTCAGCCTCATCTGGTTCACGGCATGGTCCAGCGTCGCTCATGGCGGCTTGATGCTCGTGCAGTCCCTCGATGACTGGCCGCATCATGGGCCGCATCTAATGGGCGACGTCCCGCTGTTGTTCTTCGGCGCCGCCATGCTGTTCTGGCTGACTCCGCGCCGGTTCAAGGCGGCTGCGCCCCAAAGCTGATCTTGCGCGCCGCGGATGTCGTACGTGCCGCGGCGGACGGCGGGCGCGAACGCGAAATCAACCAAAAAAGTCCTTCCCTGACGCCTGTCGCCCTTGAAAAGGACCGCCGCATGTGACGGCGCCGCCCGACATCTTTGGCGACGCGATCCCATGCGCACGAATTTCACCAGTCCCCTTTACCTTAATCGGGGCTCTTCCTTGACTCCAAGCATAACAATTGAGAACTTTCCGAAAATATTAACTTATTTCGCAACGAGCGGCGTTAGTATAAGCACCTGACAAAAGTCGATATGACTTGAATCGGATTGCTTGAACCGTGGCCGCCTTTTCACGCCGAAGTCGTCGCGCCTTTCCGGACGCCGCCGGCTTCGGCAAAAGCGCCCGTCCTTCGCGGGCGGCGCCGGCGGGCGGCAGGCGGGAGGGACCGTGGGCGACGAGAAAAGTGCAACGCTCTCCGCGATCGGGCGCGATTTCGGTTGCGCGCCCGGAGCCGCCGCGCGCGCGCGCGAGGGCAGGCTCGACTTCCGCGCCGCGCTGGCGCGGCTGGTCCTCGGCCAGCATGTGCTGGCCTTGATTGACCAGGCCATTGTGAGCGGCGCAAGTTTTCTGACCACCGTCATGGTCGGCCGCGGGGCGCATTCCAGCGAACTGGGCATTTATGCGATTGGCGGCTCGCTTCTGGTTTCGGCGCTGATGATCCAGGATTCCCTAATCATCCTGCCCTATACGATCCATCGCCAGGAACGCGACGGCGCCGAGGCGGCGCAGTCGGGAAGCGCGTTGACCCAGAATCTCGCGCTGTCGATCCTGGCCGTCCTGCTGCTCGCCGCCTTTGCCGCCCAGGCGGGTCTCTTCGGCCTGTCGCCGCGCTTCGCGCCGATGATCTGGGCGCTCGCCGCGATCGCGCCTTTCGCCCTGACCAAGGAGCTGTGCCGGCGCTTCGCCATAGCGGAGCTGAACGTCGCGCGGGCCCTGGCGCTCGACGCCGCCGTCGCGGCGATCCAGCTTCCGGTCCTCGTCTGGCTGGCGTGGACGGGACGGATGTCGGCGGCCACGGCCTTCGCGGCGATCGGCCTCGCCTCGGCCGTTCCCGCCGCCGTCTGGCTCGCGGTCCGCCGGCGCGACTTCGCCTTCTGCCGCCATTCGGCGCGGGCCGACCTGAAAATGAACTGGCGCCTCGGCAAATGGCTGTTTGTCGGACAATTGATCGTGCAGGTGGAATCCTATGCCGCCTATTGGCTGTCGCTGGCCATCGTCGGCGCCGCCGGCACCGGAATTTTCGCCGCCTGCGCCAGCATCATCGCCTTCGCCAATCCGTTCATTTCGGCCTTCCGCAATATTCTGACGCCGCGCTTCGTCAGGGCGTGGAAAGCGGGCGGAAGCGCGGCCTTGCGAGCCCAGGCCGCCAGCGACTCCGCGCTGCTGGGCGCGGTGACCGCCGTCTTCTCGCTGGCCGTCAGCTTCGTCGGCGGAGATCTGTTGCGGCTGCTCTATCACGGCGGGGAATATCAGGACCAGACCATTCTGCTCCGCCTGCTCGCGCTGGCGCTGCTCGCCTCGACGATGAGCCTGCCCGCCTCCACCGCGCTCGCGGCCATGCAGCGCCCGCGCCTCATCGTCGTCGCGGGCGCCTTCGGCGCCGCGGTCACCACTGTGCTGGTCTGGATTCTGACGTTGAAATCGGGGTTGACCGGGACAGGTCTCGGCCTCGTGCTGGGCGGAATGGCCGGGGCGACGGCGCGGTGGATCGCTTTCCTTCATGTCGCGTCGCAACAGCAGCGGCTCGACGACGCCATGGCCGATGTCGGCCGGAGCACGGCGCTGAAGCGCCCGTTCGCGCGCGGCGAGATCGAGCGCCTCGACGAAGGGACGCAGGCGATCGTTTACGCGGCGCGCTCGACGGCCCCGCTCTTTTCCGCCAGCGAGGGCGCCCGCGTGATCGTGAAGCTGTTCAAGCCGGAGGCGGCGGCCGACCTGGAGGCCCTGCGGGGCGAGGCGCGCATGCTGTCGCGGCGCCGCGCGGCGATGAACGGCGCGATCATTGATGGATGGCGGATCGTCGTTCCCGAAAGCCTGCAGGTCTGCGCCGCGCCGCTGGCGATCGTCATGACCGAGGCGCCGGGCGCAAGCCTTTTCAACTGGACCAAGACGGGCGAAGGCCTGACGCCGGATGTGCTGGAGCGGATCGCCGAAGCGACGATCGCCTCGGTGCGGAATTTATGGGCGCGCGGCGAGCTTCATGGCGATTTTTCGTTGCAGAACATTCTGTGCGACGCTCCGAACAGGACTCTGGCGTTCATCGATTTCGGCACGCTCGACGATTGCGCGCCCTGCTGCGGCGGGAACGGCCCATGGTCGCCCGCCGCGCGCGATCTCGCGCATCTGCTGAGCGACGTCGCCTCCGACGTCAGGAGATCGCTCGGCAGTCCGAAGGCGCCGAGACGGCGGCGCTTTTTCGCGGCAAAAGCGCTGCGCGCCTTCCTGCGCCCGCTCGGCGCGCCCGAGGAGAAACACCGCGCGCTGAACGAGATCGAAAATTGCGCATGGGCGCATGTCGAAGGCCTGTTCGACCTGTCCCTGTCGCCGCGACTCCCCTGGCGCCTCAGCGTGAAATTCATCACCACCCGCCGCGTCGCCGCCTTGCTCGCCGAGGCGAGGGCCTGGATCGACGACCAGCGGCCGGAGGCGGGAACGCGCGGCCAAAATGCCGGAGCGCGCCATGGAGCATGAGAGCGCAGCGACCCTGTCCGCGGCCATCGACATCGGCGACTTTGCCCCGACGGCCGCGCCGGCGGGGAAAGACGAGCGCGGGGCCGCGCCGCAAAAAAATTCGGCCGGCGCGGCGATGGGTCCGATCCGGAAAGCCGAGGCGGCCTTCTATCGCGCCTATGGCCGTCGTCTGCATCCCTATCCGACCGTCGGCGAAACCCTCGGCCATCTGCGCGACGAGGCCGGCTGGCTCGAAACGCGCGACGAGGGCTGGCAATTCGCCGAGACCGCCGCCAACATCTATCTTCTGGCCTGCGCCGCCGCCAATGGCGCCGACGAATTTTTGCGCGGCCCCGCCCTGCGGCTGCCGCGGCGCTTTTCGGGAAACCGCGCCGGGCGCGCCGCGCGCGCCGCGCATGAATCGGCGCGCGGCCTGCTGCGCCGCGCCGCCGTGGCGCAGACCCTCGCCTGGCGCAAAAAATGGCTGGCGGCCGTCGACGGCTTTCTCGCCGCCGCGCTGATCGCGGAGCCACCCGACAGGAGCCGCGCGAGAACATCGGCCGCGCAGCTCGCCGCTCTTTCCGGAACGCTGCTGCCCGCCGACCTGCTGGAGACGCAGATCGGCGCGCCCTCGCCGTTCCGCCGTCTCGACATGACCCATCACGACGTGCTGACTCTCGGACGGCGCTTCGTCGACGCGTTCCCCGACCGCGCGCAGCCTGTTCTGCTGATCGGCTTGCGGACCTCCGGCTCTTATTTCGCGCCTCTGCTGCGCGCCTTTCTCCACGCCGAAGGCTACGGGACTGTCGAACAGCTGACGATCCAGCCGGACAAGGGATTGGGTGGCTTCGAACGGCGCGAACTGAAGCGATGCGCCGAGGCGGGCTTTTCGGCGGTCATCACCGACGATCCGCCGCGCACCGCCGGCACCCTCTTCCAAGCCTTCGATGTGGCGCGCCGCGCCGGTTTTCCGCGCGAAAAACTCAAGCTGCTCGTTCCGGTTCATTCGGATGCGAGCGCATGGCGCAAGATGCTGCCCGACGACGCCGTGGTGACGCTCGACTCCGCGCATTGGCGCCTGCGGGAGATTTTTGGGTCCGGCGTTCTGGCCGATCGAATCCGGGACTATTTTCTCGACGATCCCGACGTGATTTCCGCCCACGCCGTCGAGGGCGGCGAGGCCGAGGCATTGAACGCGCGGCTCAAGGCCGCGGGCGGCAAGCGCGGGGACCGGCTGAAGCAGATCTTCGAGTTTCGACTCCAGCGCAAGGACGGGCGCGACGAGACCCGCCTGGTTCTGGCCAAGAGCGTCGGCTGGGGCTGGCTCGGCTATCATGGCTATGTCGCCGGCGACCGGCTCGCCGGCTTCGTCCCGCCGGTCCTTGGCCAGCGCGACGGGGTGCTTTTCTCCGAATGGGTTCCGGCGGGCGCGGAGGCGGACGGCGATCGGCGGCGCCTGGTCGAAACGGCGGCGGCCTATGTCGCGCGGCGCGCAAAAACCTTGCGCCTCGCGGCCGACCCGGTCGCGGGACGCGGCCAGGAGCGGCATCTCAACGGCCTCGTCCTGCTGACCAAGGCCCTGGCCCGGGCCTATGGCGGCCCGCTGGTCGGCGCGCTGGCGCAACCGAGCGTGGCGCGCGCCTTGCGGGCGCGGAAAAATCCGATCCCGACCTTGATCGACGGCAGGATGGATCGATCCGAATGGGTCGCCGGGCCGCGCGGATGGCTGAAAAAGGATTTCGAGCAGCATGGCATGGGCAAGGCGGCGCTCAACCTGTCCGACCCGGCTTTCGATCTCGCCGACGCGATCCTGAAATTCGAGCTGACGCCGGAGGAAGAAAGGAAGCTGATCGGCGATTATGTCGCCGCTTCAGGGGATTCCGGCGTCGAAAGCCGCCTGATGGCGCACAAGATTCTCGCTGGACTATGGGAGCTGGACTCGGCGCGCGAAAATATTTTCGCCAAGCGCGGCTCGGCGCAAGCGCGGCGCGAACACCATGACCGTTTCATGCGGGCCTGGCATTTTTTGATCGTCCACAGCGCGCGATTCTGCGGCGGCTTCTGCGACAAGCCGGTGGAACGCGCCTGGCGCGGGCCGTTGATCGCGCTGGACGTCGACGGCGTGATCGATCGCCGGCTGTTCGGCTTTCCCCTGACGACGCCGGCCGGCGTCGAGGCCCTGTCGCTGCTGCATCGCAAGGGCTTCTGCGTCACCCTCGACACCGCCCGCTCCGTCGCCGAGGTGCAGGCCTATTGCGAAGCTTACGCGCTGGCCGGCGGCGTCGCGGAATATGGCGCCTATATGTGGGACGCGCTCAACGGCGAGGGCCGCGTGCTCATCAGCCCCGAGGCCGTGCGCCAGCTCGACGTCTTGCGGCGGCGCCTGCGCGAAACGCCCGGCGTTTTCATCGACGAGCGGCACCAATATTCGGTCCGGGCCTT
>JAJYCZ010000125.1 GCA_021777915.1 Pseudomonadota bacterium | reverse complement strand
GACGGCGTCGGTCAGAAGCCCGCCCTGCTCGAAGCCGACATAGCCGGGAGGCGCCCCGATCAGGCGGCTCACCGTATGGCGCTCCATATATTCCGACATGTCGAAGCGCACCATTTCGACGCCGAGCGCCTTGGCGAGCTGATTGGCGACCTCGGTCTTGCCGACGCCGGTCGGGCCGGAGAACAGATAGCAGCCGATCGGCTTTTCGACGTCGCGCAGGCCGGCGCGCGCCAGCTTGATCGATGAGGCCAGGGCCGCGATGGCGGCGTCCTGGCCATAGACCACGCGGCGCAGGGTCGTTTCGAGATGCTGCAACACCTCGGCGTCGTCCTTCGACACGGTCTTGGGCGGTATCCGCGCCATGGTCGCGATGGTCGCCTCGATCTCCTTCACCCCGATCGTGCGCTTGCGCTTGGATTCGGGGGCCAGCATCTGCGAGGCGCCGGTCTCGTCGATCACGTCGATCGCCTTGTCGGGCAGCTTGCGGTCGTGGATATAGCGCGCGGAAAGCTCCACCGCCGCCTTGATGGCGTCACCGGTGTAGCGCAGCTTGTGGAACTCCTCGAAATAAGGCTTGAGCCCTTTGAGGATCTCGACCGTGTCGTCGACCGACGGCTCGTTGACGTCGATCTTCTGGAACCGCCGGACCAGCGCCCGGTCCTTTTCGAAATATTGCCGGAATTCCTTGTAGGTGGTCGAGCCGATGCAGCGCAGCCCCCCCTGGGCGAGCGCGGGCTTGAGCAGGTTGGAGGCGTCCATCGAGCCGCCCGAGGTCGCCCCCGCGCCGATGACCGTATGGATTTCGTCGATGAACAGGATCGCCTTCTTGTGCTGCTCGATTTCCTTCATCACCTGCTTGAGCCGCTCCTCGAAATCGCCGCGATAGCGGGTGCCGGCGAGAAGCGCGCCCATGTCGAGGGCGTAGACGGTCGCCCCTTTCAGCACTTCAGGCGTTTCGCCGCGCACGATCTTGCGGGCGAGTCCTTCGGCGATCGCGGTCTTGCCGACGCCGGGATCGCCGACCAGCAGCGGATTGTTCTTGTGGCGGCGGCACAGGACCTGGATCGTGCGCTGCACCTCGGCCTCGCGGCCGATCAGCGGGTCGATGCGGCCATCTTTCGCCTTGTTGTTCAAGTTGATGCAATAGGCTTCGAGCGCGGTCTCCTTCCTCTTGGACTCGTGCTCCTTGCCTTCGCGCGGGGATTCGACCCGATCGGTCTCCTCCTCGACGCCGCGCGGGGCCTTGGCCGTGTCGGAAGCGCCGGGCCGCTTGGCGATGCCATGGCTGATGTAATTGACCGCGTCATAGCGGGTCATCTCCTGCTCCTGCAGGAAATAGGCGGCGTGGCTCTCTCGCTCGGCGAAGATCGCCACCAGCACATTGGCGCCGGTGACCTCCTCGCGGCCGGAGGATTGCACATGGATCACGGCGCGCTGGATGACGCGCTGGAAGCCCGAGGTCGGCTTGGGATCCTCGTGCAATTCCGTGACCAGGTTTTCGAGGTCGTGCTCGATATAGCCGATCAGGCTCTTGCGCAAGGCTTCCAGATCCACGGAGCAGGCGCGCATCACCGCGGCGGCTTCCGCGTCGTCCAGCAGGCTCAGCAGGAGATGTTCGAGCGTCGCATATTCGTGCCGGCGCTCGGAGGCGGCGGCAAGGGCGCGATGCAGGGTCTGTTCGAGGTTGCGGGAGAATGACGGCATTGGTTCAACCTCATTTCTTTTCCATGACACATTGAAGCGGATGCTGATGCTTTCTGGCGTACTCCATGACCTGGGTCACCTTGGTGTCGGCGACTTCGTATGTATAAACACCACATTCTCCGACGCCGTTATTATGGACTTGCCACATGATCCGATTGGCGTCGTCGATGTTCTTATGGAAGAACGTGCACAGGACGCCGACCACGAAATCCATCGGCGTATAGTCATCGTTCAGCAGCAGGACGCGATACATCGAGGGGCGTTGGGTCTTCGGCTTCGCGCGCGTGATGACCGCCGTTCCCGTCCCCTGCCCCGGCCCCTCGCCGCCAGACTTTTTTCCGCCCTTTCCGGCCAGGACCGTGGCCGGCGGGCGTGTGTCGCGCGGGAGCCGCGTCACAACCATGTCGGGCGCGGCCGCGAAGCGGTTCGGGTCGATCATGCCTGGATGGCTCTCACGCGTGAACAAGGCGTCCTCTCCTCAAGAAACGATGCGTCCCCAACACACTCCCTCGAGCATTCCAGTTATACGCGACAATTTTGGCATTCGTTCAGGCGCCCGACGGATGGGATGAGCGCATCATCCTTCAAGCAATTTATGCGCCGCCCGCCGCCTGCGCCAGATGCGCCGGCGAGATTTTAACCGAATCGAGAATCTGAGCCACAATTCTTGCCCGAAACCTAACAGAACCCGGGCCCCCGCAACATCTGGACGCCCGGCAGGCAAAAGAGACCGCCGATTCGCTCAAATTTTCGGCGCAATGCCCAATCCGCCAGCGACGCGCCTGAAAAACAAAAGCCCGGCGCGGCGGCCGGGCTTTCCATTCCAACTGTACGAACTCCACGCCGCCTCGGAACGAATGAAGCCGTTCCGGGGCGAAACCGCGGCCGACGGACCTCAGTGCGCCGCAGTCTTGACCTTGGCGATCGCGCCCTCGACCGGCTTGAACGCTTCCTTGGCGACACCCGCGTACATCTCGCCGAGCTTGGACATTTCAGCGACAAAGCCTTCATAGGAAGCCTTGGCGAAATCCTGCTGCAGCGCAATCGCCTGATCGAACTTGGTCACACCGAGGAGTTTTTCGACGAAAGCGGCGCTGCTTTCAAGCGAGCGCTTCGAATAATCGGTGGTTTCGGCGGCGATCGCCTGGAACTGCTTCGACATTTCGGTCGCAGCGGTCTGCACGGCTTCGAACTGTACCTTGCCGAAGTTCTGATATTCCTCGAAGTTAATGGCCATTTGAACACCTGTCTGAAGGGCCGCTGGGCGGCCTGAACCCCGAACAGCGAATCTTGCCGCTGCTCATGATGGGAATTTATATGCGACGCACAAAAATGTCAACAGTTTTGTTGCGCTGCACAATTTTTGCGAGTCGCGCCGCGCTGCTTAACCGCCGGGTAACCGCATTCCCTTAAAGTTTGATCAGGTTCACGTCGCGACGCCTCGTTGCGCGTCCGGGAAACGGCCATCGGATCATCGTATGTTCAAGTGTGACTTTCGCGTCGGCTTCACGGCCAGGATGCTTGTTTCCGCCCTCGCGCTCGCCTTCGCGGGCGCGGTCTTCGCGACCCCGGCCCAGGCCCGCCATCACCACCGGCGTCATCACGCTCATCACGTCCACGCCGGCCGCCACGCCCATTCCGCCGCCCATCATCGGCGCGGCCATGGCGCGACGCCCGCGGTCTCGACCAACGCGGCGATCGTGGTGGACGGGGCGACCGGCCGCATGCTTTTCGGCGTGGACGAAGACGCGCTGCGCCATCCGGCCTCGATCACCAAGGTCATGACCCTCTATCTGCTGTTCGAACAGATGGAAAAGGGCCGCATCGGCCTAAGCGACGAAATGCCGGTTTCCGCCCACGCCGCCGCCCAGGCGCCCTCCAAGCTCGGCCTGAGGGCCGGTTCGTCGATCCGGGTCGAGGACGCGATCAAGGCGATCGTCACCAAATCGGCCAACGACATGGCCGTCGCGGTCGCGGAATATGTCGGCGGCTCTGAAAGCCGTTTCGCCGAGGAAATGACGGAAAAGGCCCATGCGATCGGCATGGCCAGCACCCATTACGCCAACGCCTCGGGCCTACCCAACCCGGAACAGATCACCACGGCCCGCGACCTCGCGATCCTCGGCCGGGCGATCCGGGCCCGCTTCCCCGGATATTTCCACTATTTCTCGCTGCGCGAGGCCTCCGTCCACGGCGCCCATCTCCACAATCACGATCATCTTCTGGGCCGCGTTCCGGGCGTGGACGGCATCAAGACCGGCTTCACCGCCGCTTCGGGCTACAACCTGCTCACTTCGGCCAGACACAACGGCCATTACATTGTCGCCGTGGTCATGGGCGGCCGGACCTGGCGCTCGCGCGACGCCTATATGGAAACGCTGGTCAGCAAATATATCCGTGAAGGCGGCTCGCCGCGCGACGCCGCGGAGGTCGCGGAACGCGATGCGGCGGCGCAGGCCGAACCGGTCGCGGAAACCGCGCCCGCGGCGGCCGAACGCGCCCCGCGTCCCGCCTTCGTCTCGGCCTCGGCCGAAAATTCCCGCGCCAAGGACGAAGGCTCGATCGCCACCGCCTCGATCCCAACCCGCCATGGCGAAGCGCGCAACGCCACCACCGCCGCGGCGACCAGCGTCCCGACCCCGGTCAGTCATTGGATCGTCGGCCCCTCGGGCGTCTCCGCCCTGCGCGCCGCGACCCGCTTCCATTCCGCCGACGGCGACGGCGCGCCCGCGCGCGGCGCGGTGCCGTCCACGCACGAGCCCCGACATCTGGCCAAAGCCGAAGCGCCATCGGACGACGACGCCCCCGCACGAAAAACCCTCGGCGCCCTGCCCACGAAACCGCCGGCGTCCGGCTGGATGATCCAGATCGGCGCGACCGACGACGCCGGCAAGGCCGCCGAACTGCTCGACAAGGCCAAGGCCAAGCGCGGCGCCCTGCTCGCTTCCGCCAAGCCCTATACCGAAAAGGTCCAGAAGGGCCATGGGACCATCTACCGCGCCCGTTTCGCCGGCCTCGAGCCATCGAAGGCGGAAGCCGCCTGCAAGGCGCTGAAACATTCCGGCTTCAGCTGCTTCACGATCAAGGATTGATCCCGCGCCGGGGAGCGGACCGCCGCCTCCTCCCGGGCAAGAGTTTCCAAGTTCGTCCCTTGTGTTTCGAGTTGGGGAGCGTATCAGCCTTGACGACGCATCAGCCGATCCTTGGCCTGATTGATCCGGGCCGCGTCATCCGTCGTCCCCCCGTGGTCGGGATGGCGTTCCTTCATGAGGCGCCGGTGCGCCCGAACGATCTCCTCCGGACTCGCGCCCGGTCGAAGACCAAGCGTCTGATAAGCCTCCTGCTCGCTCATTTCGCCGCCGCCGGGCCGCCGAGGCCCTTGCTGGCCGGCCCCTTGCCGCCGCGCGTTCGCGTCACCCTCGCCTGCCGCGCCCCATCCGGGAAAGCGGCGGTCGAGATAATTATCCAGCAGTAGAACCGAGTCGGGATCGAAGGCGGCGCAATCCTCGCGCAGCCGCATGATTTCCTCGCGCATCATGGCGCTCAGCCTCGCGCCGGCGAAGGCGCCGGCGAGTACGGTCCCATCGACCTGGCCGCTGCCGTGGTCGAGGGTCATTTCGAGAAAAGCCGTGCGGATCCGCGACGCGCCGCGCCCCTGCTGGCGACGCGCGAAGATCCTGCTCCACGAAACGCGGTCGCCACTGAACAGATAAAGGGACAGGCCGCCCAGGCCGATGGCGAGGCTCAGACGCCCGCGCAACAACAGGAGAAGCGCCGCCGCCGCCGCGAGAAAGCCGCCGCCGTTGCGCACATAGCCGGCGACCCGCGCCGGCGAGGCGCGTCCGAGTTCGCGAAGCAGATAGACGCCGAGGATCAGCGTCAGAAGCCCGATCAGCAGAAACGGCATGAACGCTCCAATTTATTTCAGCTGGCCGAGCAGCAGGCGGGCCTCGGCGTCGCCGGCCTCGGCGCGGTCGCGCAAAGCCTTGTGGCCCCCCGCGGCAAAAGCCGCCGCCGCCCGCAGCAGGGCGGCGAGACGGCCCGGCGCGCGCGAATCGAAGGTGGCGAAAGCCCCGCCGGTCAGCCGCGCCAGATCCTTGAAACAGGCCGCCGCCGCGGCGTCGCCGCCCTCGTGGAAGAAAAAACCCTTGACGCCGAGCAGGCCAAGCTCGCCGGCGATGCGGCCGAGATCGTCGGCCTTCTCCTCCATCGCGTCGCCGATATAGACGAAGGCGCCCAGCGGCCCCATGAGAGGGGATTCCTGCCGCTCCGCCCGGATATGCCGCAGGACCCGCCCGATCTGCGTCTGGCCGCCCCGCACCGAAATCGCCGCCATCGCGGCGCCGAGCCCGGCGCCGTCGCGCATGAAGCTTGAGGCGCGGCATTCGTTGAAGCCGCGAAAATAGACGAGCTGGATGTCGAGCCCGCCGCTGGCGGCGGCGGCGGCGAACATCTGGCCCTGGACCTGCTGGGCTGCGTCCCATGTCGGCTGCCGGCTCATGGTGGCGTCGAGCGCGAAGATCAGCCGGCCACGCCCCGGCGCGCCGCGGTCCGTCACTTTCGCCGGCGCGCGCCGCATGGGCGTTTGAAGCATTTTTTGGGCGAAGGCCTCGACCGCCGCCCGTCCCGCCCGCGCCACCGGATTCCCGTCGCCCTCGCCCAAAATACTCTCCTCTGCTCCCGATTAGATGGCCAAGCGGGAAGCAAAGGCAAGCCCGCTCTTCCGCGCCGCCCGCCGCAGGACTACAACGAGGCATGACCCTGCATCTTTTAAAGCTCTGCGTCGGCGCGGAATCGGTCGCCGATCTGCGCGCCTGGACCAATATGCGGCGTTCGCGCGGAGCGGGCGTCCACGCCCATGTCACCCGCATGTTTCCCAAGCGCGCGGAAGAACTGCTCGACGGCGGTTCGCTTTATTGGGTCATCAAAGGCCAGATTTCCGCGCGGCAGAAACTGGTCGGCGTCGAACCTTTCGTCGATTCCGCCGGCGTGAAACGCTGCGCGCTGCAACTCGACGACGATGTGATCGCCCTGCGCCCACGCCCGCACCGCGCCTTCCAGGGCTGGCGCTATTTCGACCCCGCCGAAGCCCCGCCGGACCTCGGCGCCGCGGCGACCGGGCTCGCCGAGATGCCTGAGGAATTGCGGCGCCAATTATCCGATCTGGGGTTGATTTAGCTGAGTCGACCTCGCCGGGGGTCGCGGTATTTCTCGCGCGCAACAGTCCGGCGCAAAATGACGCGCGAGCGTCGTGACGCCGCGCTTCCCGGAAAAATTTGAATAAATTCGGGCATTCCGGCTGTTCTCTGGCGACCAGGGCCCTGCCAGGTTCATTGCTAAACAACAAGGGGGGTGGACATGCGCATGCGGGTCGGAAGGCGCGGCGGGACGCGATGCAAATTCCTCGCGCGCCGGCTGGCTCTGGCCGCGGCCGGCGCCCTGGGCCTGGGGCGGCGGCGCCACCGGCGCCATTCCCGGGCCGGTTCCGAGTTTCGCCCTACAGACGACGGGCTTCCTGGGCCCGGGCGGCGCCGTCCCGCCGAGTTCCCTGCTGCTCGTCAATATCGGCGGCAATGACGCGGATTATTATGCGCATGCCGGCGGATCGCTCGCTGGCGCGCCAACCGCGGCCGCCGGCAGCGCGGCGCTCGCCACGACCAGCCTCAAGGCTCTGGTCGCCTCCGGCGCCCGCACGCTGGTCTGGACGGCCGGCGACACGGGGCGGCCTGCCCTATAACATCGCCTCGGGACCGGCCATCGCCGGCGTCGCCTCCGCTTACAGCCAGACATACAACAATCTGATGCAGCCCGAGCTGGCGCGGATCGCCGCCGCCGGCGTTCGGGTGGAATATATCGACCTGGCCCTCCTCCAGAAGGAGGTTTACGCCGATCCCGCGCGCTATGGCGTCGCCAATCCCGGCGTCTGCCCGGCGAGTTGCATCGGCAACCCGGCGCGGCAAAGCCAATATCTGTTCTATGTCGACGGCATCCACCTCACCTCGCTCGGCTTCGCCATTCTGGGCGAATATGTCGCCAATCGCCTGAACGCGCCCGAAACCATCGCGCCGGCCTCCGATCTCAGCCTCTATCCGATCACCACTTTCGCCGGCGCCCTGATGGGCCGAATGGATCTGTTCAACGCGCCTGGCCTTTCCGCCTCCTCCGGCTTCCTGGCCTATGCCGGGCCGGGCGGCGTCGCCTCGGCTTCGGGGAGCCCGTGGCAGGTCTATATCCAGCCGCGCGGGGGCGTCGGCTCCCGTTCGAGCGCGGGCGCCGCCGCCGGCTATGACTGGTTGGCGCTTGGCGGCTCGATCGGCCTCGAATACAGGCTCGCCCCGAACTGGCTCGTCGGCGGCGCGGTGGACATGACCGGCCAGTATCAGACTCTCAACGGGGGCGCCGGCTCCTCCCAGCTGCAATCGACCCAGCTCGGCCTTTACAGCGCATGGAGCGGCAGGAACCTTTTCGCCCAGGGCGTCCTTTCCTTCGGCTGGCTCGATTACAGCAACGCCCGCCCCGGCGTGGTCAGCACGATCGCCTCAAGCCCGACCGGCGAGACCTTCGGCCTGGCGGCCAAGACCGGCTACCTCTTCGACATCAATCCCGCCACCCGGCTCGGCCCGATCCTGGGCGTCATCTACGCCCAGTCCAATATCGGCGCCTATAACGAGAGCGGCGACCCGCTGCTGACCCTGAACGTCGCCAAACAAAATCTCGAAGCGACCCTGGGCTCCGCGGGCGCGCAACTGCGCCACGCCTTCGAAATCGGCGGCGACGCGGTCGATACGTTCCTCAATGTCACGGCGGAAAACAATTTCCAGGGCTACGGCCGCGTCGTGCAGTTCTCCGCGCTCTCGGCGCCCCTGATCGTCAACACCTACGACGCCCAGCAATTGCCCAACCACGCCTTCGCGCGCGTGGCGCTGGGCGCGGAGGTCAAGCTGACGTCGAACATGTCCTCGTCGCTCTACCTGTCGCAGACGATCGGCCAGCCCGGCGGCCAGGATTTCGCCGCCTCGGGCGCGCTCAACTGGTCGTTCTGAGTCTTTTTCAGACCGGCGCCAGGCGTCGTTGCCGACGGGACAACAGTCCGACCCCGCGCCTTTCCGGGCGCGGGCGGCGCGGCTTTGTCGCTGATTGACTTCGCGGGGTCATAAGCTCAATAGAGAAAAGCTCCAGGCAGAGTGTTCCATGACATCCGTCACGCTGATCGACAATTACGATTCCTTCACCTTCAATCTGGTGCATTACCTCGGCGAACTCGGCGCGAAGGTCAAAGTCTTGCGCAATGATGCGGCGCCCGCCGAAGAGGTCGCCGGCGAGGAGCCGGATTGCATCGTGCTTTCGCCCGGCCCATGTACGCCCCATGAAGCCGGAATCTGCCTCGACCTGATCCGCCTGGCCAGCCCGCGCATCCCGATCTTCGGCGTCTGTCTCGGCCATCAGGCCATCGGCGAGGCTTTCGGCGGCGAGGTGGTGCGCGCGCCCCAGCCGGTCCATGGCAAGATCGCCGAGATCCACCACACCCGGGAAACGGTGTTTCGCGGCCTGCCGAGCCCGTTCAAGGCCACGCGCTATCATTCGCTGGTAGTGCGCCGCGACATGCTGCCGACCGAACTCGCGGTCACCGCGCATACCGGCGACGGGCTGATCATGGGCCTGAGCCATTTCACCCGCCCCACCCATGGCGTGCAGTTCCACCCCGAGAGCATCGCCTCGGAACATGGCCACGCCCTGCTGCGCAATTTCCTCGATCTGGCGAAAGCCTGGAACGCCGCCAAACGGTCGAAGTAACCAGGCGCGAAATAGCATGGAAACCTTCAAGCCCTTTCTCGCCAAGATCGCCGACCGCGAGTCCTTGAGCCGCGCCGAGGCCGAGGAAGCCTTCGGTCTGATGCTTTCCGGCGAGGCCTCGCCCGCGCAGATCGGCGCCTTCCTCATGGGTCTTCGCGTGCGCGGAGAGACGCTGGACGAATTGACCGGCGCGGTTTCCGCCATGCGCGCGCGAATGTTGCGGGTGACGGCGCCGGAGGGCGCCATCGACGTCGTCGGCACGGGCGGCGACGGAGCGCAAACCTACAATATCTCGACCCTCACGGCGATTGTCGTCGCCGCCTGCGGCGCGCCGGTCGCCAAGCATGGCAATCGCGCCGCCAGCTCCTTTTCCGGCGCCTCCGACGTGCTGACCGGCCTGGGCGTGCGGATTGGCGCGCCGGTCGAAAATGTCGAAAAATGCCTGCGCGAGGTCAATATCGGCTTCATGACGGCGCAAGCCCATCATCCCGCCATGGCGCTCGTGGCGCCGACTCGCAAGGAGCTTGGCGTGCGCACCCTGTTCAACCTGCTCGGCCCGCTCTCCAACCCGGCTGGCGTCAAGCGGGCGTTGATCGGCGTCGCCGACGCGCGCTGGATGGACCATATCGCCCAGACGCTGGACCGGCTCGGCGCCGAAAAGGTTTGGATCGCCCATGGATCGGACGGTCTCGATGAAATCACAACCACCGGCCCGACGGATATCATCGAACTCGACTCGGGCCGCACCCGCCGCTTCTCGATCACGCCGGAAGACGCCGACCTGCCACGCGCCACCGTCGCCGAACTGCGCGGCGGCGATCCCGCCCATAACGCCGCCGCCCTGCGCGCCGTTCTTGGCGGGACGAAGAACGCCTATCGCGACATAGCCGCGCTCAACGCCGCCGCCGCCCTGGTCGTGGCCGGCAAGGCCGCGGACCTCAAGACGGGGCGCCGCCTCGCCGAAGAGGCGCTCGACAGCGGCCGGGCGCGCGCGACGCTCGAAAATCTGATAAAAATTTCCAATCAGTCCGAAAGCCCAAGTACACAGCCGGCGAAATAGGCGCTAAGGTCAGGCCAT
>JAJYCZ010000124.1 GCA_021777915.1 Pseudomonadota bacterium | reverse complement strand
CGATTTGCAGGCCGCCGCCGCCGCCGCCAATATCGACGCGATCCTGAGCCGGCGCGAACCGACCTCCGCCTTCAAGGCGGAACTGATCTGCATCGTCGACATGCTCGACGCCGGCGTGCTGGTCTATCGCTCGGAAAAATTCAATTTCGTCAGCCCCAAACTGCGCGTCTTCCATTGGCTCAAGGGACTGTTCGAAGGCTATTATCTGCGGCATTTCCGGTAGCGGCAAAAATCCAACGGGGCCTTTAACTTGTGGCTCGGTCGGCTCTTATCGGCGGACAACTGACGATTTCGGACGCCGCCAGGACAGCAGCGATGCGCCATTTCGGTGGGTCGGCGCCGTCGTTTGCCCGGTTATCGCCTGTCGGCAACGTCGGTTACGCGATATTCGTTTAAGCCGCCTATTATCAAGAATACCGACAGGTTACGCGAGTGGGCATCGTTTATGACCTACAGGACTGTTTTCGACGCGGCCCAAAACGGCTTCGCGGCTTGGTGGGTGCCAGCCTTCAGCTTTATTTTCGTTCTGCTTTCCGCAGGCATTGTCATGGGCTTACCGGGTTTGCGTTGGGGACAGCGTAGCCCGGTGAGCGACCGATTCGCTCTCGGCTTCACCGTGCTTTTGACGCTTCTTGCTTTCGGCGTGACCTTCGCGGATTACCGCGGCGCCGTGTCGAAACTGCGACACGGAAAATACGAGATCGTCAACGGTCCCGTAACTCATTTTACCAAATTGCCAAAATGGGGCTGGCAAAAGGCTGAAACTTTTGTCGTTGATGGTCATCGATTTACCTACTATGGATATATCGTTTCTGCCGGGTTTCATCAGATGGCGTCCCAAGGCGGGCCGATTCATGATGGGCTGTATGTTCGAGTCACCTACTCTGGCTCTGAAATCCTGCGCCTCGAAATTGCGCAGTGATCGCCAAAAAAAGGTTCGCTCGGCGGCGTTCAGCTCACCGGCATCACACTGCTGAAAAAGGGCTGGGGCTATTCTGCCGCTCGGCGCCAACTATTACTTCTGACCTGCGCCGACCCAACCGGCTTCACTTTCCCTCGGCGAGGTCGCGCCCCAGAACCATATCGTCGCGGTGGATCATTTCCGCCCGGCCTTCCGTGCCGAGGATCGCGGCGATGTCGCGCGAATTGCGGCCGATGATTTTTTGGGCGTGGCGCGCGTCATAGCCCACCAGCCCGCGGCCGATCTCGCCGCCTTGCAGATTGCGGATGATCACGCAATCGCCGCGCGCAAAATCGCCTTCCACCGCCTTGACCCCCGCCGGCAGCAGGCTGGCGCCGGCGACGAGCGCGCGCGCGGCGCCGTCGTCGATGGTCAGCACGCCCTGGGGGCTGAGCGAGCCGGCGATCCATTTCTTCCGCGCCGTGACCGGCGTGGACGGCGTGAGGAACCAGGTGCAGGGCTCCCCTTTGGCGATCCGCCCGACCGGGTTGGATTTCTGGCCGTCGGCGATAACCATATGGGCGCCGCCGGCGGTCGCGATCTTGCCCGCCTCGATCTTGGTCGTCATGCCGCCGCGCGACAGCTCCGAGGCCGCGCCTCCGGCCATCGCCTCGATCTCGGCGGTGATGCGGGGCACGATGGGAATGAGCCGCGCGTTGGCGTTTTGCGACGGCGGCGAATCATAGAGCCCTTCGACATCCGACAGCAGGATCAAGAGATCGGCTGAAGCCATGGTGGCGACCCGCGCGGCGAGCCGGTCGTTGTCGCCGTAGCGGATTTCGCTGGTCGCCACCGTGTCGTTCTCGTTGATCACCGGCACGGCGCGCATGTCCATCAGCCGCGCCAGCGTTTCGCGCGCGTTGAGATAGCGCCGCCGCTCTTCGGTATCGCCGAAAGTCACCAGAATCTGGCCGGCCACGATTTTTCGCTCGGCCAGAACCTCGGCCCAGATGCGCGACAGAGCGATCTGGCCGACAGCGGCGGAGGCTTGCGAATCTTCGAGTTTCAGCGAACCGGGCGGCAGGCCGAGCACCGAGCGCCCCAAGGCGACGGCGCCGGAAGAGACCACCAGCACATCGGCGCCGCGCCGGTGCAGGGCGGCAAGATCGTCGGCCAGCCCCTCTAGCCATTCGCGCCTGGCGGCGCCGCGCGCGCGATCCACCAGCAGCGATGAGCCGACCTTGACGACGATGCGCTTGAATTGATCGAGAGAGGGAAGCTTCATCGCATGGCCGTCGGACGGGGGAGAGGGAGATCAGTACGCCGTGCGGCGCGTGAGCGTCAAACAATCCAGTTCGATTGTGTCGATCACGGCCGCCACGCTTCCTGCGGCGCCCGCGCCGCCTCCTCCTGGCGGCGCTCGGCGATCACCCGCCACAAAGCGCGCAAAACCTCGGTGACGCCCTCGCCCGCGATCGCCGACATTTTGTAAGGCGCGGCGGGCTTCTCGCCCTCGGCGAGCGGCGGGCCGGCGGACCGGATCGCCCGCTTCAGTCGCTCGACCTGTTTTTTCAGCGTTTCCGCGTCCACCGAATCGATTTTCGACAGAGCGACGATTTCGGTCTTTTCTTCCAGACCATGGCCATAGGCCGCGAGTTCGCCGCGCACGATCTTGTAATCCTTGCCGGCGTGCTCGCCGGTGGCGTCGATCAGGTGCAGGACGGCGCCGGTGCGTTCGACATGGCCTAAAAAGCGGTCGCCGAGGCCGTGGCCCTCGTGAGCGCCTTCGATCAGGCCGGGAATGTCCGCCAGCACGAATTCCTTGCCATCGACATTCACGACGCCGAGATTGGGATGAAGCGTGGTGAAGGGATAATCCGCGATTTTCGGCCTGGCGGCGGAGACGGTCGCCAGAAAGGTCGATTTTCCCGCGTTGGGCAGGCCGACAAGGCCGGCGTCGGCAATGAGTTTCAGGCGCAGGAGGATGGTGCGCTCCTCGCCCTCCTGTCCCGGATTGGCGCGGCGCGGCGCGCGATTGGTCGATGTGGTGAAATGAAGATTGCCGAAGCCGCCGTTGCCGCCCTTGCAGATGACGGCGCGCTGGCCGACCTCGGTGAGATCGGCGATCAGGGTTTCGCCGTCCTCCTCGAAAATCTGCGTGCCTTCCGGCACTTTCAGCACCGCGTCCGCGCCCCTGCCCCCGGCACGGTTCTTGCCCATGCCGTGGCCGCCGGTCTTGGCCTTGAAATGCTGCTGGAAGCGGTAGTCGATCAGCGTGTTGAGCCCGGCGACGCATTCGGCCACGACATCGCCGCCGCGCCCGCCATCGCCGCCGTCGGGGCCACCGAATTCAATGAATTTCTCGCGGCGGAACGACACGCAGCCGGCGCCGCCGTCGCCCGAGCGCACATAAATTCTGGCCTGATCGAGAAATTTCATGCTTGAGCCTGGCGCGGCCCGCGCGGAAAACGCGGACCGCCGATGTCCTGTGGAAAAATGTTCAGGCCAAGGCTCTATCGAAGGCGAGCGCGGGCCGCAAGACGTCGCCTGTCGACGCCTGCCATTCGTCGCGCCGCAACGTCATCCGCACGACGGGGCTGTCGGCGTGGCGGCCGAAGCCGGTCTCGAACCTTTCGCTTTCAACAAAGCCGCATTTTTCCAGCACGGCGCGCGAGGCGGCGTTGTCCGTCAGGATCACGGTCGAGAGCTCCTCGGCCTCCGTGATCCGGAACAAAGCGTCGGCCAGGGCCTGCGCCGCTTCGCTCATCAGGCCGCGCCCGGCGTAGGGCCGCCCCAGCCAGAAGCCGAGCCTCGGGCCGTCGTCGGTCGCGTCGATCCCCGCCATGCCGACGAATTTGCGCGGAAAATCCTTGAGCGTCAGCGCGAAACGCAGGGACGAGCCGCGCGCATTGCCGGCGCGCGCCGCGAGGATGCAGCGCTCGGCGGTTTCGATCGTATAGGGATGGGGAATCAGCGCCGTCCAGCGGGCGACGCCCCAATCCCCCGCGAGGGCGGATACGGCGGGAGCGTCCGATCCGCGCGGCCAGCGCAGCCACAGCCGCCGGGTTTCAAGGCGAAACACATCGTCGCGGGCGATTTCGGGGAACATGAAAGGCTCCGGTCAAAGCAATAAGGGGAAACGGCGCCGTTCCCCCTTCAGCACTTGGCTCCGGATATCATTCCAACCGAAGAATGTGACGATCTTCGCGCTGGAACGTGACCTTTTGTCGTTTCCCCGGCTTTTATGCCGGATTTTGGAAAATCGACTTGCGGAACCTGCCTTGGGGCTTGCGCCGGCGAGGTCCCGAAGATCGCGACCTCTGTTATTCCGCGGCCGTGGCCGCCGGGGCGGGCGCTACCGTAATCACGGATCGGGCGCCCTGGGACTTGAAGACCACCTTGCCGTCTACGAGGGCGAAAAGAGTGTGGTCCTTGCCCGTGCCGACATTGGCGCCGGCGTGCCATTTGGTGCCGCGCTGACGCACGAGGATATTGCCGGCGACCACGTTTTCGCCGCCGAATTTCTTCACGCCAAGGCGCCGGCCTTCCGAGTCGCGCCCGTTGCGGGACGAACCGCCTGCTTTTTTGTGAGCCATTGTCCTGCTCCGAAACTTGTCCTTCGCCGCGTCCGACGCGGCCCTTATTCAACCTGTGAAGCGCGAGCCGGTCAGGCGACGACTTCGGTGATGCGCACGACCGTCAGATCCTGACGGTGGCCGCGCTTGCGCTTGGAATTCTTGCGGCGGCGCTTCTTGAAGGAAATGACCTTCGGCCCGCGGGTCTGCTCGACGATTTCGCCCTTGACCGAGGCGCCGGCGACGAAAGGCGCGCCGACCTGGGCGGCGCCGTCCTTCTCGACCATCAGAACGTCGGAAAAGGTGACGACGGAGCCGGCGTCGCCTTCCAGCGACATGACGGTGATTTTTTCTTCGGCGGCGACGCGGTATTGCTTGCCGCCGGTTTTGATGACTGCGAACATCGTTCTTCCTTGTGTTCGATATCCGGCTCTGCGTTGTGAAAAACGCGGCCGGCTTCTTTGCAGTTGAACCGGGTGGGTTGGAGCCCGGCGGCGTTTTCGCCGACAGGTTCCGGTTGCGGGCGGTTTCGGCCAGGCTGAACGATTCAGCAAGTCCGAAAAACGCAAATGTCGCGGCGGCGAGCCACGACAAGACGTTGGGTTTCCTATGCCGGACGCCCCGAGAAGTCAAGCGCGGATGTCGCGCGCGAAGGATTTTCGCCCGCGCCGGGCGAAGGCGCTTGCGCGCGGCAGCGCGGCCTGATATTGCGCCGCCTCACCACGAAGCGGGCCAGTCCCGCCGACGCGCCCGGATGGAGAGGTGGCTGAGTGGTTGAAAGCACCGCACTCGAAATGCGGCATACGGGCAACCGTATCGGGGGTTCGAATCCCTCCCTCTCCGCCACTGAACGCGCAACGCCCTGATTAAATTCAGGTTTCAATCGACCTTCCGCTGTCGGCTTCCGTACTTGGTACAAAAACCTGGTACAAACGGGGGCTAATTTGGCGAAATCGACGCAGCATGTCATGCGTCGCGGCGGCAATTTTCATTTCCGCATTGTCGTGCCTTGCCGGCTGCGTGGACGTCTCGGGCAACGCGAGATTAAGGTCTCCCTGAGAACCTCAGACAAGATGGCTGCCAGGATGCGAGGCCGCCTCCTGAGCAACGCGATCGAGACATTTTTTCAGGAATTGCCGGGCATGTCACACCTTTCGACGCAGGACCTCCAGGAACGCATCCGCGTCTATTTTCAGGCATGCCTGAACAGGTCGCTGGAATTTTCGCTCGACCTACCGCAAGACCCCTCCGTCGATCTGAACGCCGAAGTCGCCTTTTTGCAGAAAAAGGCTGAAAGACTGCGCGGACAGCTTGCGCAGCATTCTTTCGACAGTCGAGTGCTCGACGCAGCGCAAAAGCTCGTAGGGCAGACGACCGCAAACACTGCCGCAACGACGCAAGACGAACTCAGCCAAGCCTGCGTCGGCGTGATGCGCGCGGAAATCGAAAACGCCCGAATTTTGGCGGCGATGCTGTCCGCCGACTATGAGCGCACGCAACCGCGCGATCCGCTTTTTGTGGGAATGTCACCGAACGGTTTGCCGGCAGCGCCAGGAGAAGATGTCATAGCACCACCCGAGGCTCGAACGCTGGCGGAGGTCGGCGAACTCTATATTACCTTTCACGAAAAGCATTGGGCTCGGAAAACCAGAGGCGACCAGCAACGTGTAGTCGCACTTGCCGAGGCGGTGATCGGCCCCGGCAAATTTATGCGGGCGCTCGACGTCGAGGACGTGAAAGCAGTTCGCGACGCCCTGGCGCGAGTGCCTCCGAACTACATGAAATCCAAAGCCAACAAAGGGATCAGCGTTATTGAAGCCGTCAAGGCCAATGAAACGGGCGCGTCGTTGTCCTTGAAGACCCAGGACAAATATTTCGCAATGTTTAAGTCTTTGCTGATCTGGGCAAGAAATGAAGGATATTCGGTTTCCATACCCGGTGCTGGCGTTAAGGTCGCTGGCGTTGGAAAGACCAATCCAGCAGATCGCAGAAAACCGTACTCCACCGCGCAGCTGCAAATGATTTTCGGTTCGCCCCTGTTTCGGGGATATTCAAATGAGGCACGCACCAAGCCGGGTCCGACTGTTACGCGCGATGGAAAATTCTGGGTGCCATTGATCGCTCTCTTTTCCGGGATGCGCATGGGCGAGATCGTTCAGCTTCTGGCCAGCGACCTGCGAGAGGAAAACGGCATTTGGTTTTTCGATGTGACAAAAGGGGAGGACAAAAAACTCAAGACGACATCCAGCCAGCGTCGGGTTCCAGTTCACCATCTGCTGCTAGAGGGAGGCATTCTCGATTTGACCAAGGCGGCCAAGGGCAAGGCGCGCATCTTCCCCGACATTGAGCCCGGCGCGGATGGATATTATTCGCACAATTTCTCGAAATGGTGGGGCCGCTATTCAAAAAGCATAGGCTTTGCCGCGCCAAAATCGGCTTTTCATTCTTTTCGACATAATTTTAAGGACGCACTCGCAGCGGCCGAGGTTCCAGAAAATATTGCCAAGTCCCTAATGGGACACATAGATAAGAGCGTCCACGCCTCTTACGGGAGTGGACCACCGCTGCCGATCCTCAGAATTGCGCTTGATAAAGTAACTTATCCCGTTGCACTCAGTGGCGTTATGGGATAATTTGTTAAATATATTTTGATCTCTAAGCTCGTTTAAGCGATAATTTCAGCTGGCTATGCTTCCCTCGATGCAAATTGCGGCATCAGTGGACGCGCCAGTATGGCTCCGATCAAAATCATCAAAGGCGGGAAGCCCTCTAACAAGAAAGAAAATGGGCAGAAATCCGAACTTGAAGGATCGACCTCGGCTTTCCCCCCAGGAACGGAAGCGACGAACGCCCCGGCTCCCTTCATCGACAAAATCGCTGTCGTCCTGACGCCGAAATCCGCCGAACTCGCACACCAAATCCATTCCGCGCTTTATCAGGCATTGACCAACGACACGGAATTTTTTCAGTCGGTGGGCAAACCGGCCAAAGGCTTCAATCGGGCGAAGCTGATCGTCCTGCCGCATTACGACGAGCGGCCCCGCATCGACTACGCCTTCCAACACAACCTTGCCGACCGGATACGGCTCGAATTCAACCCGTCGAAACTCGGCGCTGACGGCATCGCCGAACTTCATGGCATCCTGGGCAGCGTGATCCCCAACGGCTGGGGGCGCTTCGCCAAAGAGGCGAAAATCACTCGCCTCGACATCGCGGTCGATATTCTGGGCTTGCGGATGAGCAAGCTTCAACTGGTGCCGAAGAAAGGCTCGACGGTGAAGACCTGGAGCCAGGATGGGAAATTGCAGACGTATCAGTGGGGGAAGCCAAAGGGCAGCCACATCCAGATTTACAATAAGAGCGCGCAGCAGCAGTCAAAAGGAAAAGCCAGCGCGGGTCCTCCAGTCACAAGGTTCGAGCGCCGCTTCAAGCCGCCCCCCTGCAAGAGCCTGTTAGAACTGGCCGCAATGGAAAATCCATTCGCCGGCATCGTCTTGACGACGACTATGCCCGCGCCGCCATCAGAAGGCCCTGCCTACGTCTGGCTTCTGTTCTGCGACAGCGTGGCCGTCCGAGGGCTCGATCTGGCGTTGAAAATTCTGCCCAAGGCAAAGCGCAAGGCGTACCGAGATCAGTTCAAGGCCGCCGCCCCGGATTGGTGGAACCCGGAGGCGATCTGGTCGCACTGGCCCACGGCACTCGCCAAATTGAAAATCGCATCGACGAAGTGGTGATTGAGCTTCGTGCATTTAATTGCATTTGGGATGCGCGGAAACGTGAACGAGCCAGAGGGCGGCAATGGAAAGCAAACGGCGTTCAAGCAGTCTCCGCGCCGCCCAAAAGTTGGCGGGGAAGAAAAATACGATCCCGTTAGACCTGGCGAAGGCGCTGTATGAGGCCCGCCAGGTCTCGGAAGAGCGGATGGGACAAATCCTTGCCGCGACCGGCCTAAAAAGGCGTAAGGCGTATTATCTGGTTGCGGTTTGGAAGCGTTTCGCCGACCTCCACATTCCGACGGAAGAACTCGCTGCGGTGGGGTGGACCAAGCTCAGGATCATCGCCGAGCACGCCGCGCCGGGAGAGGAAAAGCGCGCCCTCGAACTCGCCATGGCGACGACCGCCAATGACTTGCCGGGGGTCTTACGGAGGGACGATAAAGCGGGAGCCGGGAGGGGCAAAACCCATAGCATTCTGCTCCGCCTCGAAAACGATCAATACGAGGTGTTCGAGAGCGTGCTAAAAAGCTTTGGGGCGGCACCACCAACAAAAGGCCGTGGACTTGTCGGTAAAGAGGACGCACTGATCAAGGCGCTACGTTCCATTCCGAGTAGTGCATAAGCTGTCGCTCTGAACTGTCTCCAACTATAGGCGCGACAGTTCTAGCGAAACGCCTATTCTGCTCGTGAAATGCCGATTTGCTGAAAATTGCGGCAATTGCTCAATTGCAAATTGCCCAGCTGGGACGGGAGACACTTCGTGTTCGGCGGAGGATTTCTCGGCGCAGGCAATTCGTGTCAGCACCCCGGACGCTGGCCTCGACTATTTCGAACCGCCCTGATTTTTGGGCGCGAGAGCGGCGTCGATGATCCCCGTCAGCCATTTCACATCGGCATCGGACAGCCCGGCCAGCTGTGTCGTCAGATCAGCCAGAGCACCACGCTTCAAATGGCCGGACGGAACTTCAGCGGTGAACAGTTCGGCGGGATCGACATCGAGCGCGGCAGCGAGTTTTTCAATCAGCGGAAAACGCGCGCCCGAGGCTCCCGTCTCCACCTTGGCGATCATGTCGGAAGAAATCCCGGCGGCTTCGGCGAGTTGCTCCTGGGTCATTCCACGCCGCCGACGATGCGCGGCAACGAGCTGACCGAAACGTCTGCGCAAATCGGCCATGCCGCCCTCCCCGCCAATCTTGTAGCTGGAGGGGCGAAGAATGATCATGGACGCTAATTACGGCACAAAGGATAATTGGTAAGTCAATGGCAACATTCCCCAGATAATTTACCCGGTGTAGCCGACCTTTCGGGTCGGCAGCATCGAAGAAGTCATGCTCTGGATATGAGGAATGGCGTCATGTTTATAGTAAAGGTATTCGTAGGCGGGGCGCTCGGACTGATCGGGATGGTTTTCATTATTGATCGTATATACGGCGATGTGCCGCTACCCAATAATTATTCGCCGGCTTCCGCTGCGCAACCGGTTGATCCGGCAGAAGAAAAACAACGCATGTGCGGCGCAGAAGGAGAGACGCACGCGGAGGTGATGGCGGAGAGCTATGTTCGACAACACCTGAAAGCACCTTCGACAGCTGAGTTTCCTGGCATTTTCGAAAGAGCAAAAGTTAGTTACGACGGAAAATGCAACTTCGTCGTAGAAAGCTGGTTCGATGCTCAAAATAGTTTCGGTACAAAACTAAGAACGAACTACAAGCTTAGTCTTACGTATGTAGGAGGTGAGCAAGGTTCATGGCTTGTTACGAATGCAAGCTACGATTAGCGCGCATCATTATTTGAGTATCTGTCTATCGCGATGAATTGCTTATATCAATTGTAAGACTGTGGCATGCCCGTTTATCAATTCCGCCTGCTCAAGTCGGGGCGGGAAGTTTGGGGCTTGGCGCTTTGAGGCACTTCAGGCGCAAAAGCCCTTTACATGTAACGTATTAGGATCATTATAATCAGTGGGTTAGACGTTCATCTGCCTCCCTTGCCAGCTCAAGGAGGAGCAGAATGAACAGCCCCGAAATCATCGCCGATTTCAGAAACCAGCTCGCCCGCAGCATTGCGGCGCGCGCCAAAATCCCATCGTTTGACCCGCTGCCCGCCGATCCTTGGCTGGCGATGGCCGCGCTGCAAAAATCCGTTCGCCGAGGCCGTCAAGACATTGCGCTTCGCGCCGCCGCGCGCTTGTTGATCGACGCGCCAGACCGGGCTTGGCGGCGGCTTGGCGCGATCGCATTCGAAGACATCGGATTGGCCGACACTGAAACGGTCGGTATAGAGCTGGTCGCGGTTGTCTGAACAGTTTCCCGCGAAGGATAAGTGGAATCTGCCGGATTTCACTTTGCTTGGTTTCGCGCGTTGGGCGTGACGCAGGGAGGGCGAAGCCCGACCGAAGTCGCGTC
>JAJYCZ010000123.1 GCA_021777915.1 Pseudomonadota bacterium | reverse complement strand
GTCGCTCCTCGAAGATCTCGTCGAGGTCGACGAGAGCGACATTCCCTACCGCACCAAAGACGATCCTATCGCCGGCGGACAAGGCCGCAGCGCGGTCGGCAAGATGCGCATCATCGGCGCCATCGAGCTATCGCCCGACGGCCTGCCTCGGCGCATACGCCTCTGGACGCACACGTTGCGAGCCCGGACGCGCGACATCGCTTTCGACTGACCGTGTGTCTCTACTTCGCTTTCGCTAAGCAGAGACGCCGACCCCGGCTGCTTGGGCCGAGGCGACCCGGGAGCGCAAGCATCGACCGGGAGGTCAAAGTATCATATAATGATAGCTCCACCGGAGATGCACGATGCCCTCGAGCTATACCGCTCTCCAGAACCTACACAATTCTACCCATAGCTGATTAAAGCTACGCGGCGGCCTTGCCGTCTGGTTCCTGCTTCACAGAGGCTCGTTTCACGCGGGGCCTGCGCCCCGCGCCAGAGCGCGCCTCTCCACAGGCTGACGCCGCGAAGCTCGCGGCCAGATGCTCGAGATTGCGCGCGGCATTCAGGTCGCGGCTGATCTCCAAACCACAATCGTCGCATTTGAACATCCGCTGCGACAGCGCCAGTTCGATCTTGACCGAACCGCAGCAAGAACAAGTCTTGCTCGAGGGAAACCACCGATCCGCGACCACGACGGCTGCGCCGTAAAAACGGGCCTTGTATTCGAGCTGCCGGCGAAACTCGAAAAAACCGCCATCCATGATCGAGCGGGCGAGGCGCCGATTGCGCGCCATGCCCCGCACGTTCAAATTCTCGATTCCGATGCGGCGATATGTTTTCGCCAGCATCGTCGTCGCCTTGTGCGTCGCGTCGCGCCTGATGTTGCCGATGCGGGCGTGCAGCCCCGCCAGCTTAGCCTTTGCCTTGCGACGGTTGGCGGAGCCCTTGCGCTTGCGCGCCAGCGCCTTGTTGGAGCGCCGCAGGCGTTTCAACAGTATCTTATGCGCCTTCGGGCCAGGAATGGGCTCGCCCTGGCTCAGCATCGCCAGCGTGGTCACGCCGAGATCGACGCCGACGACGGCTTGCGGCTGAAGCACAGGCTTCACGTCATCGGTTTCGACCATGACGCTGGCGAACCAGCGGTCCGCTTCGCGCGACACGGTGAGGCGCTTCAGCTTGCCGGCGAAGCGCACAGCCTCGCGCATCCGCACCCAGCCAATGACGGGAAGTTTGATGCGTCTGCCTTCGACGCGAAACGTCCCCGCCTCGTTGGCGGCGCAAAAGCTGTCGTGGACGCCACGTTTCTTGAATCGCGGATATTTGCCGCGCTTTTCGAAAAATGCCCGGAACGCGGCGCCGAGGTCGATGATCGCCTCCTGCGCGGCGCACTTCGTCACGTCGAACATCCACGGAAACTGCTCGCGCTTGAGCGCGTTCAATTGCCGCCGCAAGCTGGCGTCGGACGGCGCCGGCAGGCCGGGATCGTCCTTGCGCGCCGCAACTTGCCGTTTCCATTCCCCCAGCGCCCAATTGTAGGAAAACCGCGCCGCGCCGGATGCACGGGCGAAATAGGTCCGCTGTCTGTCGGTCGGATCAAGGGCGATACAATGGGCGATCAGCATGATTGCGAATCCTCCACCGCCCGTTTCACGCCGTCCAGCAATTTCTGGTTCTTGTGCGAGCGCGAGCCATAAAGCCGCGCGGAAAACACGGTAATGATCTCCAGCACGTCCTTGGCGAGGTCTTCCTCGAAGCTGGTATCCTCACCCCGGTTGAGGATCACCACCTCGACGTTCTTGGCTTCGCAAATGGCAAAAACCAGTTCCGCTCCGAAACGCAGCAACCGGTCCTTGTGGGCGATCACCAGCCGGCCCACGGAGCCGTCGATAATCGCCGCCAGCAACTTTTTCAGACCCTTCTTGTGATAGTTCATGCCGGAACCGAGGTCGGCGACGACCTCGAAGGTCCAGCCCTGGCGGGCGCAATACAGCTCCAGCACCTGCTTCTGGCGCTCCAGATCGTCCTTTTGGTCGTGGCTGGAAACACGGGCGTAGGCGATCGTCTTGCGCGCCGCGTCGCTCGCGGCGCGGAATTGCTCGGGCCGCAGCTTGGCGAGATCATAGCGACGGTGGCCACCGGGCGTGTGGTCCGCCTGAATCCTGCCTTCGGCCTCCCAGCGCCGGAGCGTCGTGATCGACACCCCCAGCGCTTCCGCCGCTTCGCCTATGCCTACGAACCTCTCCATTGTGAAGATCTTTACATAGATTCGAGTAGATTACAAGATAGCTGTATCAACCCCTCATTTCAGATGACTCCAAAAGTGTCGGAAAAGGCGGCGTTTTGGCGCGCTCGAATTCCGCCAGGCCGCCCAAAACCGTGAGCATCAACCGCCCGTGCGGCGTCGTGGTATCGGCCCAGGCGTCGCCAAGCGCCTTGATCGCCTTCGCCAACTCGCGGCGGTGCCTCTTCGCGCCGCTCGCGGTTTCTCCGAACACATGCGTCGCCCCGGCGGCGCGAAGCTGCTTGACCTGCGGGTCAACGCTCTGGCCGTCTGTCGAGACGCGGGCATAGCCGTAAATCATCGCCGCTATCTTGCGATGCCGAGAAACACGGTCAAGGCGCGCTCGACTTCAAGCATGACTTCTCCACTCGCGCTTCCAATGACCTGCCCGACCCTTTCCCTATAGAAAGTCATGATTTTATCGACCATGACGAAAGACGCCGTTCTCAAGCCGTTTTGCTCGCCCGGTTCCACGCGCACGCGCAAAAGGGGCGCGTCAACGGCTGCGCTTGTGACAAGCAACGCCGTCACCGTCGCGCTTGTCGAAAAACTGTCCGCCTGAATAACGAGCGCCGGGCGAGGCTTCCCAAAATCACCCGGCAAGGCCACGGTGACAAAATCGCCCCGCCTCACGGCGTCAACCGATCGAGATCGGCGAAAGCCGCGTCCATAAAGCCGCGCAGATCGGCGTCATTGCGCTCGGCCTTCGCCACGGCCGCCGCCTGACGGCGGCAAATTTCTGTAAAATCCGGCGACCTTGTATCCGGCACCCAGATTTGCACCGGCCGCAGCCCTGCGGCGCGCATGCGCTGGCGATAGGTCGCCATCCGTGAAGACGGCGGAACAGGCTTGCGGGTTGTCTTTGGCATATACCCTCCACATATCGTAACATGTTACGATCTGTGCGTCTAAAAGTCACGACGATTCCGCGCGTTCTTTTTTCAGCGATAGTCGGTCGTCATATGCGGGCCACCCGTCCGAAGGAGCATCCGAAGCTGCTTCGCCAGATGATCTCATTCCATATGAAAAAGCCTGGCTATAGCGCGTCGGAAATGGCCAAGTTGCTTCATTTGAGGGCCGCTGAATTCCAGGAAATGTACCGCCCTGAAGTAGCCGGCGATCCACAGCCCGAAGGTGCGCCGCGCCTACGCATCGTGGCCGCGCCGCAGGCGTGCAATGGCGATCGTCAAGGCCGCTCTCGAGGCGGGGGTTTTACTCAAACAGGGTTGCGACCTTGGCCAGAACCTCGTCCAGAATTGTCTGAGTCACGCTTTCGAGCTTGCGGCCGTGACGCGAGCCAATGTCCAGGGCGCGCGGTTGGTCGCAGCGCACGACGCCTGTCGTTTTCGTTCCCGCGCCCATCAAGGAAACCGTAAAGCCGGCCGTGCGCGCGAAATTGCCGCCACTTGTGATCGGCAACACAATCGGCGTGCGCGTCAGGCGGTTGAACGCGGTCGGCGAAACAATCAGAACCGGGCGGGTTCCCTGTTGCTCATGCCCCGAGGTCGGATCGAGCGAGACAAGATAGATGTCGCCTCGCTCCATCACAGCAGCTCGGAGCCGACCGGGCGCGCATCGAGCCATTCGCGATCCTCTGCCGTGATTTCGGCGGAGGCGTCGCATTGGGCCAACAGTTCGTCGAGGGTATAACGTGGCCGGGCCGTCGGCTCGATCACGAGCCGTCCGTTATCGACGGCCATGCCGACCTTCGCTCCGGCGGTCAGGTGCAGGACATCGAGTAGAGCGGGCGGCACCGCCAACATGATTGAACCGCCAACCTTGCGTAGATTCGTCGTGTACATGATCGAGCCTCAATAAGTTATACTAAAATATAATATATCGTAGAAGCTCTTGCAAGGGGGGTCAACGAAACCGAGCCGGTTGCGCGCGCCTCGTCCTTCCCGGTCCGCCAAGATGGGGAAACGATCTGAACGGCTGGCGAGCTACGCGGCAATGGTTTTTTTCGGCCGTCCACCCTTGCGACCGTTCGCGCGCGCCGCTGCCGCTTTAGCTTCCGTCCGCGACCGCCCGCCATTGGCGCCAAGCTGACGCGCCATCCAGTTCTTGGAGCCGAACACGCCTTGCAGCAGCGCCGGAACATACACGTCGGCGTCGAGCTTCGGCCAATGCAAGCCAAGACCGGCGGGGCTGATTTCGATCTCGGCCAGGTTCTCCGGCGACGCGCCAGCCAGCCCCTCGGCCAGTTTTGTCGGGAAAGCCAATTGGACGCCGGTGTTCAGCTTGACGACGACGCGGGAGGCGCGGCGGTCATAGCGGGCGGATACAGCGTAGCCAGCTTCGCGCAGCGCCGCCATGCGCTTCTCGGCTTGGTCGAACTCATGTTCAGTGACGGCCATGAATAGAACTCCATTCAGCACACAAAACGGTCAACCTGTCGGCTAAGGCGTCCTTGATGCCGCCCAGGTCCGATCGTCCGAAACCGTAGCTTTCCCGCAACTCCGGCGGCCCATCGGCGCAATGCAGGATGAACACCGCCTCACCTTCTGCGGCCTTCACATGCACGTGCGCCGGTCGATGTTCGCTTGGGTAGATCACGACACGAAGGCCGCCTATACGCAGAACGGCCGGCATTGTCTGTCTTCCGTATCACAAACCCAAGCGGTAGGGAATGTCGCTACATGGTAAGGGCTTCCGCCTCGCGCGCATTCCACCACGTCGCAAGCGAGCCTTGCGGGTCCGGCGCATCAAGATTTGGAGGATCGATTGCGGCGCTGTAGGTGTTGCTTAAGCGGCGCGAAGCGCTCGAAGAGCTATGGCGGGCTGGCGGTAGAGGATCAGTAGCAGGGCGCGTGCTGCTGGGTCTGGCGTCACCCGATTTTGTTCCCAGTTGCGGATCGTGCCGACCGGGATGTGCAAGGCTGTGGCGAAGGCTTCCTGCGACATGCCGAGTTTTTCGCGTACGATCTTGGCGGGCACGACGAGTTCGAATGTGCCGAGCGGTGCGTCGGGATCCTGGCCGTCCTCGATCATGTGCTTCCGGATTTCGGCTTCGGTCGTAGCGGCCAGTTTGGCGTGATCGACGGTCGGCGGATTGGCCAGCAGCTCGTCTAGGGATTTACGAACGATTGCCATTGACGGCGTTCCTTCCGGTTGGCCTTGCGGGCCGAGATGATGCGACGGATGCCGTCGCGGTCGGTGTAGACGACAGCGAGAATCTCGCTGCCGACCGCGCCGATCGCGAGGACACGGACCTCGCCGTACGCGCGGCGCTGATCAGGCTTCTCGATGGTTGGTCCAGCGAACACGAGCGATGCGTAGTCGAAACCAAGATTCCGGAGGCGCAGGTTGCGGTCGCTTTTGGCCTCATCCCAGTCAAACTCCATAGCCGCTCTCTTTATATACGCTTATAGCGTAGTAACGCAAGGGTTCCACCGGAAGACGAACTCATCGAGGTAGCGGCGCAGATGCGGCTTGCGCACGCCGTGGTATGTGCCGAGCGCCCATCGTTTGAAATTGGCGAAGACGCGGTGGATCCGCGGCAGGACGATATGTGCGGCCATCGAGACTCCGGGTTCGACAGAATGAACGAATCGGGTCGCGGCGCAATCAGGGCGCCGCGCCCGCCGACCAGTCCGTGGCCACCAGGCCGGGCACGCGCTCGAATTCGCTTCTGTTGAGCGTGACGAGCACGGCGCCTCGCCGGCGCGCCTGCGCGGCGATGAAGACGTCGTAGGGACCGATAGGCGTTCCCTTGGCTTCCAGCAATGCGCGGATATCTCCCGCTTCTGTGGCGTCTTCGGCGTCGAAGGCGATGATGTCAGGCACGCCTTCGAGAAAGGCGTCGATGCGCGCATGATTGCGTTGGGGATGCTGGCTCTTCGAGGCCCCGTAGCGCAATTCGTATAGCGCCGCCGTTGGCAGCGCGAGACGGGCGCCGAGAACGATCTCTTGTTCGAGCCGCGCCTCCAAATGCGGCGCGCGCCGATTCATGACGCCGATGACCACATTGGTATCGAGGTAGAACATGAAGCCTCAGTCGAACGAGATCGCATCGTCGGGTTCAACCGGCGACTCGTCGGGTGTTTCGGGGAAGGGCGTATCGAGATAGGAATCGAGCTTCGCGCGCCACGCGCTGACATCGAACGGCGGCCTGTCCAGCGGCTCCAGAATCACCTTTTCGCCAACCCGACTGACACGGACTTCCGTCCCCTCGAACCGAAATTCCTTAGGCAGACGCACTGCCTGACTGCGGCCATGCATGAATAACTTTGCGGTCTGTTTTCCGGCGGCGGCCCGCATCGCAATTCCCTGATATCTACCAATGATAGATACCAACGGGCGTCCCGAAAGTCAAGGTCGTCGTCCTCTTGACAGCATCGTAACGCGCCGAGGCGGCGAGGTTTCGTGGAAATTTCGCGCCGGCGCGCCGTGACGCGCCATTCCCGAGCGGACGGCGACGGCAAGAACGCCCACAGGCGCTTTTTGCGATGGGATATCACGCGTTCTCTTGTCCGTTCTCCTGGCCTTTTTGTTTCAACCGAAAGCCCCGATTGACTCGCGGCGCAGTAAAGAACAAATAGTGAACATAACAGTGAGCGAACCCGCTGCAAAGCCCAAGGAGCCGCCTTTTCCGTCATGCTGGATCGCCCCGCCAGCCCTGCGATCGCCGAGCTACGACAGCGCATCGAGCGCCTCGAGGGCGCGCGCGGCGGCCCTCGTGCGGTCCTGCCGTTCGGAGTCAGCGCGATCGACCGCAGGCTGCCGGAAGGAGGACTGGCGCTTGGATGCCTGCACGAGGTCGCGGGCGGCGGGAGCGGCGCCGTGGACGGCGCTGCCGCGGCGCTGTTTGCGGCCGGCGTCGTCGCGCGGACGAAGGGCAATCTAACTCGTCACTGGCGTGGACTACATATTTGCGCCGAACGCCACTCCGCATCAGCAATATCAGGCGCTTGGCATATAGTGACCTACGGAAACTGCAGAAGATCAGCCTAAGTCAGTCAGGCCATTCCGCCGCCGGCCATTCCCGCGCGGTGTGGATCACGCGCAAGATGACGACGCATTCGCGGCCGGCGATCAGCCGCAGCTCGTAGGAAATAACGTACGGGAGCGGGGCGAGAGACTTTTCGTAAGCGCCGGTCACCCGCCCAAGCCTCCCGGTGGCGAACTCCCCCAGATTGTTCCCAGCTTTCGCGATGACGTCCACGACCCTTTCGGCTGCAAAAGGGTTGTCGTTTGCGATATATCGGAGAATATCGAGACTATCCCGGTGAGCCTCTGCCGACCAGACGACCGGCCTCACCCGTGCGCGCCCTTCCTGCGCTTGGCTTCCGCAATAACCTGGCGCATTTCGGCGATAGCCTGTTCGTGCGGTATGACGCGGCCTGCTGCCGCGTCGGCCACGCCGCGTTTAACGCCTTCGATAATTTCAAGCTCGCGGTCCACGTAGGCCGCGACCGCTTCGCCAGCGAGAAAAGACTTGCTGCGCTGTGTGGCGGCTGCGATCCGATCGAGCTTTTCCTTCACATCGGGCCGAACCCGAATTGTCATCGTCATGCTGGAGGCCATTGCGCGAAGTCCATGTGCTAATGTGTGTACATTTTAACACACGACAGAACCGCGCACCACCTTCGTATCCGCCGCCATTGACATATGATAGCATATTCATATATTGATAGCATTGCTATCAACATCGGATTACAGTCATCATGCCCGCTGTTACCATCCGCAACCTCTCCGAAGAGACGCATCGCGCCCTAAAAGTCCGCGCCGCGAAGCATAATCGAAGCACGGAAGCGGAAATGCGCGCCATCCTGGAGGCCGCCGTGCGACCGGCGGGTCGGCTGCGTCTCGGCGCCGCGCTGGCGGAAATGAGCCGGAAAATCGGGCTCACCAACGCCGATGTCGACGCCCTGGAGCAGACTCGCGACGCCAGGCCCGCCGAGCCAATGTGTTTCGGATGATCCTGCTCGACACCAATGTCGTCTCCGAGGCGATGAAGCCCGAGCCGACGCTGGCGGTCCGCAAGTGGCTCGACGAGCAAGCGGCGGAGACGCTCTATCTGTCCAGCGTCACCATCGCGGAGCTGCTGTTCGGCATCGGCGCGCTTCCCAAGGGCAAGCGCAAGGACAAGCTGACCGCCGCGCTCGACGGCGCGCTGGAGCTGTTCGCGGATCGAATCCTGTCGTTCGATACCAGCGCAGCGCGGCGCTATGCCGAACTGGCCGTAAGGGCGCGCGCCGCCGGAAAGGGCTTCCCCACGCCCGATGGCTATATCGCCGCGATCGCCGCCTCGCACGATTTCGCGGTCGCATCTCGCGACACGAGCGCGTTCACGGCCGCCGGCCTCGCCGTGATCAATCCCTGGACCGCCGTAATCTGAACAAAGGCCCCGGAAGGCCGGAGCATCGCGCGGCGAGCTGGCTGCCTGCTCCGGAGCGGTCCACCGCCGCTTCCTCAAGCGAACGCGCCATGAAGGATCAAAACCTGTCGCGCAAACGGCTTGCCGAGCGCATGGGAACGAGCCGGAGCCAGATCAGCCGCCTGCTTAATCCGCGCGACGGCAACGTGACGCTCGCGACCTTGCAGCGCGCCGCCGAAATCCTCGGGCGAAACCTTCGGCTTGAGTTGGTCTAAGCCCTGCCTTGCGCCTTATTGCACGTTTACACGCTTAACGCATGAACGGAGAGCGTTGAATCATTTATAAAATCTCAAGTGACTGGCCCCCGCGGCGTTCCAGCGCCCGTCGTAAAGCAGGCCATAAGAGTCGTCGGCGTGGCCATATTGCGCGCGCCCCTTTCGGTTCCTCTCCCCCCTTCCGATTGGATTCCGCATTTTTTGACGCTATATTGCGTCATTATCATTGGCATCGAGGCAAAGAGGCCGAAGCCATGGGGCTTGCCCAGTACGCCGCGGACGGCCTGTTCGCCCCGCGCAGGATCGCGCAAACCCTCCGCACGACCACCGAGGAGATTGCCCGGACCGCCGGGCTCGGCAAGGACGCCATCCAGCGCAAGGACCGGATTGGGTCCGACAGGACACAGCGCCGCCTGCGTGAGATGGTCGAGGTGATCAACAAGGTCGAGCCGCGCTTCGGCTCGGCGTTGATCGCCTACGCCTGGTATCGATCCGAACCCTTGCCCGGTTTTTCCGGCCAGACCGCCATGCAACTCGTCCGCACCGGCCGCGCCGACGACGTCCTCGATTACATCGACGCGGTTGACGCCGGCGTCCACGCCTGACCGTGCCTGTCCGTTACGAGGGCAAGCTCTACCGCGCATTGAACCCGATTTTCGCGCGGGAACCTCTCTCTGGTCGAGGGGCGGCGCTTTATGGCGGTCGCTTCAATCCGAAAGGCGCGCCGGCGCTCTATCTCTCTCTGTCGGTGATGACAGCGCTCAGGGAAGCCAATCAGGTCGGCAATTTGCAACCGACGACGCTCGTTTCCTACGACGCGGAGATCGACACGCTTTTTGATTGCCGGGACACAGCGGCATTGGCGGCCGAGGGGATGACCGCCGACGCGCTGGCGGCGCCGACCTGGCGCGACGAGATGAAGGCCGTCGGCGAGGCGAAGACGCAGAGCTTCGCCCGCCGTCTGATGCGCGCCGGGCGTAGCGGTCTCATCGTCAGAAGTTTTGCGTCGGGCTCGAGCGCCGAGGATCTGAATCTCGTGCTCTGGCGATGGAGCGATTCATTACCGGCTCGCCTCGCCCTGATCGACGACGAGAACAGGCTGTCACGATAAAACTATTGCGCCGAGCTTCGCTTCGTCGACATCGCAATCGTCCCGCCTCGAGCCGGGTATTCTCACAGAGGTCAACGACGCGGGCGCTTCGTCGAGCGCCTCGACGATTTCGTCATAATCGTCGCCGTGATCGAATACGCCGCCACGGTTCGAGATTCTCAGCGCGATCGCGCCAGCCATCTCGTCCAGCCCGTGATTTAGCCGCGCTGCGCCCGGGTTCGCCTCGGTCGCGATGCTGCTGATCATTCCCCTTTCCGGCTCGTTCGCGGCGACACCGCCAGGCCCAGGAACACCATCACGGCCTGGTTGAGCCGGACCACATCTTCGTCGTCCAACCGCCCGATTCGCTCGCCGACCTTGGACTTCGGAACAGTGGCGATCTTGTCCACCATCAGCCGGGAGCGAGAGCGCAGACCGTTGCGCTCGTTCGGTTCCACTGGAAGCCGGAACAAGGGCGCTTCAGTGGGGTCCGTGGTGAAGGCGCAGATCGTGATCGAGTCCGTCGCGTCGAAGGCGTCGTCCTGCACGACGACGACGGGGCGCGGCTTGCTTGCGTAGTCTTTGCCGCCGGAGACGGTCCAGACCTCGCCCCGTCTCATTCATCGTCCCAATCGGACGCCGCGTCGATGAACGCCTGATCCTCGGCTGCGTGGGCGCTCACCGCCACGGCCAGCGATTGTCGGCGCGCCTCCGCCCGGAAGGACGATGCGCGCACATCCGGC
>JAJYCZ010000122.1 GCA_021777915.1 Pseudomonadota bacterium | reverse complement strand
GCATGGCGAACCTCTTGCTTCGGGCATGATTGAGCCCAAGCGAGACCGCCTTCGCGTGAAAAGTTCGGGAATTCTTCATGACCTCCCCAGGACACGATTCGAAGCGGCCGTTTCGCCACTGTCGACGGCGGCACATTAGGACGCCCCATGCAAATTGATACTGCCCTTTAGTGGGATTGACCCTGAGCCCGGCAGAAACGAGGCGCGCCGGGTCTCGCGCCGCGAAGAACGGGTCGCGCGCCGCAAAGAAAATGCTGCGCCGCAATAATGTTGAGCGGAATTTAAGTGCGCTCCTACTTTGGCGCCGTGGACGCGGCGAATGGACGCACTATCTTGAGGTAGGATGTTTTCACGACAATCCTAAGCGCGGGCCGGCGGGTCTTCTCCCCTGATGCGTCGGCCCGCAAGAAACACGACACGGAGGAAATCATGACGGAAGTGATCTGGACGGCGCCTGAGGTTTGCGAAATCTGCGTGGGCATGGAAGTCACCAGCTACATGTCGGCCGAAATCTGATCGCCTGATCTTTCCGACCGAATTTCGCCCTGTCGGACGCTTTCGCGGCCGATGGGGTTGTTGCGTTTGGTCGCTGGCGGCGGCGCCCGCGGTGATGGAAACCTGACGACTTTCTCGCGGCGGTCTGACCCGCGCGAAGACGAAGACGTCCAGGGTGCGGAATCGCTCCGGATGTTGCGCGCGCGGCGGCGGCACGACGCGGAAACATGTCTCGCGCCCGGCCAACGCGCCGGAGCGACGGCGGGAATGGGGACGTTCAGTGCGATTTCTTGTGCTTGGAGCCGGAGCCGGCGGCGGCGTCCCGCAATGGAACTGCCTTTGCGATAACTGCCGCCTCGCCTATGCGCGCGATGGACGGATCGCTCAAAGGACGCAGGCCAGCGTCGCGGTCAGCGCCGACGGCGCCAACTGGGTGCTGCTTTCCGCCACCCCCGACCTGCGCCAGCAGATCATCGCCAATCCCGAGCTTCATCCGAAGATCGCCCCGCGGCATTCGCCGATCAAGGCGGTCTTCGCGCCCAACGGCGACGTGGACAATATCGCCGGCCTGCTGGTGATGCGCGAGGTGCAACCCTTCACGCTCTGGGCGACCGGAAGCGTCATGGCCAATACGATGGGCGGCGTGTTCGGCGTGCTCAATCCGGAGGTGGTCAAGCGCGAGACGGTGGAGCTTGAGCAGGTCATCGACACCGGCTTCGGCTTTACCCTGACGCCCTTCGTCACCCCAGGCAAAATTCCGCTCTATCTCGAATCGCCCGACGAATCGCGGATCGAGTTCGGCGCCGAAGGCGAAAACACGGTCGGCGTCGAAATCCGCCAGGGCGAGAGACGCTTTTATTACATGCCCTCCGTCGCCCGGATGACCGACGCCCTGCGCAAGAGGCTCCATGGCGCCGATCTGGTTTTCATCGACGGCACGACCTTCGAGGACGACGAGATGATCCGTCTCGGCCTGCTCAACAAGACGGCCTGGCGCATGGGCCATATGGCGATGAACGGCGAGAAGGGAACCATCGCTTCGCTCGCCCCGCTCGCCATCAAGCGGCGGGTCTTCGTCCACATCAACAATTCCAATCCGGCGCTCCGCCACGATTCGCCGGAGCGCGCGCAGGTCGAGGCCGCCGGCTGGGAGATCGGCTTCGACGGCATGCGCGTCGATTTTCCGGAGGCGCGACCTTGACCACGGAACAACTGACCGATGCGTCGCGGCCGCATCTGCTGCGCGGGGTCAAGCTCAAGAACGACCAGGTGCGCAAGACGTGGGTGCTGCTGGCGCCGGAGCGCTATCTGCGGCTCAACGCCATCAGCGTCGACATACTGCAACGTTGCGACGGCGTCGCGGCTTTCTCGTCGGTCGTCGACGATCTGACGAAAAAATACGGCGCGGACCGCGCGCTGATCGAACGCGACGTGCGCGGACTGCTCGTCACCCTGCTCGAAAAGCGGATGCTCGGACTATGACCAACGCCTCGCCTCTCGCGCCGCCCTCCGCCTTGCTGGCGGAGCTGACCTATCGCTGTCCGCTGTCCTGCCCCTATTGCTCCAATCCGCTCTCCATGGGCGGGCGCGAGACGGAAATGTCGACGCAAAGCTGGCAGGACATTTTCACCCAGGCCGCGGAACTCGGCGTCCTCCATGTGCACTTTTCCGGCGGCGAGCCCGCCTCGCGGCGCGACCTGCGCGAACTGGCCGCGCATTGCGCCGGGCTCGGCCTCTACACCAATCTGATCACCTCCGGCGTCGGCCTGACCAGATCGTCGCTGGGCGAACTCGCGGCGAGCGGCCTCGATCATGTGCAGTTGTCGATTCAGGACGCGGAAAAGGCCAGCGCCGACTGGATCGGCGGCTATGACGGCGGCTTCGCCAAAAAAATGGAGGTCGCCGGCTGGATCGCCGAGGAAGGCCTGCCGCTCACCGTCAATGCGGTGATCCATCGCGCCAATGTCGAGCGCGCCGCCGACATGGTCGATCTGGCGGTGCGGCTCGGCGCGCGGCGAATCGAGATCGCCCACACCCAATATTACGGCTGGGCTCTGCTCAACCGCGCCCATCTGATGCCGACCCGCGCGCAGAGCGAAAAGGCCTACGCCGAAGTCGAGGAGCGGCGCGAGCGCTACAAGGGGCAGATCGTGGTCGACCACGTGGCGCCTGATTACCACGCGAAATATCCCAAGGCCTGCATGAGCGGCTGGGGCCGGCAGAGCATGAATGTCACGCCCCAGGGCAAGGTCCTGCCCTGCCACGCCGCCGAAACCATTCCCGGCCTCGAATTCTGGAACGCGCGCGAAAGGCGCCTCGCCGACATCTGGGCCGATTCGCCGGGCTTCAACGCCTTCCGCGGCTCAGAGTGGATGCAGGAGCCCTGCCGGTCCTGCGAGCGCAGGGAGATCGATTTCGGCGGCTGCCGCTGCCAGGCCCTGGCGCTCGCCGGCGACGCCGCCGCCTGCGATCCGGTCTGCGTCAAGTCGCCCCGCCACGGCCTGATCGCCGAAATCGCCGCCCGCGACTCCGCCGAAAAGATCGAAGGATTCATCCCGCGCCGCATCGAACGCGATCGCGAGAAAAGCAGCGTCTGAGAGGCGCCTCCTTCAAGGGCGCCAAAGTACAATTCCACTCGCAAAACCGCACTCTAAGATCGTCCAAAATTTGGAGGAGATCGTGGCGCTTACTCACCGAAAACTCGGACTGACCCTTGCTGTCTGCATGGCGCTCTTCGGCGCCCAGCGCGTCATGGCGCACGGCAATGTGACGCCTCAACCGGTCGACACCACCGGCCTGCCGGACGTCGGCAAGGACTGGCTGGAAAAGAACCCCTATCGCGGCACCAAATATCAGGATCTGGCGACCAAGATCGGCGCCTCCGGCTTCAACCAGAACTGCGCCCGCTGCCATGGCATCGAGGCGATCTCGGGCGGCCTCGCGCCCGACCTGCGCTACCTCGACAAGGGCGCGGACGGCGACGTCTGGTTCATCAACCGCATCCGCCATGGCTATACCCAGAACGGCGTGACCAAGATGCCCCATTTCGAGGGCATCCTGTCGCAGGAAGCCATGTGGGCGATCCGCACCTATCTCGATTCCCGCTTTCAGGGCGATTCGCAATAAATGGGCGCGACCTACCGCGCGCTCCTGCTTCTCGCGGCGGTTTGCGCGGCGCCGGCCGCCTCGTCGCGCCCGCTCCATGACGTCCAGTCGGGCGGCGTTCTGCGCGTGTCGGTCTATCGCGACTACAAGCCGTGGTCCTGGGAGGAGGACGGCAAGCTGAAAGGCGTTGATGTCGAGATCGGCGCGGCTCTGGCCAAGGCGCTCGGCGTCAAGGCCGATTACTTCCTGGTGCGCGCCGACGACAGCATCAACGACGATCTGCGCAATGGCGTCTGGAAGGGCACGGTGCTCGGCGAACAGCCCGGCGACGTGATGCTGCATGTTCCCAACGACCCCAAGATCGAGGCGGACAACGACCGGGTCAAGCTGACGGCGCCCTACCAGATGGAAGGCCTGGCTCTGGCGGTCGATCCCGCCAAATCCGACGCCGCCAAGGATTTCGCGCTGTTCGAGCGGGAGAAGGTCGCCGTGGACATGCAAACCCTGTCCGACTTCATCCTGCTCTCGGAGCGCGACCACAGGCTCATCCCGAATGTCGTGCATGTGCACGGCGAGGCCAAGGCCGCCGAGGCCTTCGACGAGGGCAAGGTGGTCGCCTTCTATGGCGAGGCGGCCATGGTCGAAAGCCTCGCTCATCAGGCTTCGCGCCCGGTGAAGATCGTCTATCCCTATAGCCGCATGGCCAGGACCTGGTCGGTCGGCGGCGCCGTGAAGGCGGATTCCATCGATCTCGCCGACGCGATCGACAAGGTCGTCGCCGACATGGCGAAATCCGGCGAATTCAAGAAGATTTTTGCGTCGTATGGCGTCTCCTGGCGCCCGCCGCCGCAAGAAAATTGACCGCACGCGGTCGTTGCGCGCGACGGGTTCTCCGCCGCGCGCGTTGGAATGGCGCAGGCTCAGCCCGCGCTTGTCTCTGGGAGGAATGAGAATGATGAAAACCACACTTCTGGCCGGCGTTTCCGCTCTGGGGATCGCCCTCGCCGGCGCCGCTCAGGCGGCCGGCGTCACCGACGCGGATCTGCTGAACGACGCCACCAACACCAAGCAGATCGTCACCAACGGCATGGGCCTGCAGGCGCACCGCTTCAGCCCGCTGAAACAGGTCAACACCTCCAACGTCAAGGATCTCGTCCCGGCCTGGTCCTTCTCCTTCGGCGGCGAGAAGCAACGCGGCCAGGAAGCCCAGGCCCTGGTGCATGACGGCGTCCTCTATGTCACCGGCTCCTACAGCCGCCTCTATGCGATGGACGCCAAGACCGGCGAAAAGCTCTGGGAATTCGACGCCCGCCTGCCCGAAGGCATCATGCCCTGCTGCGACGTGATCAACCGCGGTCCGGCGATCTACGGCGACAAGGTCTATTTCGGCACGCTCGACGCCCAGATCTACGCGCTCAACGCCAAGACCGGCAAGGTCGCATGGCACAAGGCGATCGACGACTTCAAGGCCGGCTATTCCTATTCCGCCGCGCCCCTGATCGTCCCGACCAAGGCTAACGGCGCGCTCGTCATCACTGGCGTCTCCGGCGGCGAATTCGGCGTCGTCGGCCGCGTCGAGGCGCGCAATGTCGACACCGGCGACCTGGTGTGGAGCCGTCCCGTTCTCGAGGGCCTGACCGGCACTTACCAGGGCAAGGACACCACCATGACCGGCAAGGCCAACGAGACCTGGCCCGGCGACATGTACAAGACCGGCGGCGGCGCCCCCTGGCTCGGCGGCACCTATGACCCGGAAACCAAGCTGATCTTCATGGGCACCGGCAATCCGGCCCCGTGGAACTCGTGGACCCGTCCCGGCGACAACCGCTGGACCGCGTCGCGCGTGGCGATCAACCCCGAAAACGGCGATTTGGTCTGGGGCTTCCAGACCACGCCGCATGACGGCTGGGACTTCGACGGCGTGAACGAATTCATTCCGTTCGACGCCAAGGTCAACGGCAAGGAGATGAAGCTCGGCGGCACCGCCGACCGCAACGGCTTCTTCTATGTGCTCGACCGCACCAACGGCAAGTTCATCCACGCCATGCCCTTCGTCAGCAAGATCAGCTGGGCCAAGGGCATCGACAAGAACGGACGCCCGGAATACAACGACGACAACCGTCCTGGCGACCCGTCCAAGTCGGCCGACGGCAAGGAAGGCAAGACGGTCTTCTCGGTCCCGTCCTTCCTCGGCGGCAAGAACCAGATGCCGGTCTCCTATGACGACCAGACGCATCTGTTCTACGTCCCGTCGAACGAATGGGGCATGGACATCCACAACGAGCCGGTCGTCTACAAGAAGGGCGCGGCCTATCTCGGCGCGGGCTTCAACATCAAGCCGATCTTCGACGACCACATCGGCTCGCTGAAGGCGATCGACCCGATCGCGCAGAAGGTGGTGTGGGAATACAAGAACAAGGCTCCGCTGTGGGGCGGCGTTCTCTCCACCGCCGGCGGCCTGGTCTTCACCGGCACGCCCGAGGGCTATCTGATGGCCTTCGACGCCAAGACCGGCGCGATCCTGTGGAAATTCAATGTCGGCACCGGCATTGTCGCGCCGCCGATCACCTGGGACCAGGACGGAACGCAGATGATCGGCGTGGCCGCGGGCTGGGGCGGCGCCGTGCCTCTGTGGGGCGGCGAAGTCGCCAAGACCTTCAAGGGCATCAACCAGGGCGGCTCCTACTGGACGTTCAAGCTGGCCTCCCACACCGCCGGCAAATGAGCCATCCGGCCTGACTCCGGGCGCGGCTTGAAGCCGCGCCTTGGGTCGAGCGCCCGATCGACGCGGAAGGCGGCCGTGCGAAACGCGGCCGCCTTTTGTTTTCGACGCCTTGCGCGCGGCGGCGCCAGGGCGCAAATTCCAATCAAATGCGCGCGCGGGCCCGCCGAGGGCGGAGATCTCGCGTGTGAACAAAAATTTCGGCGGAGGAAGGCCAGGATGACGCGGATCTTGATCGTGGACGATCATCCCCTGTTTCGCGAGGCGCTGGAAAGCGCGGTGCGGCTGGAGCGTCCGAATTGCGAAATCTTCGAGGCGACGTCGATCGACGACGCGATGAACGTGCTGGCGCGCGAGAAAAATTTCGACCTCGGCCTGTTCGACCTCTTCCTGCCGGGAACCACCGGCCTGTCCGGCCTGGTGCGGGTGCGCGCCGCCTATCCGCATCTGCCGATCATGGTGGTCTCGGCCCATGAGGACCCGCGCGTGGTGCGCGACCTGCTCGCCCTCGGCGCCGCCGGCTTCGTCTCCAAGGCGACGTCGAAGAGCGAACTCGCCCACGCCATCAGCGAAGTGCTCAACGGCTCGGTCTATCTGCCGGAGCGCTTCCGCGACCTCGACCAGCCGCAACCCTCCGAGATCCAGCGCGAGGACATGCTGCGCCGCCTGCAGGATCTCACCCCCCAGCAATTGCGCGTGCTCGAAATGATCCGCGCCGGATTGCAGAACAAGCAGATCGCCTATGAACTCGGCGTCGCCGAAACCACGGTCAAGGCCCATGTCTCGGAAATCCTGCGCAAGCTGAATGTTTACAGCCGCACCAAGGCGGCGATCGAGGTCGGCAAGATGGATTTCGGGCGAAATGCGGCCGACGGCCATGCCGGCGGCGACAAGAGCTCGTCCCACTGAGGCCCGCGCCGTGCGTTCCCTTTCCCGCCGCCTCTTCCTCGCCGCGAGCGCCGCTCTGGCTTTGCCTGCTTCCGTGCGCGCGGCGTCAAAACCGCGCATCGCGGTTCAGGCGACCGGAAGTTTCGCCTGGGAGCTGGCGACGGCCCGCGCCTATGGTCTCGACCAAGCGGAGGGAATCGATTTCGAAACGACAGAGCTGGCGACGACCGAGGCGGGCAAGGTCGCGCTGATCGGCGGCGCCGCCGACCTCATCCTCTCCGACTGGCTATGGGTCGCGCGCGAGCGGGCGCTCGGAACGCCTCTCGTCTTCTATCCCCATTCGACGGCGCTGGGCGCGGTGATGGCGAAAGCTCCGGCGGGTCCGTGGAAAGCCGCCGATCTCGTTGGAAAAAAAATCGGCGTCGCCGGCGGCTCGCTCGACAAGAGCTGGCTGCTGCTTCAGGCCTGGGCGCTCGGACAGGGCGTCGATCTCAAGACCAGGGCAAACCCGGTCTTCGCCGCGCCGCCGCTGCTCGCCGAAAAGCTGGCGCAGGGCGAACTCGACGCCGCCCTGGAATTCTACACCTTCGCCGCGAGGCTCGAAGGCAAGGGTTTCGCGCGCGCCATCGACATGGCGGACGTCGAGCGCGACCTCGGCGCCCAGCATCCGCTGATTGTCACCGGCTATGTCTTCACCCAGGACTTCGGCGCCAGGAACGCCGATCGCCTGCAACGCTTTTTCGCCATGATGATGAAGGCGAAAAAGCTGCTCGCCGACAATGACGAAGCCTTTGCGAAGATCGCGCCGATGACCGGCATAACCGATCCGAAGACGCTGGCCATCCTGCGGCGATATTACCGCCAGGGCGTCCCGACCGCGACGCTCGCGCAATATCAGGCCGACGCCGCCGCGATCTACAAGGTTCTCGCCGAGGTCGGCGGGTCCCAACTCGTCGGCAAGGCGACGACGCTGGACCCCGGCGTGTTCTACCATCCATGACGCGGCTGATTTCGATCGTCCTGTTCCTGGCGCTGTGGCAGATCGGCGCGCGGTTTCTCGGGCCGCATTATCTCCCCGCGCCGGCCGCGGTCATCGAAACCATGATCGCGGAGGCGCGCAGCGGCGCCCTCGCCTTCAATCTCGGCGTCACCCTGGCGCGGGTGTTCGCCGGCTTCTCCCTCGCCATGGTCGCCGGCTCGGCGCTCGGCGTCGCCCTCGGCCGCCTGCCCTGGCTCGACCGGCTGGTCGATCCCTGGGTGGTGATCCTGCTGAACACGCCGGCCTTGGTCATCATCATGTTCGCCTATGTCTGGGGCGGGTTGAACGAAGTCTCGGCATTGATGGCGATCGCGCTCAACAAATTGCCCAACGCCGTCGTCACCTTGCGCGAGGGCGCCCGCGCGCTCGACCCGGCGCTCGACGAAATGGCGCAAGCTTTCGCCTTTCCACGCTGGCGGCGCTGGCGCCATGTGGTCGCGCCGCAACTCGCGCCCTTTTTCGCGGCGGCCGCGCGCGGCGGCCTGGCCCTGGTATGGAAGATCGTGCTGGTGGTCGAACTGCTCGGCCGCCCCAATGGCGTCGGCTTCAAGATGAACGAGGCGTTCCAGCTGTTCGACCTCAGACTTCTGCTCGCCTATGCCGCGCCCTTCGTCGCGCTGATGATGCTGGCCGAGACCTTTGTGCTGCGGCCCGCGGAAAAAGCCGCAAACTGGCGCCTTCGCCATGACGCTTGAGATCGCGATCTCTCGCAAGGCCTATCGGCTCGCCAACGGCCGCGAGCGGCTGGTGTTCGAGGATTTCGCGCTAGAGGTCGCGAACGGCGCGATCGTCGCCTTGCTCGGCCCCTCGGGCTGCGGCAAGAGCAGCCTCCTGCGCATCGTCGCCGGGCTTGACCGCGCCTTTTCCGGCGCGGTGACGCCCGCGCCGCGCCGCCTCGGCATGGTTTTCCAGGAACCGCGCCTGCTGCCATGGCGAAATGTCGCCGACAATCTCCGCCTCGCCGCGCCCAGGCTGGACGAGTCCAAGCTCGCGGAGCTGCTGGCGGCTTTCGAGCTGGAAGGCCATGGCGGCGATTATCCGGGCCAGCTTTCGCTCGGTCTCGCGCGCCGCGCGGCGCTGGCCCGCGCCTTCGCCATCGAGCCCGAACTGCTTCTGCTCGACGAGCCTTTCGCCTCGCTCGACCGCGCCTTGCATCAACGGTTGCGGGCGCTGCTCTCGGAGCGGATCGGCGCACGAAAAATGACGGCGCTGATCGCCACCCACGATCTCGACGACGCGCTGCTGCTGGCCGACGAAATCATCTTTCTCGACCACGCGCCGGCGCGCATCCGCGGCGCGCTGTCCATCGCCGAGCCGCGCGGGACGCGTGACGAAATTCTTACAAAACTGAGGGCTTCGGCAGAGATTTATTACATGATCGACGCGGGTGGAAATGATAGTCTCGAAGCCGCGTCATGATGCGAAAACGATAACGGGAGCAAGACGATGGGCAGCGCCGCCGTGGCCGAAACGAACCCTGGACCGGGCGAATTTCTGACGCCGGAAGAATTCGAAGCCGCGATCCGCGCCGTGGGCGCCGAGCGCTATCACGACAAGCATATTTTCCACAAAATGCTGCACGGCGGCCAGATGAACAAGGGCCAGGTCCAGGCCTGGGCGCTCAACCGCTATTGCTATCAGGAAGCCGTGCCGCGCAAGGACGCCGCGCTGATGGCGCGCACCGACGACCGCGAACTGCGCCGCGAATGGATTCACCGCATCCACGACCATGACGGGCTCGGCGACGAGCAGGGCGGCATCGAACGCTGGCTGGTCCTCACCGACGGGCTCGGGCTCGACCGCGCCCTGGTGATGTCCAGGGAAGCCGCTTTGCCCGCCACCCGCTTCGCGGTCGAGGCCTATGTGCGCTTCGTTACAGAACAGCCTCTGGTGGTCGCGGTCGCCTCCTCGCTCACCGAGCTTTTCGCGCCCAAAATCCATCGCGAGCGCATCGCCGGCATGCTGGAGAACTACAGCTTCATCAGCGACGACGTGATGGCCTATTTCAAGCGCCGCCTGTCCCAGGCTCCGCGCGACGCCGACTTCGCGCTCGCCTATATCAAGGCCCATGCGAAGACCCGCGCCGAGCAGGACGCCTGCGTCAAGGCGGTGCAGTTCAAGTGCAACGTCCTCTGGGCGCAGCTCGACGCGCTCTATCTCGCCTATGTCCAGGGCATGATCCCGCCCGGCGCCTTCGTTCCGGCGGCCTGACGAATTCTCCATTTTCTTTGGCGGCGCGCGCGAAAAAGCGCGCGCCTTTTTCATTTCGATTTCGTGGCGCGGCGCCGGAAACCGGCTTGCCGCCCGGGCGCACGCCGTGCAAAGGCTGTCCCATGAGAGCGAAGGTGCGGATCATCGACGTCCTGCGCGACGCAGTCCATGGCTTTGTCGAGGACAAGGCGATGACGCGTGGCGCCGCGATCGCCTTTTATCTCGTCACTTCGCTGGCGCCG
>JAJYCZ010000121.1 GCA_021777915.1 Pseudomonadota bacterium | reverse complement strand
TGCATGCGGCCGGGATTGAAGACGCCGTAGGGATCGAAGCCGGCTTTCACCCGCGCCGTCAAAGCCGCGAGCGGTCCGGGCGCCGGCTCGAACACCGCGGTTTTTTTGCGCGTCGCGGCGGGCGCGACCATCAATGTGGCGTGGCCGCCGCAGGATTTCATCGCGCCGCGCACGACGCCCGCCCCGGCGTCGGTCCCGGCCTCGTCGGCGTCGAGGCTCAGCCAGACGAGGCCGCCGCCCCAATCGAAAAAGGCCTCGGACGACGGCAGGCGCGCCATGATCGCGCCGGCCGCGACGGCCCCCTGGCTCGGCGTGGGGCAAAGCCGCCAGACCACACGGGCGCCCTTCGGCAGGAGCCGTTGAGCCTCGCCGATCTCTTCCCAGAATTGCGCGGAAGCCGCGCTGTCGAGCCTTTCGCCGTATCCAAACAGGCCTTCCAGCGCCTCGGCGCGAAAGGCGACCGATGGCGCCGGGCCTTCGATCCGCAGCGCGGTGACCGCGCTGGGGGCTTGCGCGACGGCGGCAACCGACGAGCGCCGCGCGGCGGCAGGCGGCAGATGGGCCACCCCCGAGACCTCGAAAGGTGTGTTCAAGGCCTTGGCCATGGTCGCGATCGCGATCTCATCCGCAAGGGCGGGAAGCAGGATCGTGCATTGGCTTTCGGGGCGCGGCATGACCTTCAGGGTGATTTCGGTGAGGACAGAAAGCGTGCCGAAGGAGCCCGCCAGCAATTTGCTGACATCGAAGCCGGTGACGTTTTTCACCACCTTGCCGCCGGCTTTCCAGATTTCGCCCCGGCCGTTGACCGCCGAAAAGCCGAGGAAGTAATCGCGCGGCGCCCCGGCGCGCACCCGGCGCGGCCCGCCGATATTGCAGGCAAGAACCCCACCGAGAGTCGGCTCGGCGTTGGTCTCGAACAGGCTTTGCCAGCCGGGCGGCTCGAAGGCCAGCATCTGGCCCTTGGCGGCGAGCTCCGCCTTGATCGCGGCCAGCGAAGTTCCCGGACGCGCGGTCAGGATCAACTCGGCGGCCTCGTGTTTGACGATCCCGGCGATCCGCGAAACGTCGAGCAGATGATTGGCCTTGACCGGCCGCCCGTAGCCGCGCTTGCTGCCGCCCGCGACGATTTCCAGGCTTTGCTTCCGCGCCGCGGCGTCAGCGACGATTTCGGCGAGTTCTTTCTCCTCCGAGGGACGGAAGTCGGTCATGATTTTCACGCCTCTAGAAACGGGGCAGATCGGGAAAACGCAATTGTCCCGCGCGGACATGCATCCGGCCAAGCTCGGCGCAGCGGCAGAGTTGGGGAAAGACCTTTCCGGGATTGAGCAGGCTCTCGTCGTCGAAGGCGCATTTCAGCCGCTGCTGCTGATTGAGGTCGGCCTCGTTGAACATCGTGTCCATCAGATCGCGTTTTTCCACGCCGACGCCATGTTCGCCGGTCAGAACCCCGCCGACCTCGACGCAGAGCCGCAAGATGTCGGCGCCGAAATTTTCCGCGCGCTGCAGTTCGCCGGGCTTGTTGGCGTCGTAGAGGATAAGCGGGTGGAGATTGCCGTCGCCGGCGTGAAAGACATTGGCGCAGCGCAGGCCGTATTGCCGCTCCATCTCTTTCAACCGCGAGAGCACCCGGCCGATTTCCCGGCGCGGAATGGTTCCGTCCATGCAGTAATAGTCGGGCGATATGCGGCCGACGGCGGGAAAGGCCGCCTTGCGCCCCGCCCAGAACAGCAGCCGCTCCTCCTCGGACTGGCTGGCGCGGCAGGAAGTCGCGCCATGTTCCGTCGCGATGGATTGCACCGCCGCGATCAGATGATCGACCTCCGCCGCGCAGCCGTCGAGTTCGACAATCAGTAGGGCCTCGGCGTCGAGCGGGTAATTGGCGTGGACGAAGGCTTCCGCCGCCTCGATCGCCAGCTTGTCCATGATCTCCATGCCGCCGGGTATGATCCCGGAGCCGATCACCGAGGCGACGCATTCTCCGGCCCCCTCGACCGAGGGGAAGCCGATCAGCAGCGCGCGGGCGCCGGGGGGCGAAGGCAGCACTCGCACCGTGACCTCGGTGACAACGCCGAGCAGGCCTTCCGAGCCGACCATCACGCCGAGAAGATCGTAATCGCCGGCGTCGAAATGCTTGCCGCCGAGGCGGATGATTTCGCCGTCCATGGTGACGAATTCGACCCCGATCACATTATTGGTGGTCAGGCCATATTTGAGGCAATGCACGCCGCCGGAATTCTCCGCGACATTGCCGCCGATGGAGCAGGCGATCTGGCTCGACGGGTCGGGCGCGTAATAGAGTCCGTGCGCCTGGACGGCGTGGGTGATGCCGAGATTGGTGACGCCGGGCTGGACCACGGCGCAGCGGTTGGCGACATCGATTTCGCGAATGCGGTTGAATTTGCTCAAGCCTAGAATGATGCCGTCGGCCAGCGGCAATGCGCCGCCCGAAAGCGAGGTGCCCGCGCCGCGCGGAACCACCTTGATCCTGTTCGCCTTGCAGTAGCGCAGGATTTCGACGACCTCTTGCGTGGTGTCGGGCAGCACGACCGCCATCGGCAGCTGACGATAGGCGGTCAGGGCGTCGCATTCGAAGGCGCGGCGCTCGCGCTCGGACTCGATCACCCCCTCGCCGGGGACGATATTTCTCAAGCCCGCGACGATTTCCTCGCGCCGCGCGAGAAGCGCCGAGTCGGGCTCCGGCATTCTGATCATTTGATGGCTCCAACAACCGGAATGATCCAGGGAATCAGATATTGCTGCGCGACGACCAGCAGGCTGAGCAGGATCGTCAGCACGATGCTGTGGATGAAGGTTCGCGCGAAAATGTCGCCTTCGCGGCCGCGCAGATTGGTCACGGCGGCGCCGGTGGCGATGTTTTGCGGCGAGACCATTTTGCCCATGACGCCGCCCGAGGAATTGGTCGCCGCGAACAGCACCGGATTGAGATCGAGCTGGCGCGCCGCGACCACCTGCAGATTGCCGAAAAGCGCATTGCCCGAAGTGTCGCTGCCCGACAGCAGAACCGCGACCCAGCCGAGGAAGGGCGAGAGCAGCACGAACCAATGGCCGGTCGAGGCGACGCCCAGGCCGAGCGTATAGGCGAGGCCCGAATAATTCATCAGATAAGCAAGCCCGATGATCAGCATGACGGTGAGGATCGGTATGCCGGTCTGAACCGCGGTTTGTCGGATGCAGCCGAGAAAATCCCTGGGCGAGAGCTTCACGATGATCGCCGTGGCGATCGCCGACAGAAGGATGGCCGTTCCGGTGCCGAGCGGCTGGAACGTCCAGATCGCCGCATAGGGCTTGCCGCCATAGAGCGTGATGGAAATCGCCTTGTCGAGGCCCGGCCAGGCAATGGCCTGCTGGCTGATCTTGAAGACGCCGAGATGGGTCCAGGCGATGACCACGGCCGAGACGATCAGCCAGGGAAGCCATCCTTGCCAGGGCGCGACATGAGATTCGACGCCCTGTTCTGCAAAAGCTTCCGTCTTGATTGCGAATTCGGGATGGGGCGCGGGACGCCAGACGCGCAGGAACAGAAGCGTTCCGAGCAGGGAGCCCAGTGCCGAAAGGACGTCGGTCAGGGCGTAATCGAGAAAATTGGACGCCACGAATTGCGAGGCGGCGAAACTTGCGCCGGCAACCAGAAGAACCGGCCAAAGGTCGCGAATCGACCGCCTGCCGCCGTAAACCGCCATGACATAGAACGGCAGGATGAGCGCGATAAAGGGAAGCTGGCGGCCGATCATCGCGCCCAAAGTCGCGGCCGGCAGACCGGTGACCGCGCCGAGGACCGTGACGGGAACGCCCAGCGCGCCGAAGGCGACCGGCGCGGTGTTGAAAATCAAAACGAAAACGATCGCTTCGAGGGGCGGAAAGCCGACGAGAATGAGCAGCGAACTGGTGATCGCGACCGGCGTGCCAAAGCCGGAGACGCCCTCCAGCAAGGCGCCGAAACAGAAACCGATGACCACCAGCACGATGCGGCGATCATTGGGCAGATGGTTGATCACCCAGACGCGAAAGGCCTCGAAACGACCTGACTTCACCGCGACATTGTAAAGCAGAATCGCGTTGACCACGATCCACATCACCGGCCAGAGCGCGAAAACGGCGCCGGCGGCGACCGCATTGAGGGCAAGCGCGGGCGGCATGCGCCACAGCAATATCGCCGCCGCGAGGCCGGCGATCAGACCCGCCAGAGCCGCTTGCCAGGCCGGCCGGCGCAGAACGCCGAGCATAAGAAGCACCACAGCCACCGGCGACGCGGCGGCGAGAAAGGACAGGCCGAGATTGTTTCCGACAGGCGTCAAAAGCTGTGCGAACATTTTCCCCCCAAGCACGGCGTCGTTCTTTTTGATCGCTCCTGAACCTCAGATGATCATTGCCCGAGGTCGCGTTCAAGCCGTCTCTTTGTCCATGGCGGCGTCATCCACTCCCGGCGGGCCTCCGCCCTGGCCGCCCGAAATCAGGATCGCCCGGAAATCGTTGACATTGGTGAAGGTCGGGCCGGTGACGACCTGATCGCCCAGGCGCTCGAAAAAGCCGTGGCCGTCGTTGTCGGCGAGGCTTTCCCTGGCGTTGAGTCCCAGTTTCGCCGCCCGCGGAAGCGTGTCCGGCGCCACGACGGCGCCGGCGACCTCCTCGGCGCCGTCGACGCCGTCGGTGTCGCCGGCGATGGCGTAGACATTGGGCAGGCCGTCGAGGCCGATGGCGAGTGCGAGCAAAAATTCGACATTGCGCCCTCCCCTGCCTTTTCCGCGCACGGTCACCGTCGTTTCGCCGCCGGAAATCAGGACGCAGGGCGCGGGGATCGGCTGGTCGTGCAAAAAAACCTGGCGCGCGATGCCGCTCATCACCCGCCCGACCTCGCGCGCCTCGCCCTCGATCGCGTCGCCGAGGATCAGAGGCGCGATTCCGGCGGCGCGGGCGACCTTCGCGGCGGCTTCGAGCGAGGCCTGGGGCGTGGCGATCATCCGCAGGAAAGTCCTCGAAAAAACCGGATCGCCGGGCTTGGGCGTCTCGTTGGCGGGATCGTCGAGCAGCGCCGCGACGGCGGGCGGAACGTCGATATTGTAGCGCCGGAGCACGTCGCGCGCCTGCGCCAGCGTGCTGGAATCGGGAACGGTCGGGCCCGAGGCGATGATTGACGGATCGTCGCCCGGCACATCCGAGATGATCAGCGACACCACTTGCGCCGGAGCGGCGGCCGCCGCGAGACGTCCCGCCTTGATCGCGGAAAGATGTTTGCGCACGCAGTTCATCTCGGCGATATTGGCGCCGCTGCGCAGCAAGGCGCGATTGACCGCCTGTTTGTCGGCAAGAGAAATCCCCGGCGCCGGCAGGGACAGGAGCGACGAGCCGCCACCAGAGATCAGGCACAGAAAAAGATCGTCGGGGCCGAGCCCGCGCGCCATGTCGAGAATTCTTTCCGCGGCCTGCTGTCCCGCCTGGTCCGGCACGGGATGGCTTGCCTCGACCACTTCGATGCGATCGAGTTTTTCCACGCCATAGCCATAGCGCGTCACGACCAGCCCCGAGAGCGGCTTGTCCTTCGGCCAATTCCTGTCGACGGCGCGCGCCATCGAAGCCGCCGCCTTGCCGGCGCCGACGACGACCGTCCGTCCCCTGGGCGGCGCGGGCAAATGTGGCGGCACGACAAGATCGGGCGCGGCGGCGGCGACCGCCGCGTCGAACATTTTGCGCAACAGCGCGCGCTCGCCCATCGCCGACTCCCCCTTGCGCCCCAGCTTCGCCTATTTCTGGCCGATTTCGAAATCGGCCAGCTTTTCCAGAACGCGCACCATGGCCGAATGATCCCAGGCCGCGCCGCCGGCGGCGACCGCCGCATTATACAGCTCCTGACAGGTCGCGGTGTTCGGCAGGCTGACGCCGAGGCTGCGCGCGCCCTGCAAGGCGAGGTTGAGGTCCTTCTGGTGCAGGGCGACGCGGAAGCCGGGGGCGAAATTGCGCTTGATCATGCGCTCGCCATGCACTTCGAGAATGCGCGAGCTGGCGAAGCCGCCCATCAAGGCCTGACGCACGCGCGACGGATCGGCGCCGGCCTTTGACGCGAAGACCAGCGCCTCGCCGACCGCCTCGATGGTCAAGGCGACGATGATCTGATTGGCGACTTTTGTCGTCTGTCCGTCGCCATTGCCGCCGACGAGCGTGATGTTCTTGCCCATCAGTTCGAAAACCGGCTTCACCTTCTCGAAGGCCGCCTCCGGCCCGCCGACCATGATGGTGAGCGTTCCCGCCTTGGCGCCGACATCGCCCCCCGAAACCGGCGCGTCGAGATAATCGCAGCCGAGCGCATTGATCTTCTTGGCGAATTCCTTGGTCTCGATCGGGGAGATCGAGCTCATGTCCGCCACGATCTTTCCCGCGGTCAGCCCTTCGGCGACGCCGTCCTTCCCGAACAGGACCTTGGCGACGTCGGGGGTGTCGGGCACCATGGTGATGATGATTTCAGCGTTGCGGGCGACCTCGGCGCCATTGGCGCAGGCGACGGCGCCCTGGTCGAGCAGTTCCTTGGGCGCGGCGCTGCGGCTGTTGACGAACAACTTGTGGCCGCCGGCGATGAGATGGCCGACCATCGGACGCCCCATGATGCCCAGGCCGATGAAACCGATATTCGCCATTTTCTTCTCCAAATCAGTTCATTGCGCTATTGCGGCGGCTCATGCCGGCGCCTTGGTCAGAGATAGGGCCTGACCCAGGACAGGCCTTCGGTGGTGGTCGTCTTCGGCTTGTATTCGCAGCCGATCCAGCCGGCATAGCCAAGCTCGTCGAGGCGCTGGAACAGGAAGGGAAAGTTGATCTCGCCGGTTCCCGGCTCGTTGCGGCCGGGATTGTCGGCGAGCTGGATATGGCCGATGCGCGCGAATTCGCGCGTCATCGTGTTGGCGAGATCGCCCTCCATGACCTGGGCGTGGTAGATGTCATATTGCAGCTTCAGGTTGGTCGCCCCCGCGGCGTCGAGCAGGGCGAAGCCAAAGCTCGGGCGATCGACGAAAAAGCCGGGGATGTCGCGACTGTTGACCGGTTCCAGCAGCAGGCCGATCTTTGCCGCCGCGAGCTTTTCCGCCGCATAGCGCAGGTTTTCCACCAGAACGCCGCGCGCGGCGTCGGCGCTGACGCCCTTGGGCAGGACGCCGGCAAGGCAATTGACCTGTGGGCAATTCAGCGCGCTCGCATAGTCGATGGCCTTTTCGACGCCATCGCGAAATTCCTGGACGCGATCGGGATGGCAGGCGACGCCGCGCTCGCCCGCCGCCCAGTCGCCGGCCGGCAGATTATGCAAGGCGAGAACGAGACCGTTGTCCTTCAACGCCGCCGCGACCTCTTCTTTGCGGAAGTCATAGGGAAACAGGAATTCGACGGCCGTGAAGCCGGCGTCCGCCGCGGCCTTGAACCGCTCGAGGAACGGCGTTTCGTTAAAGAGCATGGTTAGGTTGGCGGCGAATTTCGGCATGGGGGTTTTCCTTGGAACTTCTTCGGCGGCGCGTTTCGTATCGGATCAGCGTTTGTCGGCGAAGGCGTCGGCCTGTTCCTTCGTCGGCGACGCGGCGGGCGCGAAATCCTCGCTCTTGCGGAGCGACAGGTTCGGGTCGAGGCACAGGATGTCCTCGAATTCGTTGACGTTATGGATCTCGGTTCCCATCGCAATATTGGTGACGCGCTCCAGGATGAACTCCAGCACCACCGGCACCTGATGTTCCTCCATCAGCGCCTTGGCGCGGGCGAAGGCCTCCTTGAACTCATTGGGCGTTTTCACCCTGATCGCCTTGCAGCCCAGCCCCTCGGCCACCGCGACGTGATCGACGCCATAGCCGGGGATGGCGTCGCCTTCCGCCGACGCGTTGATGTTCTCGAAGGCGAGGCTCACCTCGAAATCCATCGAAAAACCGCGCTGGGCCTGACGGATCAGGCCGAGGTAGGAATTGTTCACGACGATATGAAGATAGGGCAGCTTGTGCTGCGCGCCGACCGCCAGTTCCTCGATCATGAACTGGAAATCGTAGTCGCCGGACAAGGCCACGATCTTCCTGTCGGGATCGGCGGCGCGCACGCCGAGCGCCGCCGGCAGGGTCCAGCCGAGCGGGCCGGCCTGGCCGCAGTTGATCCAGTTGCGCGGCTCATGGACATGCAGGAACTGCGCGCCGGCGATCTGCGACAGGCCGATGGTGGTGACATAGCAGGTGTCGCGGTCGAGACATTCGTTCATTTCCTGATAGACCCGCTGGGGCTTGAGCGGAACCTGATCGTAATGGCTCTTGCGCAGCATGTTGTTCTTGCGATGCAGGCAGGACGCCGCCCAGGCGCCGCGGTCCTTGAGCTTGCCCGCCGCCTTCAGTTCGCGCGCGGCCTCGATGAACAATTTCAGCGCGGCGCGCGCATCGGACACGATGCCGTAATCCGGCCCGAACACGCGGCCGATCTGGGTTGGCTCGATGTCCACATGGATGAATTTGCGGCCCTTGGCATAGACCTCGATCGAGCCGGTGTGGCGGTTGGCCCAGCGGTTTCCGATGCCGAAGACGAAATCCGACTCCAGGAAAGTGGCGTTGCCATAGCGATGGCTGGTCTGAAGCCCGACCATGCCGGCCATCAAAGGATGATCGTCGGGAATCGACCCCCAGCCCATCAAAGTGGGAATGACCGGCACGCCGGTCAGCTCGACGAATTCGACCAGCAGATCGCTGGCGTCGGCGTTGATGATCCCGCCGCCGGCGACGATCAGGGGCCGCTCCGACTCATTGAGCATGTCCAGCGCCTTGCGCGCCTGCGCCACGGTCGCGGCGGGCTTGTAGGCCGGCAGAGGCTCATAGGTGTCGATGTCGAATTCGATTTCCGACATCTGGATGTCGAGCGGAAGATCGATCAGCACCGGGCCGGGGCGGCCCGAGCGCATCAGATGAAAAGCCTGCTGGAACACGCGGGGAACCAGCGCCGGCTCGCGCACCGTCACCGCCCATTTGGCCACCGGCTTGGCGATGGCCTCGATGTCGATGGCCTGGAAATCCTCCTTGTAGAGCCGCGCGCGCGGCGCCTGGCCGGTGATGCACAGGATCGGAATCGAATCCGCCGCCGCCGCGTAAAGACCGGTGATCATGTCGGTTCCGGCCGGGCCGGAGGTGCCGATGCAGACGCCGATGTTTCCGGGCCTGGCGCGGGAAAAACCATCGGCCATATGCGAGGCGCCCTCGACATGGCGGGCGAGAATGTGACGGATCGAGCCGCGCCGGCGCAGCGCCGCGTAAAGGGGATTGATCGCGGCGCCCGGCACGCCGAAGGCGACCTTCACGCCTTCGCGCTCCAACACCGCCACGGCGGCGTCCATCGCATTCATCTTCGGCATGGCGTTCTCCCGGCACGAATTGGTCGTGGATTTTTTATCGCACACCCGGGCAGGATTTCGAGATGGCTTCCACGATATGGAAAGGTGGATGAATAACTAAGCCAAAACATCACGTTGCCAGATTTCAACGTGTCATTTCGCCCCGATTTCCGGCGACAGGAGCCAAGAATTCCCGTATCGTGGAAAAGCGACGCGAGTCTCTTGAAAACTATCGGCAAAGCGCTTTCCACAGGCGCTGAAAATGGGGGATGAAATGGCGCGACAACCCGCCGCGAAAGGCCGGCTTGCGGTAAAACGCGGCGCGGGCGAGGCGAAAAGCGGCTCCGACCAGGTGCAGTCGCTGGCGCGCGCCCTGTCGCTGATCAACCGGATCGCCGAGGCCCCGGACGACGGGGCGACGCTCACCGAACTGGCCCAGCAGGTCGGCCTGCCGCCTTCGACCGCGCATCGGCTCCTGCTGACGCTGGAGCAGGAGCGCTATGTCCGCTTCAACCACGACCGGCGCATCTGGGCCATCGGCGTCCAGGCTTTTGTCACCGGCTGCGGCTTCATCAAGACCCGCAGCCTCGCGGCGCTCGCCCGGCCGCATCTGCGCCGGCTGATGGAAGACTGCGGCGAGACGGTCAATCTCGCCGTCGAGGACCAGGGCCAGGCGGTCTATCTCGCCCAGGTCGAATGCCGGCAGATGATGCGGGTCTTCGCGCGGCCCGGCTCGCGCGTGCCCATGCATTGCTCGGCGGTGGGCAAGGCGATTTTTTCCGCGACCTCCGACAAGGCCATCGCGAAAATCCTCCACCGCCATGGCATGCCCCGGATCACGCCGAAGACCATCACCACGCCCTCCGCCCTGCGCGCCGAACTGGAGAAAATCCGCGCCCAGGGCTATGCGCTCGACGATGAGGAACATGCAGTCGGCCTGCGCTGCATCGCCGCGCCGATTTTCGACGAAACCGGCGACGTGATCGCGGCGGTCTCGGCCTCCGGGCCGATGGCGCGCATCGAGGAGGACCGCATCGCGCCGCTCGGCCGGATGGTCGCCGAGAGCGCGCGCGCCATCTCGCTTGAAATGGGCGCCTCGGCCTCCCAGTTCAGCAAGGCCCGAAAGGTCTGATCAGGGCTGGACGCCAAGGGATGGGGACTCTCATGCCGCGCATCCGCTTCGAATTTGAATCGCTCGCGCTCGAAGCCGAACTGCTCGACACGCCGACCGCCAAGGCGATCGCGCAAAAACTTCCCTATGAGGCCCGCGCCATGATCTGGGGCGAGGAAGTCTATTTCGACGTTCCGGCGCGCCTTGCGCGAGAGGCGAACGCGCGGGACGTGGTCACGCCCGGCGAGATCGCCTATTGGCC
>JAJYCZ010000120.1 GCA_021777915.1 Pseudomonadota bacterium | reverse complement strand
CCTATCGCTGCCTGTTCCCCGAAAAGCCGCCGCCGGGAAGCATCCCGACCTGCGCCGAGGTCGGCGTGCTGGGCGCCTTGACCGGCATGGTCGGCGCGCTGATGGCGCTCGAAGTTATCCGCGAGATCGTCGGTTTCGGTCAATCGATGGTGGGGCGGCTGGCCTTGTTCGACCTGATGAACATGCGCTTCGACACCATCGCCTATGGCTGGGACGAGGAAAATCCGCTCAACGGCCGGGGGTCGCGGCAAAACGCCGAATAGGCCGTCGAGCAAACCTTTGGCGGATTTGCGACTTCCTGCAACGGGACGCTCGAGTCCTTCGCTTTCGCAACATTTTTGCGACCCGAAGGCCCGTGCGAACGACGACTATGTTTGAACAAGCGGGAGTTCGAGACAGGCCGCCGCGCCGCCAAGTGGCGAGTCCTCAATCCAGGTCCGGCCACCATAAATCGTCGATAAATCGCGCACGATCGCGAGACCGAGGCCGCTCCCCTCAACGCGTTCGTCCAACCGCTCCCCGGCGTCGAAAACACGATCGCGCGCCTCCTTCGGCATGCCGGGCCCATCGTCTTCCACTCGCAAGCACAGCGATTTCCTGCTGACCGACGCCGTGATCCGAATGAGGTGGGCAGCCCATTTGGCGGCGTTGTCGAGCAGATTGGCGAACATTTCCTCGAAGTCCTCGGCTTCGCAGGCCACCGCCGAATCCAATCCATCCTCTTGGAGAACGAAGGACAATCGACGCGATGCATACAGACGGGATAGCGCCAGAACATCTGAACGGATCACCTGGCCGATTTGCGTTACGGCCCCGGATCCGCCGCGGTTCATCGCGGCGCGCGCCCGCGCAAGCTGGTAATTGATGGCGCGCCGCATCCGTTCGCATTGTCGGGACACCCTTCGCCCCTCGTCGGGGCGGCCGGCCGCATGGAGGCGCATGGCCTCGTCCATGAGGACGGCGAGGGGAGTCTTCAGGACATGGGCCAGGTTACCCGCCTCCAGGCGGGCCCGGCGAACCATTTCTTCATTGGCGCCGATCAGCGCGTTGAAATCCTGAACCAGCGGCGTCAATTCCGTGGGAACGTCTTCCGGAAGCCGGTTGGTCTTGCGGGTCCGGATCTGCGCCAGCGATCGGCGCAGGCGACCGACGAAACTAAACCCGAACCACACCTGGGCCAAGGCGGCGAGAAGCAGTCCAGCGCCGACGATCATCAGCGCCCGACCTATGACGCGATCGAAGTTCGACGCCACCGCGTCCACAAAACTCTTGTCAATGCCGACGCCAATGCGAAACAAATCGGGCGCCCCGGTGGGCCGGACGCTTTGTTGGATCAAAAGCAGATCGCCCGTGGGGCCGGAAATTATGGACTGGCGCTCGGAACCTTCAGGCAGGTCGCCGGCGCCCAATGCGAGTCTCGCTTCCTGGAGCGAGGGCGAACGCGCAACCGCGCCGCCGGGTCGTTCGACCTGCCAATAATACCCCGACTTTTCGCCCAGGAACCGGGGATCGCTTGGGGGCTGACGCACGGTTATGCCCCCGCCGCCTTCGCTGGCGATCCCGCCCGCGAGCTCTGCAGCGTGCTCTTCCAACTCTCCACGGAAAATGAAATTCGCTTCCTGCTTCAAGAGCATCGAAAGCGTGAAATAACCGGCGGCAAGGGCCAGGCTCACCCAAACGACCGCCCCAAGCATGAGCCGCAGCCGGAAACTCTGCGCAAGCGGTTTTGTCACTTGTCGAGCCTGTAACCCAGTCCGCGAACCGTGCGGATCGTTTCACGCCCCAATTTTTTGCGCAGCCGTGCGACATAAACCTCGATCGTGTTCGAGTCGCGATATTCCTCCTCGGCATAGACATGCTCGATCAATTCGCTTTGCGACACGATTCGGCCGTTACGGCGAATCAGATAAGTCAGTATCTGCAATTCGCGGGCGGTCATCTGGACCGGCCGCCCCGCCACGGTGACGAGGCCGGCGCCGGGGTCGAGAACGATATCTCTCTCTGCGCAGAGAAGCTCGGTTTTTCGGTTGCTGCGGCGCAAAAGCGCGCGCATCCGGGCGATAAGTTCGGGCGGATGAAACGGTTTGGCGACATAATCGTCCGCGCCGGCGTTGAGCGTATCGACGCGCTCGCTCCAGGCGGCTCTGGCGCTCAGCACCAGCACCGGAAACTCCCGCCCGGCCGCCCGCCAGCACCTTAAGACTTCCCCGCCGGCCAACCCCGGGAGACCAAGATCGAGAACGGCCGCATCATAGGTTCCGGTTTCGCCCAGGTACCAGCCCGCGTCCCCGTCCGCCGCCCGATCGACGACAAATCCCTCTTTGCGCATGAGGTTCGACACCCGTGCGGCCAAGTCATCGTCATCTTCGACGAACAAAATATGAATTGCGCCCTCCGATGCTACTGGCGACATGCCACAAATTTATACAGGGCTCTCGTTCGGCCGCGCCAGAAAAAAAACATCTGCAGCTGCGACGAAAGTCATGCGGAGCGGCATCTGACCTATCGCTCGAAACCACTCGCCCCTTTTTGGCGTGCTCGACCTCCTGCGCCGCTACGTTGCGGCTCCCCGGCGCAGTTCAGCTTCCGCGCGTAAGATTTTTTTCTCCCAGAGTCATCGAGATCAGGTCGTCATCTCAATTCTTTCCGCTCCATGCGTTTGCGGCGCCATCATAGTCCGCTCCGCGCGCAACGGATCCTGTTCGCCAAAGTGCCAATAGTAAAGGTACAGGTAGCCGGCATGGAAAATCGCTCCAACCGCGAAGGGCGCGGCGAAAAAGCCGCTATCGTACATCAGTCCCGCCATGACAGGTCCAAGCGACCGCGGAATTTGTCGCGAAACCGAGGAAATCATCCCGGCGACGCCGCGGCGTTGGTTGCGCACAAGATTGGCGGTCATCGCCGCCCGCGGGCCGTTGCTCGCCCGGTTCAATGTGTTGAACAGGAGATAGGCCGTGATCGCCGCGCCCAAGCTTGTGGAGAGCGGCAAAGCCAGGAGCGCCAGGATGGCGGCGCCGCGCTGGCCGACGATGACCGGGATCAGGCCAAAGCGTCTGGTGAGCGCCGCGGAGAGCTGCGCCGCCGCCGCGGCCAGCAAAAACCCCGCCGCCATCATCGGTCCGATATGGCCGGGCCCAACGCCAAATTTCGCCGCGAACCAGTACGAGGTCAGCGGCCCTACCAGTCCGATGCCCATGCCATCGAGCATGTTGACCAGACTCAGTCGGCGCAGATTCCGGTTTTCGAACTGCCGCACCTCCCGCTCGTCCTGACCGGGGACGGCGTCGATGATCCTGGCGTGTCGGTCTTCCGCAACGGCCGCGCAACAAAAAGAGAATAATCCCGCCGTCAGGGCGACCGGGAAGATGATCTGGTAATCGAGCCCTCCCTCCGCGCCTCGCGGAACGAGGCTGGGGAGGGCGGCTGACGCGCACCCAATCGCCATTCCCAGAAAACCCAAAGTCGAGTTCAAATTCAGCGCATGCGTCCAGGTCCTCGCATCCGCGCTCTGCGTTATCCACGCTTTTTCTATGTCGCCGAACGGTCCCGCCACCCCGTTCGCGCCGCGTCCGAACCCAGCCACGATCGCGGCGCCGGCCAGCGCCAGGTGCGACCTGCTGACAATCGCGGCTAAGCACGCCAGCACATAGAGACCGTCATAGGCGAGAATGAAGGGCTTGCGACCATATCGGTCGCTTGGAATGCCCCCCGCTAATGTCATGGAGACTGAAAAGACGAGCGCCAACGCCAGCACCGTCCCGATCTCGCTTCCCGACCAGTGGAGGGAGCGAAGATATAAAATGAAATCCGCAGCCAGCGCGCCCTGGGCGATGCTGCGCGAAAATCTTGCCGCATTCAGCAGTTTGACGGCGCGGGGCAAAGACGGCGCGGCCCGATTCGCGCCGGCAGGCACGCTCGTCATGCCTCTATCTCCTTGGAATCTGTTAGAAATCGCCAAGCGCGCTCGTGCAGGCGACCACGCCGGACCAACCCGCTGAAACTATGGGCGGCGTCCTCCAATCGCTGGAGCGTCACTGGCTCGGCAAGTCCCATTGCGCGGGCCTTTGCGTTCATCGCGCCGATCCAACGCGCGGCGCGCTCGAGACGGTGCTCTCCCTGGTTGGCGTCCACCATCGGGTTTCGCCGCAAGGTGCGGCCATTCCGGTTATCGCCGCAGCCAACGAAAACCACCCCCGGGATCTTGAGGAAATCGTCGGTCCGCAGCGTTGCGAACGATTCCGGCGCGCGCGCCAGCCCGTAGGGATAATCCAGCGATTCGTCGGGGAATGTGTACCACCCGGGCGCGCTGATGGCGTATCTTGCAACTCGGGCGGGATGCGCCATGGCGAACCGGTGAGCGAACTGGGCCCCGCCCGAGTGCCCGAACAGATAGATCGGATGTTCCGGCAAGCCAAACCGCAACCGCAGAAGCGACAGCGCCTCGATCAGCGACAAGTCGGCGCGGCGGCCTTTGCCGGGTCTGCCCAGGCGCTGATAATCGGGAAACGATTCCGCGTCGAACAAAGGGGCGAGCAGCACCCACTCTTTCAGTTCCGCGAGTGGCGCGAAGGCGCCGAAGTGCTCCCGCGCATTGCGGCTGATTCCGTGCACCGCCACGGCAATGCGCGTGGCGGCGTTCGGCTCTCTCGGAACGCCGAGCAGGCAGGGCAAATCTCCTCCCAGGACGAATGGGTCATTGCCCGCCTGCGCCGGCGACTGACTGTTTCGGCCAGTCATCAGGCGAATTGGCGCGGCAGATGCTTGATGGTCGGGAACAGGCCGCGGACCACGTCCGCGGTCGCCAAGTCCTCGATCGTGAGCACCGGAACGTCGAGCGCGCCTGCCGCCTCCCGCATGGCCAGCGGCGATGCGGTCATCACCCCGCTAACGCTGGCGACGGTCAGGTTGCGCCGACGCAACCAGTCGACTCCCGCGATCGCGCTCATTGAAGTCGAAGCGGCGAACAGCACGGCATCGACCATTTTGGCGAATCGCGGCGACTCGAGGAGCATCGCCGTCTCCTTCTGCAGGAGCCCGTCGGCTATCTCCAGCACAAGGCAGTGGACGCCTCTCGACGCGACATGTCCGGACAGGAGGGTCATAATGTGCTCGAGCGCTTTGGCCGGAAGCCCTGCGGTGGTCGCGTAGCCGGCGTCGGTGAAATCGAGCACCGTAGAGGCGCCGGCGTCGGTCAGCAGCCAGGGGTCTCCCCCGGAGCCCGTTCCCGTGATCTTCGCGGCGCCGACCAGATGGCCGAGACGGCGCAGCCCGACGATCAGGTTCGCGGCGGTGGTGGTCTTGCCTGCGTTCATGCTGGCGCCGACGACGGCGATGGTCAGCGGCGGCCGGAGAATCGGCGCCGGGCCCAGCGCGGCGGACTTGACGTTGATGACGCCCTGGGCGTTCGCCAGCAGCCCGATCGGTTCGATATCGGTCGCGGGCTTGACGCCGCTATGGCGGCTGAGCACGCGGGCCGCAATTCCGCCGCCGGCGACCAGTTGGCATGGAGAAAGGTCGTCGGGCACCACGGCTTCGAATTGGTCGGGGGCATAGCGCTCGCCATAGGCCACCACGATTTCGTCACCCTTCCACAATCTGCAGCGACGCCCGTTGTTCAGTTCCAAATGCTGATGCTGGCCAAGGCGGGTGACCCGCGCCAGCACCAGGTCGCCCGCGGAAGGAGGTTCGTCGCCGATCAGCGCCGACACATCTGAAAGATCGACGCGTCTGACGCTATAGGCCGCCTTGGCTGACTTGACGTCCTCGAGCAGCCTGCCGGCCCGCATGGGCTCGGCCCTGTGGCTTGTGCGCGTACTTCGCAACGCCTCGTTATTCATCACGACACCGTTCGACATGGTGGACTCCCTGTTGTCACAATTAATCTCACATTCTTGTGACGATTATGTTGCGCGCTTCTTATAATGAAGGTCGAGCTCGGAGCTCGGTTTGGTGGCGCGTTCGCGTATTGCCTCGCCCTTTTTACCGGCTACACATGAAAATAACCTGAAAGAAACCTGAAACGAACCTGAAAATCGATTGGCGTCGTTTGGCGCCCAAGGCGATTGGTTGCTCAGCTGTTCGACGCCACTTCTTCCGTTCGACTGCTTATAGCAGCGTATTTTCGAGCTTGGATGGCTCTCATTGCCTGCGCCGCCTCGCGGATCGCGCGCATCGAGATCACAATCATGTCATTGCTCCGGCTCGTGGGCCGCTATGGGCGTATACGGCGGGGAATAGTCGGCCATAGCGCGGTGAATTTGCGCGGCGGCGCGGCGGAAAACTGGCCGCTATTAAAATCGATTCCTTTCCCATGGTGATGAAGCGAATGGTCGGAAATCTTCGCGGCGCGGATTCAACCAGCGGTTCGACAATTCGTTTTTCGCCAAACAAACGCCCGTCGTTAGAGGGCGGCGAGCCCTTCTCACGAAACGATTTCAGAGAGCTGACTGCGAGTCGGGCGAATCGCAATCGGCTCTGGAGCCTTGTGTTTTTTTGCAGCGTTTTTGCCAACCGAAGATCCGCGCAAGCGAAAAACCGGCATCCGCTTTTTCGTACGTTGCGCCAGGAGCGAACGCGTAGCGGATGCGAGGGCGCTCGCGACGCGGTCGGGGGCAACGATCAGATCGCCGCGACCACCGCGATTTCGACCTTGTATTCCGGGGCCACCAGCTTTGCCTGAACCGTGGCGCGGGCGGGGGTTGCGCCTTCGACCACCCATGTGTCCCAGACCGAATTCATTTCGGAAAAAGTCGCGATGTCCGAAAGATAGATCGTCGCCATCATGATTTTCGTCTTGTCCGTGCCGGCCTCGGCGAGCAGGGCGTCGATCTGGCCGAGAACTTCGACCGTCTGTTCGCGCACCGAGCGGCCGGCGGCCTTTTCGGCAACCTGGCCGGCGAGATAGACCAGATCGCCGCGAATCACGCCCTGGCTCATGCGCTTGCCGGGTTTCAATCTTTTCAGGTCGGACATGTCTATTCCTTGAACAACGGAGGCTCAGCCGCCTTCATTACACGCAAGTTTCAATGCTCGCCATCGTCCGTTTTGACGCTGGCGCGAGCGGAAATGCGGTCGGTCAGCGCCAGCAGCACCGCCGACAGGACGAAGGTCAGATGGATGCCGACGGTCCAGGCGACATTGCGCTCGCTCTGATTGGCGAGGTCCATGAAGACGCGCAGGGTCTGGATCGCCGAAATGGCGACGATCGAGGACATGAGTTTGAGCTTCAGCCCGCCGAAGTCGATCTTGGTCAGCCAGGCCGGCCGGCTGGGGTCGCTGTCGTCGGCGACCTGCGACACGAAGTTCTCGAAGCCAGAAAAGATCACCAGCACCACCAGCGACGAGGTCAGCGTCAGGTCGATCAGGCTGAGCGTGTCGAGCACCACCGAGGATTCGCTGGAGGAAACGGCGTCACGGACGAGATGGAGAATATGCTGTCCGGCCTTGAGCATGAGGACGAACACGCAGAAGGCCAAGGCGACATAAAAGGGCGCCAGCAGCCATCGGCTGGCGAAAAGCACGCGCTGGACCAGGAGTTCGATTCTTTGCCTCAGGCCCATGCCCCGCTTCTCCCGCCCCGTCGCCTTTTGTCAGAGGACGCCGACCGGGCAGGCGACGCCACTTCCGCCCAGGCCGCAATAGCCTCCCGGATTCCTGGCAAGATATTGCTGATGATAGGCTTCGGCAAAATAAAAGACGCCCGCCGGGCCGATCTCGGTGGTGATCGCGCCGAGGCCATGGGCGGCAAGCGCCCGCTGGTAGAGGTCTTTCGAGATTTCCGCGGCCTTCCGCTGGCCGTTGCCGGTCGTATAGATCGCGGAACGATATTGCGTGCCGACGTCGTTGCCCTGGCGCATGCCCTGGGTGGGGTCGTGCGATTCCCAGAACAGGGCGAGCAGCCGCGCCAATTCGATTTTTTCCGGATCGTAGACGATCTGGACCACTTCCGCATGGCCGGTAAGGCCAGAACAGACCTCCTCATAGGTCGGATTCCGGGTCGAGCCGCCGGCATAGCCGACCGCGGTGACGTGAACCCCCTCGCCCGCCTGCCAGAATTTCCGCTCCGCGCCCCAGAAACAGCCCATGCCGAACAGGATGCGCTCCAGGCCGGGCGGATAGGGTGGCGTCAGCTTGCGGCCATTGACGAAATGGGTCGCGGCGGTCGGGATCGGATCGGAACGGCCGGGCAAGGCCTCGGCCGGGGTGGGGATTTCCAGCTTCTTTCGCGAGAACAGCATGACGCGCCTCCGGGGCTGGCGATGGATTTGGGGATCGGAAATGGAATTAGCGAGGTTTTTTGCGAATTTTCCCGTATAGATAGGCGGAAAAAGCAACGGGGCTGGAATGGACTGGGACAAGCTGCGGGTTTTTCACGCCGTCGCCGCCGCCGGCTCCTTCACCCATGCCGGCGAGACGCTGCATCTGAGCCAGTCGGCGGTCAGCCGCCAGATCGCCGCGCTGGAGCACGACCTCAAGACGCCTCTGTTCCACCGTCATGCGCGCGGGCTGCTGCTCACCGAGCAGGGAGAAATCCTGTTTCGCACGGTGCAGGAAGTCTTCGGCAAGCTCGAAAGCGCGCGGGTGCGCCTGTCGGACGCCCGCGACAAGCCGCACGGCCTGCTCAAGGTCACCGCCAACACCGGCTTCGGCACGATCTGGCTGACGCCCCGTCTCGCCGAGTTCCGCGAGCTTTATCCCGATATCGAGCTTGAGGTGATCCTGACCGACGACGAGCTCGATCTTTCGATGCGCGAAGCCGATGTCGCCTTGCGGCTGTGGGAGCCCAAGCAGGGCGATCTCATTCGCCGGCGCCTGTTCACGCTTCATTATTCGGCTTTCGCCGCGCGCGCCTATCGCCGGCAATTCGGGACGCCGCGCCGCGTCGAGGACCTCGACGCCCATCGCCTCGTCGCCTTCAGCGTGACCGGGCCGAATTATCTGCGCAATCTCAACATCCTGCTCACCGCGGGCCGCGAAGCCAGAAATCCCCGTAAACCCGTTCTATCGATCAACAATCTCTTCGCCATGGCGCGCGCGGTGGAAAAGGGCGCTGGCGTCGGCGTACTGCCGGATTATGCCGTGGCCGAGGATTCTTCGCTCACCCGGATCGATCTCGACCTGGACATGCCGGCGTTCGACTGCTGGCTGACCTATCCGGAAGAGATGAAATCGGTCGCGCGGGTCCAGGCCCTGCGCGATTTCCTCGTCGCCAACGCCCCCGCCTGGCGACATTGAAGGAGGAACGGGATGATTCTGACCTCCACGCTCACCTGCCCCCATTGCGGCCACCAGTCGCGCGAGGACATGCCGACCGACGCCTGCGTTCATTTCTATGAATGCAAAAGCTGCGGCGCTCTGCTCAAACCGAAGGACGGCGATTGCTGCGTCTTCTGCTCCTATGGCGACGCGCCCTGCCCGCCGGTTCAGGCGGCGCGCTCCGAAATTTCCTGTTGCGGTTCGGCGATGCGGGCGCGTTTCCGGAACGACGAGGAGGGCGGCGGCTGACACAGGAACGAGCCTTGTCCTGGCTTGACGATTTCACGCCGCTCGCCCGGCTCGACGACATGGCGCGGAAAACCCTGGCGCGCTTGCCCGAAGGACGGGTCGAACGCGGAAAGGAGCTTTTCGCGCCGGGCGCGGCCTGCCAGGGCTTTCTGCTGCTGCTCGAAGGCCGGGTTCGCGTCGGCGTGACGGCGGAAAACGGCCGCCGCCTGCTGTTGTATCGGGTGGCGCCGGGCCAGACCTGCGTCCAGACCACCCTCTGCCTGATGGGCGGGCTGGACTATAGCGCCGAGGGCGCCGCCGAGACCGACCTGCGCTTCGTTCTCGTTCCTCCGCCCCTGTTCGAGCGCCTTCTGCGCGAATCGCCGGATTTCGCGCGCTTCGTCTTCGAGCGTTTCGGCGCGCGGCTGGCGGAAATGACCCGGCTGATCGAGATGATCGCCTTCCTGCGGGTGGACGCGCGGCTCGCCGCCGCCCTGCTCGCCCGCGCCGATGTCGAGGGCGAACTGACGGCGACCCATCAGGAACTCGCGGAGGACATCGGCGCGGCGCGGGAAGTGGTGAGCCGCCAGCTCGCAGAATTCCAGCGCGCCGGCCTGCTGCGGCTGGCGCGCGGAAAAATAAGCCTGACCGACCGGGCGGGCCTCGCCGATCTCGCCTGTGTGATCTAGGTCACCGACTTTTTCGTAAAATCTCCCGAGTTTGTCTCCGACGTCCGCAACGTCGCTTCTCTTTCTCGACTCCAGGAGATTTCCATGACCGCCAATGTCGGAACGATCGACCGCATCCTGCGCATCGTCGTCGGCCTCGTCCTTATCGCTCTGGTTTTCGTCGGCCCGAAAACGCCGTGGGGCTGGATCGGCGTGGTCCCGCTGCTCACCGGCCTCCTGCGCTTCTGTCCGGCCTATACGCTGCTCGGCCTGAACACCTGCTCGACCAAATAAAGTCAGACCACGTCGTCTGGCGCAAGGGCGCAGGCGCGGTCCGGGTCGATCTCGATCTGTACCGTGGCGTGGTTGATGCGGAATTCCCGCGCCAGATCGGCGGCGAGGTCGTGCAGAAAACAGTCGCCGGGATGGCCGCCCGGCATGACCAGATGGCAGGTGAGCGCGATTTCGGTCGTGCTCATCGGCCAGACGTGAAGGTCGTGCAGCCCCGCGACGCCGGCGCGCGCGCTCAAGAATGCGCGCACCAGGTCCGGGTCGATATGGTCGGGCGC
>JAJYCZ010000119.1 GCA_021777915.1 Pseudomonadota bacterium | reverse complement strand
AGAATCGCCCCATAACGGTCCAGCGGTTCCGTTTTGGGGCGCCTCCGCGAACCGGGGCAGACCAGGAGTGACACAGTTTTTCGAACGCGAAGCAGCCTGGCGAACGACGCGGCTCGACGGTCTGCTCGCTGATCCAGCGTGGGCCGGGGAAGACGCTCTGGCCGATCCGATCACCCCGGCGGCGGCGTCAAATCCGCTTCGCGTAGAGATGATCGGATTCGAAATTTTGCGCCGGCATGCCGCCGAGTGGAGCGACCTCGCCGGTCGCGCGCTCGAGCGCAACGTCTTTTGGCAGCCGGAATTTGCGTTGCCCTTTCTTCAACATGCGCGGCGTCCCCGGAATTTGCGTTTCCTTCTGGCGTGGAGAAAAGCGGCGACCGGGGAGAGCGAGCGCCTCATGGCGCTATGGCCTGTCATTACGCCGGCAGCGCCGAAAGAACCGTACGAAACCTGGCGACACGAATATTGTTGCCACGGCGCGCCATTGCTCGACCGGGTGGAAGCCGCCGCTTGCCTGGACGCTATCGTGAGCCATCTGAGCGCGGAGGGGGGCGCGGCTCCCATTCTTTCGCTCACCATGGTCCCGAGCCGGGGACCCTTGTTTTCGCTGGTCACGTCCTTCGCCGCGAGAGTTGGCCTCGATGTCGCTCAAGTTGCGGAATATCGGCGCGCCGCGCTCGACGCGACCGAGGCTGATCGGCTGGCGGCAGGCGCCCTTTCACCCAAGAAAGGAAAAGAGCTGCGGCGCCTTTCACGACGGCTTCAAGAAAAGGGCGACATTTCTTTCGGGGTCGCGGAAGCCGGCGAGGCGTTGAACCAGCACATAGAGTCCTTCCTCGCCCTCGAAGCCAAAGGGTGGAAAGGTAAGAATGGAGGCGCCCTGCTCGCGCGGCCTGAACGCGCCGTCTTCGCGCGCGCGATGCTGCGAGGCATGGCGCATGAGGGACGATGCCAAATCTTTTGGATGGCGTGCGCAGAACGCGTCATCGCCAGCAATATATTGCTGCGCGACGGCGACCGGGCCTATTTCTGGAAGACGGCCTATGACGAGGAATTTTCCGCCTTTTCGCCCGGCGTGCTTTTGACCTTGCACATGACGGACGCTCTTCTCGATGATTCAGGATTGAGCCGGATCGATTCCTGCGCGATTCCAGATCACTCGATGATCGATCATCTCTGGCGCGATCGTGAGCCCTTCGTGGACATCCTGCTCGCTTGCCGTCCGGGCTTGAGCGCCGCCTTGCGCGGCGCCATACGCCGCGAACGCTTCCGGCGCTGGCTCCGCGATCAAGCCAAGACACTGCTGAACAAAGCGCGGCGATGATGACCGGTCTGGCGAAGAAGTCGGCGGCGTCTCGCCAAAGACTCGATAAATGGCTTTGGCACGCCCGCGTCGTGCGGACGCGGACGGCGGCGGCGGAACTGGCCGCTAGCGGCTTTGTGCGGATCAACGGCTTGCGGGCCCAGCAGGCGGCAAAACCCGTCTCAATCGGCGATATCGTTACAATCGCCCTCCCGCATCGCGTCCGCGTTCTGGAAGTGCTCGGATTTTCTGAGCGGCGAGGGGCGTTCTCGGATGCGTCAAAACTCTATCGCGAAATCGACGCCGATGACGCCACGCCGGATCGCCGATCCGATCCGGCGTCTGACTGAACTCAAGCTTCCAGGAGCCGACGTGCGATGACCTGGGCCTGAATTTCCGCCGCGCCCTCGAAAATATTGAGAATGCGCGCGTCGCAAAGGACACGCGAAATGGGATATTCCAGCGCGAAGCCGTTGCCGCCATGGATTTGCAGCGCATTGTCCGCTGCCGCCCAGGCGACGCGCGCGCCAAGCAGCTTGGCCTGGCCCGCCTCGAGATCGCAGCGCTTGCCCTCATCCTTGGCCCGCGCCGCGAAATAAGTGATCTGGCGCGCGATATGGATTTCGACTGCCATCATCGCGATCTTGTCGGCGACGCGGGGGAAATGAATCAGCGCCTTGCCGAACTGGATGCGCTCCTTGGCGTAACGCAGCCCCAGTTCCATGGCGCATTGCGCGACGCCGACTGCGCGCGCCGCCGTCTGGATACGGGCGGCTTCGAAAGTTTGCATCAACTGCTTGAAGCCCTGGCCTTCGACGCCGCCGAGCAGATTTTCGGCCGGAACCTCGAAGCCGTCGAAGGCGATCTCATATTCCTTCATCCCGCGATAGCCGAGCACCTCGATCTCGCCGCCGGACAGGCCTTTGGCCGGGAATGGATTGGCGTCGTCGCCGCGCGGCTTCTCCGCCAGCAGCATCGACAGGCCCTTGTAGCCCGGCTCGTTGGGATTGGTGCGGGTCAGAACCGTCATCAGATCGGCGCGGACCGGATGGGTGATCCAGGTCTTATTGCCATTGACGACATATTTGTCGCCCTCCCGCGCCGCGCGCGTGCGCAATGACGCGAGGTCGGAGCCGGTGTTGGGCTCGGTGAAGACCGCGGTCGGCAGGATTTCGCCCGACGCGATTTTCGGCAGATATTTTTCCTTTTGCTCGGGCGTGCCGCCGCCAAGGATCAGTTCACCGGCGATTTCCGAGCGCGTGCCGAGCGAGCCGACGCCGATATAGGCCCGCGAAAGCTCTTCGGTCACCACGCACATGGCGACCTTTCCGAGCCCCATGCCGCCATATTCTTCCGGGATGGTCAGGCCGAAAACGCCGAGATCCGAAAGCCCCTTGACGATCGCCAAGGGAATATAGGCGTTTTTCAAATGCCATTCGTGAGCGTGGGGAACGACTTCGGCTTCCGCATATTTACGAATTTCCTCCCGAATCGCCTCCAACGTCTCATCGAGACCCGGTGAACCGACGGTTGCCGAAGCCGCGGCGTGATCGATGAGATCCACCAGCCTCGCCCGATTCGGCGCTGTATTTCCAGTAGCGATCAAGCTTTCGATCGCTTTTGATCGCTTGAGCGCAACCGTTTCCGGGCTCAAGCCGAAATCGCCAAGACGAACGATTTCGCCCTGGCTCATCGAGATGCCGCCGAAAATCTGGGCGAGATATTCGCCGAGGCCGATCCGGGTCAGCAGGTCCTCGGTTTCGCCGTAACGCCCCTCGGCCCGCATGCGCTCGGCATAGGCCAGAGCTTCTCGCACGGATTCGACATAGGTGGCGAACCAGGCGAGGCCATGCGCGGCATGTTGCTCCCGCTCGATCGCGGCGTTGGACAATTTGCCGTTTTCGCTGACTTTCGCGCGAACGCTTGCGACAGCCTCTTGGTAAAGGGCTTCGATGGCGCCGACCGCCTGCCGGCCGAGCTCGAAAAACTCATCCATCGGGATCGTTTGCGCAGTCTGCGTCATTCGTGGCTCCTGATCCGGCGCAACCGCGGCGTTTGCAAGCAAGGACTGTCTGGTCGCCTATCCTGTTTCCGCAGCGCAATATGCTTATGCCTGCGCGTGCGCCAAGCCCTTCTTTCGCAGCAGCGCGTCGAATTCCGGCTTTCGGCCCCTGAACAGACGGTAAGCCTCATTGGGATCGCGCTGGTTGCCAGCGGAATAGACAAAATCGTGCAGGCGTTTGGCGACCGCGGGATCGAATATATCGCCTGCCTCCTCGAAAGCGGCAAATCCGTCAGCGTCGAGAGCCTCGGACCATAAATAGCTGTAATATCCTGCGGCATAGCCTTCGCCGGCAAAAATATGAGAGAAATGCGGGCTGCGGTGGCGCATGACGATTTCCGGCGGCATGCCGATGTCGCCCAGGATTTCCTTTTCAGCGCAGACCACGTCATGAGGCGCATCGGGCCGGAAATGGAGGAGGAAATCCACATAAACCGAAGCACAATATTCGACGGTGGCGAAACCCTGGTTGAAAGTGCGCGCCGCGATCACACGGTCGATTATATCCTGGGGAATGGACGCGCCAGTTTCATGATGCCGTGCGAATTTTTGCAGGATTTCCGGGCGCAACGCCCAATGTTCAAAGAGCTGGGAAGGCAATTCGACGAAATCGGTGGGCGTCGCCGTCCCGCTCATCGACGGATAAACCACATCAGACAGCATTCCATGAAGGGCATGGCCGAATTCATGGAACAAGGTGGTCACCTCCGACAGCGAGAGCAAGGCAGGGCTGTTCGGCGACGGCTTGGAGAAATTCATGACGTTGACGACGATCGGCCGCATTTCGCCGCCCAATTTCCGCTGACCGCGAAAATTCGACATCCATGCGCCGGATCGCTTGCCCGTCCGGGCGTAATAATCACCCAAGAAAATCGCCAGATGGCGGTCATCGCGATCCAGAACTTCGAAGACGCGAACATCCGGATGATAGGCCGGTAAATCCGGCCTCGCCACAAAGCGCAGTCCGAACAGACGCTCCGCGCAATAAAAGGCCGCTGCGATCATATTTTCGAGTTGAAAGAAGGCCGAGAGCGCGCTCTGGTCCAGGTCATAATCGCGAAACCGCAGCTCTTCCGCGTAAAATCGCCAGTCATGCGCCGCGATCCTGAAGTTGGCGCCCTCGCCGTCGGCGAGCTTTTGCAGCGCCACGCATTCTTCGCCGGCCTGGGCGCGGGCGGGGACCCAGACTTTGTCCAGCAGGTCGAGCGCAGCGGCCGGCGCGCCCGCCATGGTCGGCTCCAGCTTGTAATCGGCGTAAGTCTTGTATCCCAGGAGCTGCGCACGGCGACGGCGAAGCTCGAGAATCTCTGAAACGATGCAACGGTTGTCGGTCTCGCCGTCATGCGCGCCCCGGGCAATCCAGGCGTTGAACAATTCCTCGCGCAGGTCGCGTCTCTCGCCATAGCTCAGAAAAGGCTCGACGCTCGAGCGCGACAAAGTCAAGGCGAAGGGGCCCACGACGTTGCGGTCCTTCGCGGTCTGGGCGGCGCTCGCTTTAGCTGCGTCGGACAGGCCGGCAAGATCGGCTTCTTCCAGCGCCATGACATAACTTTCTTCATCGGCGAGGACATTTTGCGCGAATTTCATTTCCAGTTCGGCCAGTTGCTCCGCCATCTCCGCGAAAAGCGCGCGGTCCGCGCCCAAAAGCTGCGCCCCCGAGCGCAGAAAATTCTTGTAGGTCAAGTCGAGCAGCCGCTTCTGTTCGCCGCTCAGCGCCAGCTTGTCGCGATTTTCGTAAAGGGCGGCCACGCGCAAAAACAAAGGCTCATTGAGGGAAATCGCAGCAAAATGCCGGGCGAGAACGGGCGAAATGTCCCTTTCGATAGCGCGCAGATGCTCAGTGGAATCGGTTCCGGCGAGATTCCAGAACACGCCGCCGACGCGGGTCAGGGTCTCGCCGGCCAGTTCCAGAGCATCGATGGTGTTTTCGAATGTCGGCGGCGCTGGATTATCGGCGATTGTGGCGATTTCCGCTTCATGTTCGCGGAAGGCGACGTCGAAAGCCTGACGATAGTGATCGGGTCCTATGGCGGAAAAAGGAGGAAGACCGAATGGCGTCCGCCATTCCGTCAGCAAGGGATTGGACGCGTCCATACGAATCTCCGGTTCCCTTCAGAGATAGGCCAGAGTCCGCGGTGACGCCAGTTTGCTCAACCAAAGGGTTTCACGATCACCAGAATGACAATGAAGATCATCAGAAGCGTCGGGACTTCATTGATGACGCGATAAAATCTGCTTTGATGGGCATTTTGGTCCAAACTGAAATCGCGGCGGTATTTCGCCAACATGAAATGAGAGATTGTCATCAGGCTGACGAACAGAAGCTTGGCGTGAAACCATGGCGATCGGAAAAATCCGGCTTCTGTGGCGAGAAACAGGCCGGTGAGCCAGGCGGTGACCATCGCCGGCGTCATAATCCCGAAAAGCAACCGCCTTTCCATGATCTTGAATGTTTCGGACTTATCCGATTCGGGCGCGGCGTCGGCATGATAGACGAAGAGCCGGGGCAGATAGAGCATGCCCGCCATCCAGGAGATGATGGCAAGGACATGGAGCGCCTTGATCCACAAATACATCTTATGCCTCGAAGGATCGCACCTGCTTGATCAGCGCCGCGACATGGTCGATGGGCGTTTCCGGCAGGATGCCGTGTCCGAGATTGAAGACATGCGGGCGGTCGCGATAGGCCGTCAAAATCTGATCGACGGCGGAAGCTTGCGCTGTTCCCCCGGCCAGAAGCGCCAATGGGTCAAGCTGGCCTTGGACGACGATATCGGGAGCAAGATGGGCGGCGGCCCAGCGTGGATCGATCGCGGTATCGAGCCCAAGCGCGTCGGCGCCTGAAATCTGGCAAAAATCGGCATAGCGGGTCGCGGCGCCGCGGGGAAAGGCGATGATCCGCGCCGCGGGAGCCCGTTGTCGCACGCCCGATATGATTTGTCTTATGGGCTCGAGAGACCAACGTTCGAATTCCCCGGCAGGAAGAACGCCTGCCCAGGAATCGAAAATCTGCACGGCGTCGACGCCCGCGTGGAACTGGGCGGAGAGATAGTCGATCGAGGCGTCGACCAGCTTGTCAATGAGAAGCTGGAAGCCGGTGGGATTGCGATAGGCGAAAAGGCGGGCCGGCGCCTGATCCGGTGTGCCTCGTCCCGCGATCATATAGCTCGCCACGGTCCATGGCGCGCCGCAAAAGCCGAGAAAGGCCGTTTCCTTCGGCAGATCGGATCGCACACGCTCGATGGTTTCGAAAACGGGCGCCAGGCGATCCAGGGACAAGGGCGGAAGTTTTTCGATGTCGAACGTGGCGACGAGCGGTTGCAGCCGTGGACCTTCTCCGGTCTCGAAAACCACCTTTTGTCCGAGGGCGTCGGGCACGACGAGAATGTCGCTGAAAAGAATGGCGGCGTCGAAACCAAATCTCCGGATCGGCTGAAGCGTGGCTTCGGCAGCCAGGGCGGGCGAATAGCAGAAGTCGATGAAATTATCCGCTTTGGCTCTGATCTGTCGATATTCGGGCAGATAGCGGCCAGCCTGCCGCATGAGCCAGATCGGACGGGTTTTGGCTTTCTTCCCGTCGAGGACCGCAAGCAGCGGCTTGCTGTTTGCGCATTGGTTGTGATTGCCGCTCTGCTGCACCGCCGACCAACCCTTTAAGAGAGAATCTGAATCTTGTTTTTTTATTTTAGACAGGGGAATAGCGTTATTCCAAAGGCCGCACAACGCATCCCCGTTCGGCAGCGCGCTTTGCGAAAAGCGACAGACAAAGCTTGGACCCCGTTAACGAAATTTTTACCAATAATTTTAGCAATTTGTCCGACTCGTCATGAATGACGGGCCCTGCTTATCCCCGGAATTCCCATTTTCAAAGGCGCGAGGACCATCAAAGATACAATTTGATGGGGTGTTGAGAATTCCTGACGAATCTCCCACACTCGCCAGGCCGGCCGGAGGCTGTCCGACTTTTGCGTTGATATTCACAGCCGTGGAGGCCCATCGGCGAAATCAGGGGATAAGTGAGTCTTTGGTGTGGAGGAGACAAGGGGAGCTTGGCCACAGTGAGCCGGAACTATTTCCACCTTCATCTGGTCTCCGATTCGACCGGGGAAACCCTCATCAACGTCAGTCGGGCGGCGGCGGCTCAATATCAGGGCGTCGCGTCGATCGAGCATATCTATCCCCTGATCCGGAACCATGATCAGTTGGACCGGGTGATCGCCGGGGTTCGCTCGTCGCCGGGCATCGTCCTTTACACTTTGGTCGACGGGGAGTTGGGCGCGCGGTTGGAACAGGCCTGCGCCGAGATCGGCGCGCCGGCGATTTCGGTTCTGGCGCCGGTGCTGGGAATTTTTCAGTCCTATATCGGACCTGCGTCCAGCCCGAAGCCCGGCGCCCAACATGTCCTGAACGCCGACTATTTCAAGCGCATCGACGCATTGAACTACACGATGATGCATGACGACGGCCAGAGCGCCGTCGATCTTGAAAACGCCGATGTCGTCCTTCTCGGCGTCAGCCGCACGTCCAAAACGCCAACGAGCATCTATCTCGCCAACAAGGGAATAAAGACCGCCAATGTTCCCCTCGTTCCCGGCGTTCCCATTCCGGAGGTCGTCGAAAATCTCAGAAAACCCCTCGTCATCGGCTTGTTCGCGAGCCCAGACCGGATTGTCCAGATTCGGCAAAACAGGCTTTTGTCCCTGAATGCGAGCCAGGAATCATCCTATGTGGATCGTGACGCGGTCGCTGAGGAAGTGAACCAGTCGCGTCGGCTTTTTGCGCAGCGTGGGTGGGCGACGATCGATGTTTCACGCCGCTCGATCGAGGAAACGGCGGCGGCGATCATGGATCTATATCGCGATCATCGATTGCAGTTCATCGCGCAAGGCTGACCGAACCGCAAAACGTCAAAACGTTGGAAATGCAGGTGGATATGAAACGCGCTTTTGTCGTCGGTTTTCCGATAAGTCACAGCAGATCGCCTATGATTCATAATTTTTGGTTGAAAAAATATGAAATAAAAGGCGAATACCTAGCAAGATCAGTTGATAAAGACAAGATACAATTTTTCATAAAAAATTTTGAAAATGAAGGATTTTGCGGCGGAAATGTAACTATTCCTTATAAGGAAATCGCATTCGCGAACTGCAACGAAGTGACGGAAGAAGCCAGAAAAACCAGAGCGGTGAACACTGTTTGGCTGGATAGCGGAAGACGCCTCGGAGACAATACGGATATTGAAGGTTTTTTGGCTAATATTGATTCGGAGGCGCCAGCCTGGGACGAGAATTGTGGACATGCGGCGATCATCGGCGCCGGGGGAGCGGCGCGCGCGGTGATTGCGGCTTTGGCCAGGCGCGGCGTGCCGGAAATCACGATCGTGAATCGTTCGCTTGAGCGAATGGAGCATTTGGTCCAGGAAATAAGCGGCTGGGGTTTCCGGAAGATTCAGCCCCGGCGTTTGGAGCCGGGCCATACGTCCTTTGATGAAGCGAACCTGCTTGTGAATACGACTTCGCTTGGCATGGTGGGGCAACCGCCGCTCGAAATTTCACTAGAGCGCCTGTCGGCGGAAGCGATTGTCTATGACATCGTCTACGCTCCCCTGGAGACCAATCTGCTGCGCGAGGCGCGAAATCGTGGCTTGCGAATTGTCGGGGGGCTGGGAATGTTGCTTCATCAGGCGGCGCCGGCCTTTGAGCGATGGTTCGGAATGCGGCCCGAGGTGACGCCGGATTTGCGCCGATTGGTCGAACAGGACTTGCTGCGGCCTAAATCATGATCATTCTCGGTCTGACCGGTTCCATCGGCATGGGAAAATCGACAACGGCTGCCATGTTCCGGGAATTAGGAATTGCTGTATTCGACGCTGACCGTTGCGTTCATCAAGTTTACGCTGGCGAACCGCCGGCCGCCCTGGCGGCTCGTTTTCCTGAGGCGGTGGTCGATGGCAAAATCGATCGCAGCCGTCTGGGATCGCTGGTCTTTGATGATCGGGAAGCCATGGCGGCGTTGGAGGAAATGATTCATCCGATTGTCGAGAGCGAACGCAACAAATTCGTTCGCGATACAAAAGGTGAGGGCGCAAGAATCGCTGTGCTTGACGTTCCGCTGCTTTTCGAAACGGATAGCTGGCGTCGCGTTGACGCCATCGTTGTCGTCACGGCGCCGAAAGAGGTTCAGCGTGAGCGTGTCTTGTCCCGTCGCTTGATGGATGAGGATAGATTTTTCAATATTTTAAAGCGTCAGACTCCGGATACCAAAAAAAGAATGTCCGCGCAATTTGTTGTCGAAACGCAATTTGGCTTCGAAGCGGCGCGCCGACAAATCCGTAATGTTATTGCCGCACTCGCGCAAATCGATAAATAAATTTCTGCTTCGCCAAACCAGACCATCAAAATGGACCTTACAATGTTACGTGAAATCGTAATCGATACGGAAACGACGGGCCTCGAGGCGCATGCCGGAGATCGTATCGTAGAAATTGCCGCATTGGAGCTGCTGAACGGAGTAAAGTCAGAAAATATTTTTCATTATTATATCAATCCTGAACGTGATATACCAGATTCTGCGTTTAGGGTTCACGGAATTTCGAATGAAATGGTATCAGATAAACCAAGGTTTTTAGATGTTGTTGATGAATTTATTTCGTTCATCGGTAACGATCCAATCGTTGCCCATAATGCGGAGTTCGATCTAGGTTTCATCAATGCCGAATTGCGACGCGTCGGCCGCGGCGCTTTGGAGAAAAATCCGATCGTTGACACTTTGGCGCTGGCGCGAAAAAAATTTCCGGCGCAGTCAAATTCGCTCGATGCTCTTTGCAACAGATTTGGCGTCGATCGCAGCCGCCGCGTCAAACATGGCGCATTGGTCGACGCCGAAATTCTGGTCGAGGTCTATACCGAACTATGTGGGGGGCGGCAAACGGTCTTGACTTTGCGGGTAGATAAAAAAATTACGGCCAGCGCGACCGAATTGGATTTGATGCGGGTCCGTCCGAGTGATTTGCCCTCGGACTTGGCGGAGAGCGAGCGGGATGCGCACAGGACGCTGATCGAGGGCCTTGGCGGCCAGGCGCTCTGGGAGCGCTATCTCGGTGAACGTAAAGTATGAATGTCGAAACGCCCGGATCGCGAGCGCCAATAAGTCAGCGTGGCGCGCGTTTGGCGAGGATGCGCTGCAAGGTTCGCCGATGCATGTTGAGGCGGCGTGCGGTCTCGGAGACATTTCTCTCGCAAAGTTCATAGATTCGCTGGATATGTTCCCACCGAACCCGTTCTGCGGACATCGGATTGGGCGGCACGGGTCCCGCCGCCACCGCTTCGCCGTTCATCAAGGCGAGAAAAACCTCATCAGCGTCGGCAGGCTTGGCCAGATAATCGAAAGCTCCAAGTTTGATAGCGATCACAGCGGAAGAAATATTGCCATAGCCGGTCAGAATAACGCCTCGTGCGTCGGGGCGGC
>JAJYCZ010000118.1 GCA_021777915.1 Pseudomonadota bacterium | reverse complement strand
GAGCAGATAATGCAGCGCATATTGCAGCATCGAGCCGTGGCCGGCCGAGAGCACGAAACGGTCGCGGTCGGGCCAGGCGGAATCCGCCGGATTGAGATTCATGAAGCGGGTGAACAGCACGGTGGCGACATCGGCCATGCCCATGGGCATGCCGGGATGTCCCGACTTGGCCTTTTCCACCGCGTCCATCGCCAGCGCGCGGATGGCGTTGGCCAGGTCGGCGAAGGAGGGGCCTGCCGCCGAGGCGCGTTCCGCAACCAGAGTATCGGTCATCGCGAAGTGTCCTTGTCTTGAGAGGTCGCTTGAAGCGTGGTTTTCCGGATTACTTGGCGCGACGGCTGCGCTCGTGAATGCGCAGGATCATCGGCGTCAGGATGAGTTGCATCGCCAGATCCAGCTTGTCGCCGGGGATGACGATGGAATTGGCGCGGCTCATCCAGCTGTTGTTGATCATCGACACCAGATAGGGGAAGTCGATGCCGCGCGGGTTGGTGAAGCGGATCACGACCAGGGATTCGCCGGCGGTCGGGATCCAGCGCGCGATGAAGGGGTTGGACGTGTCCACCACCGGAACGCGCTGGAAGTTGATGTCGGTCTGGGTGAACTGCGGGCAGATGACATGGACATAGGAGTGCATGCGGCGCAGGATCGTGTCGGTGACCGCTTCGGTCGAATAGCCGCGCTGCGAGCGGTCGCGATGGATCTTCTGGATCCATTCGAGATTGACCACCGGCACCACGCCGATCTTGAGATCGGCCTGGCCGGCGATGTTGACCTTGTCGGTCTTCACCGCGCCGTGCAGGCCTTCATAGAACAGGACGTCCGAGCCTTCGCCGATCTCGCGCCAGTCGGTGAAACGGCCCGGAGGAACGCCGTGGCGCTCGGCCTCGTCGGCGTCATGGACATAGGTGCGCGACAGGCACTTGCCGGTTTCGGCGTAAGTCTTGAAGGAATTTTCCAGCTCGGCGAGCAGGTTGGCCTCCTCCGAGAAATGGCTGAAGCTGTGGTCGCCCTCGGCCTGATGCTTCGCCATCGCCGCCTTCATGTCGGCGCGGTCATAACGATGGAAGGCGTCGCCCTCGATCGAGGCCGCCGTGATGCCTTCGCGGCGGAAGATCTGGTCGAAGGTGAATTTGACGGTGCTGGTGCCCGCGCCCGAGGAGCCGATGACGGAGACGATGGGATGCTTGATGGACATTCTTGTCAGTCCTCAGTTGTGGAAGAGGCCGCGTTCGCCGAACAGCGGGGAATCGGCGCGGTTGATCTCGGTGTCGGAATAATATTTGGCGATGCGCTCGACCTTCTCGGCCGAGCCGAAGATCAGCGACGTGCGCTGGTGCACTTTCTCCAGCTTCCTGGCGAGGATGCGGTCCAGGCCGTCGGTGGCGGCGCCGCCCGCCTGCTCGACCAGCATGGCGATCGGGAAGGCCTCATAGAGCAGATGCAGCCGGCCTTGCTGGTAGCCCGGACGGTCGTCGCCGGGGTACAGGAAGACGCCCCCGCGCGAAAAAATGCGATGGGCCTCGGCGACCGTGCAGGCCAGCCAATGCATGTTGAAATCCTTGCCATGCGGGCCGCTTTCGCCCTCGACGCAATCATCGATGAAGGCGCGGACCGGCTGCGGCCAGTGGCGGTAGTTTGACGCGTTGATCGCGTATTCGCGCGTCGCCGGCGCGATGTGGACGTTGCGCGACACCAGCATGAATTGGCGGTTCTTGGGATCGAGGGCGAATTGCGCGACGCCGTCGCCAAGGGTCAGCAGGAGGCCGGTCTGCGCGCCGTAGATCACGTAGCCGGCCGCGATCTGCTCCTCGCCCTTGCGGAAGAAGGAGGCGGTGGCGTCGCCGGGCGTGGCGCGGAAGACGCCGAAAATCGTGGCGATCGGCATGTCGCAGTCGATGTTCGAGGCGCCGTCGAGCGGGTCGCAGGCGACGGCGAATTCGCCGGCGGGATCGAGAGTGAGGATGGCCTCTTCCTCTTCGGAGGCGTAATAAGCGGTCGGCGTCTTGCGCAGGGCGTCGACGATCAGCCGGTCGGCGATGACGTCGAGCTGACGCTGTTTGTGACCTTCGGTGCTTCGGCCGCCGCTCTCGGAGCCGAGCGCGCCGCTCAGGGAGCCCCCGGCGATGATCTGCGAAAGCGCGACGCCCGCGTCGGCCAGTCCGGCGATCGTCCTGGCGAGACCCTCGCGCCCTTCGCCCGCGGCGGCCCAGGTCTTGAGATACGCGGCAAGGCTTTCGCCCGCGGCGGAACCCGCCGGCGTTTGGGAATTTGTCATGGGCATCCTCCGCGCCAGCTGTTGTCCGCTGGCTGGGGGACTCTTTACGACTTTATGACCAAAAAGAAATTTAAAAAAATGGAACGGTCTGTTAGTTTATCTAAATGATCGATCTCAAGGCCCTCACCCGGAAACAAATGCGCGTCCTCGCCGCCACGGTGGAGCGCGGCTCCGTCAGCGGCGCGGCGGCTGTTCTCCATGTGACTCCGCCCGCGATCAGCGTCCAGTTGAAGGCCCTGGAGGAGCTGATCGGCGCGCCTTTGTTCCGCCGCTCAAACGAAGGGCCGTTCACGCCGACCGAAATCGGCCTGGAATTGCTTGGGTTGGCGCAGGATTTCGAACGGATGGCGGCGCGGGTCGGGGAGCGGATCGCCGCGCTCAAGGCCGGCGCCTCGGGCTCGGTCGTCTTCGGGGTGGAGAGCACGGCGAAATATCTCGCCCCTTCGATCGTCGCGGCATTTCAGCGCGCCTCGCCCGGGGTGCGGGTGACGCTGGCCGTCGGCAACCGCGGCGAAATATCGCAGGGGCTGGAGCGCAACGAATTCGATCTGACCATCATGGGACGCCCGCCGGCGCATATCGAGGTCGAGGCGGTCACGCTCGGCGACCATCCCTATGTCCTGATCGCGCCGCCGGACCATCCCCTCGCCGGCGATCCCGACATTCTCGCCGAGGACCTGCTGCGCGAGCGCTTCCTCGCCCGCGAGGAAGGGTCGGGCACGCGCATCCTGATGGAGCGCTTTCTCGAACGCATCGGCGGCGGGCGGGTGTTCGAGGTGGTCGAGATGGGCACCAACGAGACGATCAAGCAATCGGTGATGGCCGGGCTCGGAATCGCGATCATATCCGCCCATACCTGCCTGACCGAAATCGCCGACGGCCATTTGACCACGCTTCAGGTCGCCGGCCTGCCGCTGGTGCGGCAATGGTTTCTGCTCCATCGCCCCGATCGCGAAATGAGCAATGCGGCGCGAAAATTCCGTGATTTCGTGATCGACGGGCGGTCCAAGCTGCTGCCGAAAATTCCGACCTTCGGTTTTTGATCCCGTCGGCGCCGGGGCATGGTGGGTTGCGCCGGTTTCGACCAAAGGCTTCAGGCAATCCTGGACGCCTTAAAACTGGGAAATGGCTTGCGGCGGAAGCGGAGGCGGATCGAATGAAACTTGTCGCCGAAATCTCGGCCGGAGAATTGATCGACAAGATCACGATTCTCCAGATCAAGCTCGATCACATCGACGACCCCGCCAAACGCGCCAATATCCGGCGCGAACATGACTCCCTGACCCAGGCGCTCGACGGCGCGATCGCGCCCGACGCCGGGATCGCGCGGCTGCGCGGCGAACTCGAAGCGGTCAATCGCGAGCTTTGGCGGATCGAGGACGAGATCAGGGACAAGGAAAGAACCGGCGATTTCGGCCCTGAATTCGTCGCCCTGGCGCGCGCCGTATACAAGACCAACGACCTGCGCGCCGAGCTCAAGCGCCGGATCAATTTCGCCACCGGCAGCAAAATTGTTGAAGAGAAGAGCTACGCTTCCTATTGAGTTGGTCATCATGACCGGCCGGGGAGCAGCGCATGACGATCGCCTTCACGAAGATCCTGGCCTGCGGCGCGGCCCTGGCGGCGCTTCTGGCCCCGGCGCGCGCCGATCCGGCCGGCGACGTCTGGCGCGGCGAATTCGCCGGGCAGGGGAAGCAAAGCCTGGTCCGCCAGCAGCCCGATCCGACTCCGGACGTCGCGCCTTTCGCGCGCGAGGACGACGCAAATCTCGCTTACGGCGCGGCGACCCAGGCGCGCTTTATCCGCGCGCTGCAAAAAAAAGTGAAATTCGTTTTCGTGATCTTCAACGAAAACCAGTCCTTCGACAATGAATTCGGCACGTTTCCCGGCGCGAACGGCCTCTATTCCGACGGCGGAAAGCCGCGGGCGGCGGCGAATACTCCCGGATTCACGCAAGTTTATTTCGACAAAACCCTCGGCCTTGCCGTCAGCGTCCAGCCCTTCCTCATCGGGCCGCGCCAGAACGCGACTTTCGCCGACAGCACCGATCATTCGCACAAGGGTCTGGCGCGCAAGATCGATGTCGGCCCGGATGGCGTCGCCCGCATGGACGGTTTTTCCGCCGACGAATATGACCGCTATGCCCACGGGACGCCGGAGGGCGAGGCCAAAGGCCGCCAATTCGCGCGCCTGGTGATGTCGCATATCGATTGCGAGACCATTCCCTTCTTCTGGCTCTGGGCGTCGCATTTTACGATCTTCGACAATATTTTCGCCGCCGAGGATGGGCCTTCCTCGCCCAATGCCGTGGCCATGATCGCTGGCCAGGCGGGCGAGAGCCAGTGGGTCGGGCACGGCGCGAAAGGCCAGGATTTTCGCGCGGCCGCCCCGGTCTGCGGCGTGACTTTTCCCGATGGCGCGACCCGGCCGGCGCCCATGCTCAACGACGCGCAACCATTTTACGGCTCGCAGTTCGACCGCACGGCGCAAAATCGCGAACCGGCGGGCTGTCGCGAATATTACGGCTCGACCAACATCATGGCCAATCTGACCTTCGCCAGCCTGCCGCTCAGCCTGCTCGGCGAGACGGCGAAAAAGGTCGCGGAGGCCGACCTGAACCAGATCTTCGACCTCCCCGACGTTCGGCAGGATCTCGATTTTCTCAGCCGCAGCGGCGAGGCGCCGGCAGCCTGGCGCTGGTATCAGGAGGGTTTTGGCCGCGAACCGACCGACAAGGGCCCCGTGGCGAGCCACCGGAGCTATGTCAGCCATCACAATGGCGCGCAATATTTCGGCTATATCGCCAATAATCCGCGGATGAACATCAATCTCAAAAGCCTCGGCGACTTTTTCGAGGACATCGCCAAGGGCAGGCTGCCCGGGGGCGGCGTCATCTATATTCGCGGCGGCTACGAGAATATCGCCGGATTGTCGCCGCCGATCCAGAACCCGAATTTTCCGGCGCCGCTCGCCGCTTCCGACAGCGCCGCGATCCGCGCCTCCAAGGCCGGCGACGACGACCATCCCGGCTATTCCGACCGCCAGATCAGCGAGGCCATGGCGGCGCGGGTGATCAACGCCATCGCGGGCGATGAAAAATTGTGGAGCGAGAGCGCCATAATCATCGCCTATGACGAATCTGACGGCCATTACGACCATGTGCCGCCGCGCATTCTGGCCTATGGGCCGGACCGCCTGCCGCTGGCGCGCGGCGCCCGCGTGCCGCTGATCCTGATCTCGCCTTACGCTCGGGCGCACGCGGTTTCGAGCGCGGAAGGCGATCACAACGCGATCATCGAGACCATCAACGCCATTTTCGCCCGCGCGCCGCTGGCGAGCCTGCCCGACGAGGCGCGAGCGCTGGCCGCCGGCGATTCTCCCGGCTTCAACCAATATGGCCCGCCGGGCTTCCACCAGAGATTTTTGGGGCCGCGCGACCTCCCGGCGCCGGAGTCGCGGAGTCTGCTGTCAGGCTTCGATCTCGGCCGCCTGGAAGGGACCAGGCCGCCGCTGCCCGCTTCGCTGGCGATGATCCCCGACGCCGTGGTCGAAAAACTGCCCCATTATGGCGACGCGCCCGGCGGCGCCTGCCAGGCGATCGGCGTGGTCCCGGAGGACCGGCGCCAGCACATCGAGGCGCCCCCGCCGCCCGGCTTCAACAGCCTGCCCTCGACCCTGCCGCGCTATAATTGAATGGGCTTTTTGGGATGTTCCCGCGAATTCTCGCTGTTTTCGCGCTCGCCGCCCTGGCAGCCGCGCCCGCCTGCGCGCAATCGCGCCTTGCCGCGATCGAGGCGCGCGGCGTTCTGGCCTGCGCGGCTTTCGAGCGCCCGGGTCTGGCGCGGGAGACGCCGTCCGGCTGGACGGGAGTCTTGCCGGATTTTTGTCGCGCCGTCGCCGTCGCGGCGTTGGGGCCGAACGGGCGGTTCGAATTCAAGACGCTCGATTTGCCCGAGGACGACAAGCCGCTCGACGCCGGCGCTTTCGACGTCCTGTTCCTGACCGCGACGGAAATCGCGCGAAACGGGCTCGCGGGAAAAGTCGCGCCGGGCCCGGCGGCGTTTTTCGAATCCATCGCCGTCATGGTCGAAAAAGACTCGACGGCGAAAAAGCTGGACGATCTCGCCGGCGCGTCCATCTGCCTCCACGAGGCCGATCCCGCGGCGGAATTGCTCGACCAGTTTTTCTCCCGGAAGGGCAAGAGCTTCATCGCCATGCCGTTCCAGGAGGATGTCGAATGGCGCGACGCCTATAACGCGCGCCATTGCCGCGCGGCGGCCGCCGAAAGCGCCGAACTGACCGACCTGCGGACGCACAAGGGCGTCAACGGTTTCGACAGCGTGATTCTGCCGGAAAAACTTGGCGTTTTCGCCATCATGGCGGCGACGCCGCCCGGCGATCCGCAATGGTCGGCGGCCGTCGCCCGGGCGATCGCGGTTTTCGCGCGCGATCATGACCGGGAATCGCCTGACAGGCTCGACGCGCCCTGACGCTCGGACGGTCTTCCGCCGAATGGGAGGTGGTGCGGACGACGGGACTCGAACCCGTACTCTCAAAGAGAAGCAGATTTTAAGTCTGCTGCGTCTACCGGTTTCGCCACGTCCGCATTCTTCCCGCCAGCGCCAGCATCTATACCGCGAAGGCCGCGCGCGCAACGATGGCGCGCCGGGAAACCGGCAGGCCGAGAGCAGTTGCGGCGCACGGCGCTTTGCCATCTGCGAATTTCAGGCGCATTCTCGCGCGAATGTCATTTCAGGCGCGGCCGGGCGGATGGCGGCGCGCAAGTGGTTTGGAGGCGTCATGACGAAGAAAATCGTCCTTTTCGCCGATGGCACCGGCAACGCCTTCACCGAGCAGGAATCCAGCGTCTGGCGGCTTTATCAGGCCCTCGACGCCGCCGATCCGGACATCGAGGCCCATTACATTCCCGGCGTCGGCACGTCCAAGATCTGGGTCGTCGCGACGATCGACGCGGCGACGGGCTTCGGCGTGCCCGCCAACGTGCGCAAGCTGTACCGGTTCCTGTGCTGGAACTGGAACGCGGGCGCGGAGGTCTATCTCTTCGGCTTCAGCCGCGGCAGTTTCACCATCCGCACGCTGGCGGCGATGATCGCTTCGCAGGGCTTGGCGCCGACCGAGACCGACGGCCGCGCGGTGAGCCATGCCGAAATGAATCGCAATGTCATGGGCGCCTGGCGCGCCTATCGCGAGCACAGCGCGCCTTTCGAGTGGTCGAAAATGTCGCCCTTGGTCTGGGCGGCGCGGCGCCTGCGCGATGTCTTCGTCCGGCTCTCGCGGCGGCTGGCCGGCGCTCCCCTTCATCCCGAGGCGCTTGCCCAGCGCGACCGGGCGCAGCCGGAGCGCAAGCAGATTTCCCTCGCCTTCATGGGCCTGTTCGACACGGTCGAAGCGTTCGGCGTTCCGTTCGAGGAATTGCGCAAGGCGGTGGATTACGCGCTCTGGCCGATCTCCTTCCGCAATCACCGCCTCGCCTGCGGCGTGCGGGTGGCGCGTCACGCCTTGTCGCTGGACGACGAGCGCACGACCTTCCATCCGCTGCGCATGGACCAGAGCCCGCGTCCGAAGCACGATCCCTGCCGGCAGCCCGCGACCGACATCGGCGAGGTGTGGTTTTCCGGCGTCCATTCCGATGTCGGCGGCGGCTATCCCGACGGCCGGGCGAGTTTTGCGCCGCTGCTGTGGATGGCGGGGGAGGCGCGCGATCAGGGGCTGGATTTCCGCGCCGGCCCGCTCGATCAATGGCGCCAGCAGGTCTCCCCGACGGCGCCTCTGCATGACTCGCGCGCCGGGTTGTCGGTTTATTACCGCTATAGCCCGCGCAAGATCGGAACGGGCGTGGCCGACGGCGGCCCGCCCGTCGTCCACCATTCGGTGGTCGAGCGCATCGTTTCGGGCTGCGACGGCTATGCGCCGCTGGTGCTGCCGCGCCATATCAAAATCCTGCTGCCCAGCCGCGACGTGGTGGATTGTCCGGTTTCGCCCAGACAGGCGCATGCTCTTGCCGCCGCCGCCGCCGAAACGCGCGACGCCCTGACCGACGCGCTGAAGCTGGAGGTTCCGCCCGAGAAATTCATGCGCCGCGTCAGCGATCTCGTCTGGCGGCGGCGGGTTGTTTATTTCCTCCTCGTCTTTGCGACGCTCTGGTTCGTGGCGCAGCCCGCCTTGAATTCCGGCGTTTCGGACGGCGGTTCAAGCCCGTCCGCCGGTGGGATGCTTCAGTATCTCGATGGTTCCTTCGCCGCCATGGCGCGGTCGACCTTCGGCGCCGTCGCGCCGATCATGCCGGCCGTGGTCAAGCCGTGGTTCGACTTTCTCGCCCGCCATCCCCTCCGGGGCGCGCTCGATCTGGGCTTTATCCTGTTCTTCTACCTGCGAAGCGGCTCGCTGCGCGACCGGATCCGCGATTACGCCCATGACGCCTGGTTCTCCCGGCAAAAGGCGGTTCCGGAAAGCGAGTTCGCCGGCGGCGAGACTTGGATCCGCCGTTTCCGCAAGTCGAGGATCGTCAACCGTTTGGCGAATTTCGCCACGCAACGGGTTTTCTTTGCGCTGGGGGTGTTCGCCATTTATCTGGCGGCGGCCACCTTCTTCAGCCGCGCCAGCGTCAACGCGCTCAACGCCGCCGGCGCGATCTGCCGCCCCGCCAGCCTCGGCCCGGGCCTGGCGCTGAAAGACGGCGCGACGACGATCGTTCGAGGCTTCACGCCCGCCAGCCCCTGTTTCGACACCGGCGTGGAGGTGATTTCCGGCGCCACCTATCTGATCAAGATCAAGCAGACCGAGCCGTTCGCCGACCAGACTGTTTACGCGCCGCCGGCGGGCTTCAAGGCGTGCGGCTGGGCCTTTCGCGCCGGCCTGCCGTTCCGCCGCTGGTGGCGGGCGGATTGGTTCGCGCCCATCGCGCAGATCGGCGAACGCGCGGCGGCGGAATTTCCGCTCACGCCGATCAATGGCGTCCTGCCGCGCCCTTTCACTTCGGCGAGCGATCGGATCGAGGTGGACAAGCGCCTCGCGCTCGACGAGCCCTATACGGCGGCGCCCGGCGCGGATCGGGCGCGACGGGAATTGCTCGCAATGCAGGCCGGCGAAAACACTTTCATCGCGCGTTTCGCCGCGCCGGCGCGCGGCCGGCTTTATGTATATGTCAACGATCTCCTGCCGGCCTTTCTCTGGCTGAAGTTCACGACCTTCTACGACAACAACGCCGGCCGCGCCGACATCACGATCACGCGCGAGGCCTGTTGCGGCTCCGACGGCGGAAAGTGAGAAGCAGGCGAGGCGATGCGAAAAAACGCAGCGCCGCCGGTCGTTCCGCGTGGATCGACGCCGATGACCGGGCTCCAGGAGGCATGGCGGCAGCGTCGTTGACGACGGACGGTTTAGCTGACAGGCTGACGAAAAAACGGCAGGCTGCTGAAAGACTTCGTTATGCTGAAGATACTGGCGTTCATGGCGTGGGGATGCGCCGTTTTCTTTCCGTCTTTTTGTCTTGCGGACGGCGTCGCTTTTCGGGTCCGGGACTTTGAAACCGGAATGAGCCGGGCCGATGCGTTGCGTATCATGCAACGCGAATGCGTCGATTATGAACCTGGCCGCGCAAGCTGCTCCCTGGACGACGGCTCGTTCATCACATTGAGGTTCACGCCGGAAACCAGGTCGCTCAATGATATAGAATATTCCATGAAGACCAACATGAGCTGCGAAGAGCTGACCAAAGTCATTATCGAGAAATATAACTTGCGCGAGGGAAGGGCCCCGGATTGCGCCGCCGGCGGATGGGTGTGCTTCGCCAGGAAATTTCCCGACGATCATACGCCCGGCAAGATGATGATGAACGACAGGAAGCGTGTCGAGATCAGTTTCTCGTTCAATTTCGGCGCGCCCATGCTCCGCATCCTGGACGTTTCTGTGTTCTCCGAGGACCTCGACGCGCAGGAGCGCAAGAGGAAGGCCAACCCGGCGCCTCCGAAGCTCTGAATTTTTCGCGCGTTCGTCTCCCCGATGCACAGACCTCACGACATGCGACGACCACGCCATGGGCGCGCCCAGCTCCGTCGGCGGGCCGGAGCGCGAGCTTCGTGGGCTGACGGCGCGGAAGGAGCAGCGTAAAAAAAGCGCCGCGTTTTCCGCGCGGCCTTCCATTCGTGTTCTCCCGCCATGCGTCAGGCGACGGCGGCCGAGTCCCCGGCGCCGATGGCCATGGCGCGGTCGGCGAGGGCCACCCGGATATAGACCGGCACCTGCCGATGCGCCTTTGCGCGCGGAAAAGGCAGTTCCTCGACGGTCTTGCCGTCCGGATAGAGCGCCTCGAATTCCGCCCAGTTGTCGAAATTCATGCGATCGACATTGTCGACAAAAGTCTCGGCCGGGGTGTTCTCGGCGAGAATCAGCGAATGGTCGTCGAGTTCGACATGGTAATAGACGAAGACTCTCGGCACATTGGTTTCGCGGACGATCGAGCTTCCGTTGACCAGGGCGCTGGCATGGATCAGCACGCCGTCCACCAGCAGCGCGTGGTCGGGCGAGACCAGCAGGTCGCGGCTCGGCGTGTTTTCGGCGAGCGCGCCAGCGCGGACGCGGATCGGCAGGCTGCGGACGGGATCGGCGAACAGGGTCGAAACCGTCTGCTTGCCGAGCCAGTTCACCGGCCTGGCGAC
>JAJYCZ010000117.1 GCA_021777915.1 Pseudomonadota bacterium | reverse complement strand
GCGATTTCGTCGAACGGGTTCATCGACATTTTGACATTGGCGAGCTCGACGCCCGTCCCGTCCGTCTTCACCCTGATCTTCACGTTATAATCGACAACCCGTTTCACGGGCACGAGGATTTTCATCGGCTTCTGCCTCCGGCAGCCCGCATCCGGCCGCGCCGGAAACGGGCGTTAAGCTTTCGCCTGAAAAAGGAGTTAGGCGTTGGGACGCCGGCCGGCTCCAGGCGCGGGATGACAACTGAACCATCTGGTAGTCGCCGCATTGCAGCAAGTCAACGGCGTCGCCGTAATGACTCCGTTCTAGATCCTCTGCTCTACCGGTTCTGTCCCGGCTTCCAGAGGACGTCGCCGGCGCCGTCGTCATTGGCGACCCGCGCGGCGACGAAAAGGAAGTCCGAAAGGCGGTTGATGAAATGCAGGGCGGGTTCGCCGACGCTTTCGCCCGAGGCGGCGAGCGCGACCATGCGCCGCTCGGCGCGGCGGCTGACAGCGCGGGCCAGATGCAGCGCGGCCGCGGCGGGAGAGCCGCCGGGCAGGACGAACGAACGAAGCGGGCTCAGGCGGGCGTTGAGGGCGTCGATCTCCTGCTCCAGCCGGGCGACCTGCGCCGGAGCGATGCGCAGGGGCTCATAGCCGAGCGGCTTTTCGGACGGCGGCGTCGCCAGATCGGCGCCGAGATCGAACAGGTCGTTCTGTATGCGCTCCAGCATGGCGTCGAGTTCCGGCGCGGCGGCTGTGGACAGGCGCGCCAGTCCTATGGCGGAATTGGCCTCGTCCACGTCGCCATAGGCTTCGACGCGCGCGTCGCATTTGGCGCGTCTTTCGCCATTGGCGAGGCCGGTCGAACCGTCGTCGCCGGTCCTGGTGTAGATCTTGTTCAGCTTGACCATGAAGACGCCGCCTTCTCGAAGGTCTCGATAGGCTGACAGCAAACAGGGCGGCGCCGGAAAGTAAATTGGATAATCTGCTCATCTTCCGCAGACCTGCCACGGCTCCGCTCAATCTGGCCTGATCAGGCGTTCGAGATAATCCAGCTCCTCGCGGGCGCGGCTGGGGTCGGCGAGGCGCCGGCGCAATTCTTCGAGCACTTTGCGCGCCCTTTGCGTCGTCGTGGGGTCGACGCCCTGCTGATTGCCGGCGTTTCCGGCCGAGCCCTGGCTCTCCCGGCCCTGGTAGCCCCGACCGCCCTGGTGTTTCTCGCCCTCCTGGCCGTTCCCTTCCGCCTTGGCCGCCGCTTCGGCGGCGCCCTTGCGCAATCCCTCCAAAGCGCGGCCCTGCGCGTCCAGGGCGGAAGCGTTGTCGCCGTTTCGCAGCGCGTTTCCGGCCTGTTTCATCGCGTTCTCGGCCTCCGAAAGGCCATCGGAACCCGCGCCCTCGGCGCCTTGCGCCTGTTCCTTGAGGGAATCGAGTTTTTCGCGCAATTGCCGCTGACGTTGCGCGAGTTCGTCCTGGGATGGCTGTCCCTGTCCATCCTGGCCTTGAGCCGCTTCGCCTTGCTGTCCGGAGCTGGAAGGCTGTCCGCCGGGCTGTCGGGCCTCGGATGCGGCCCGGTTGGCGCGATCCCGCGCGAAAGTGTCGTCGCGCAGTTTTTGCTGCTCGCGCATCATATTGTCGATGTCGCGCAGCGTTTTCCGCGCGCCCGCGGACTGTGATGGACGCGCGTTGCGCAGGTTTTCGAGCATGTCCTGCATGCGGTCGAGCATGCGCATCGCGGCGTCCCTGTCGCCTTCGCGGGCGGCTTCCGCCATGCGGTCGAGCATGGATTTGAAATCCTTCGGCGAGACCTGCCGGCTGTCGCCGCGCCCGGTGTGCTGCGCCTGCCCCTGTTTCGCGGCCCTTTCCTGCATCGCCGCGAGATAGCGGTCGAGCGCCTTTTGCATCTGCGCGGTCAACCGCGCGATTTCCTCGTTCGAGGCGCCTCTTTTCAGCGCGTCGCGCAGGGCCTGCTCCGCCGCCTTGAGGTCGCGCTCGGCCTGCGGAACGCCGCCTTCCTCGATGTGCAAGGCCATGTCCCAAAGCAGATCGACTACTGCGACCAGATCGGCGTCGGCGCGGGGATGGCGCAGGGCATCATGGACGAAGCGAAGCCCCAGATAGACGCCGAGATCGGGCGTGAAAACGTCTGGCGACAGCATCAGGGCGTCGATCGCCGCCAGCACCTTGTCCTTCCGCCGGGCGTCGAGGGCGAGGATTCGCCTTTGCTCGACCAGCGCCAGCGCCAGCGGATTGGTGAAAACCCTGCCCGGCAGGACATAATGGCTGATGACGGCCCGGCCTTCATTGCCCGCGTCGTCATGGACGGCGAGAGTGAGGTCGACCTGGGCGCCGGCATAGGGGCTGTCGCTCCAGTCGAGCGTGGTCGCTCCCTCGCCCAATCCGCCCGGCCCCGCCGGCAGTTCGAGCGATCCGGCGGGCGGCCGCGCGAGCGGATGGGCCGCCGCCGAGGTTTCCGTGGTCAGGGGCGTGGCGAAGGCTTCCGCGTCATGGGCGCCATAATCGTCCTCGATCCGGTAGCGCAGCTCGAACGAGCCGTGAAGATTGGTTTTCGGCGCGGCGGTCGGGGTGATCTTCGGCGGCAAGTCGGGAATCGCCTTCAGGGCCAGACTGGCGATTTCGCTTTGGCCAAGCCCCAGCCTCAAGCGTCCGTCGCCGAGCAGCCGGAACCGCCGCTCCTTCGAGGTCTCGTCGTGATTGGCCGCCGGCTTCAAGGCGGCGATGCGGCCCTGGACGGCGACGCGCAGATTTGCCGCGTTGACGGCGCGCACGATGATGATGGAACCGACCGGGGCGGAAATCCCGGCGTTTTTCTTGAGGGGCAGGACAATGGGCGGGCGTCCCGTGTAGGACGGCGGATCGATCCAGGCGTCGATGCGCGAGGGCGCGCCCGCTTCCGCCTGGAGCCGCCAGTCGAAGGCGGCGGCGAGTCGGGCGTATTTTTCCGGCCCGGCGATGAAACCCGTGACGAGTAAAGAGATAACGGCCAGGGCGCCCAGGGCGTAACGGTCTTCCCGCCACAGGCGGGGCGCGGGCGCGATCGGCCGCAGCCGGGCGGCGCGCCGGGCCGCGCGGCGCTGATGGAGCCGCCACAGCGATTCCGTGCGCGGGTCGCCGTCATTGGCCAGATGGTCGGCCAGAGCCGCGGCGGGCGCCGCCGGGTCGCCGGCGTCCAGCGCGTCGCGCGCCTCCCCCGCGCGCGGCCAGGAAAAGCCGCGCAGTCGGTAAAGCGTCGCGGCGAGAGCGGCCGCCAGCCCCGAAACGCCGAGAATGCGCGCCAGGGACGGGGCGCCCAGCCACAGCCCGGTCCAGCTCAGGGCGACGAAAAAGGCGATGACGATCGCGACCGGGAGCAGGGCGCGGACAAGGCGCTCGAAAGCGAGCGCGCCCCGGGCCCAAAACTCCAGGCGGCGCGGTCGCCCATTGCGCCACGCCGCGCCTCCGGCGCGGCAAACTTGCCGCCAACCCAGAAAAAAATCCTTCACGCGCCGGCGCCTCGATTGACCCGATGAGATTTCGCGCCGAAGGGAGCCTTCATGTCAACCAGGGCGGAACTTTGTCGAGCCCGATCAAACTCTCGTAATCGCCACGCGGCCGGATCACCGCGTGTCTTTCGCCATCGACCATGATTTCGGGAACGAGCAGGCGCGAATTATAGGTGCCGGCCTGAACCGCGCCATAGGCGCCCGCCGACATCACCGCCAGCAGGTCGCCGGGCCCGGGCTCAGGCAGATCGCGGTTCCGGGCGAGAAAATCCCCGGTTTCGCAGACCGGTCCGACCAGATCGGCCGTGATGCGCTTCGCGCCTTCGCCCGGCGCGACGACCGGGAAAATGTCGTGATGCGCTTCATAAAGCGTCGGGCGGACCAGATCGTTCATCGCGGCGTCGACGATGATGAAATTCTTCGCCGCGCCATGTTTCACATAAATCACCCGGGTGACCAATATGCCGGCGTTGCCGACGATCAGGCGCCCGGGCTCGAAGATCAGCTTCGTTTCCAATGGCTTGATATGGCGGCGCACGATTTCGGCATAAAGCTGGGGATGGTAGCTCGCCGGGTCGTCGCGCTCGGAATAGGGAATGCCCAAGCCCCCGCCGAGATCGACGTGTTGGATGGCATGGCCGTCGGCGCGCAATTGCCGGACGAAATCCGCCAGCAGCGCGAAGGCGTTGTCGAAGGGCGCAAGATCGGTGATCTGCGAACCGATATGCATGTCCACGCCGGCGATCTCGATTCCGGGCAGCTTTTTCGCCCGCACATAAACCTCGCGGGCGACGGAAATGGGTATGCCGAACTTGTTTTCCGATTTTCCGGTCGAGATTTTGGCGTGTGTTTTCGCATCCACATCCGGATTGACGCGAATCGCGATTCTGGCGGTCTGTCCGCGCGCCGAGGCGATTTGGGAAATGCGCTCCAGCTCGGGCGCGGATTCGACATTGAAACAGAGGATGCCATAGTCGAGCGCCAGCGCAATCTCGCGGTCGGTCTTGCCGACGCCCGAAAAAGTGACGCGTTCGCCCGGAACTTTCGCCGCCTGCGCCCGGCGCAATTCGCCCTCGGACACGACGTCCATGCCGGCGCCCATGCTGGCCAGCAGGGTCAGCACCGCCTGGTTGGAATTGGCCTTCATCGCATAGCAGACCAAGGCGTCGAAATCGGCCATGGCCTGGGCGAAGACCTCGAAATGCCGGCGGACGGTCGCCGCGCTGTAGCAGTAGAAAGGAGTCTCGATCGTCCGCGCCAGATCGGGCAAGGCGACGCCCTCGGCATGGAGAACGCCGTCGCGATAGTCGAAGAAATGCATGCCAGAGCCTAGAGAAGGAAGTCGAAGGGCGTCGGCGTCGTGGGCGCGCCGGCTTTCAGGGATTTGCTGTCGAGGCCGGTCGGCAGGTTTTTTGCCGGCGGCGCGTTCGGATTTTTCTTGTCGGCGGGCGTTTGCGCGGCGGTGGAATCGATCGGAACCGGCGGGCCGCGCCGGCCGCAACCGTCGAGCAGCAGCGCGCCCGAGAGGGTCGCCGCCACCAGCGCCGTCTTGATGAGACTGTGAAAGGTCAAGGACGCGGCTCCCGAAAGTTGCGCGTTTCGCGCGGGACTATAGCCGAGGGTTCGGTCGGAATTCCAGCTCGTCAGGCCGTTTTCCCGCTGTTCAGCCGTTCGCGCCACGCCGCGGCCTGGGCGCGGACATTGTCCGGCGCCGTGCCGCCATGGCTCAAGCGGCTGCGCACCGAATTCTCGACGCCCAGAACCTCGAAAACGGCTTGCGTGATCGCCGGTTCGACCGCCCGCATCTGGTCGAGCGTCAATTGCTCCAGTTCGACGCCATTCTCGGCGGCGAGCGCGACGATGCGCCCGGTGACGTGATGGGCCTGGCGGAAAGGCATGCCGAGGGTCCGCACCAGCCAGTCGGCGAGGTCGGTGGCGGTGGAAAAGCCGGAACCCGCCGCCGCCTTCATCCTGTCCACGCGCGGCGTCATGTCGCGGACCATGCCGGCCATGGCGGCGATGCACAGCGACAGCGACTGGAGCGAATCGAAACAGCCTTCCTTGTCTTCCTGCATGTCCTTGGAATAGGCCAGCGGCAGGCCTTTCATCACGATCAGCAGCCCGGCGAGATCGCCGATGACGCGGCCCGACTTGCCGCGCACCAGTTCGGCGGCGTCGGGGTTGCGCTTCTGCGGCATGATCGAGGAGCCGGTGGTGAACTTGTCCGACAGGCTGACGAAACCGAATTGCGGCGTCGTCCACAGCACGATTTCCTCGGCGAATCGCGACAGATGGGTGGCCGCGATCGCCGCCGCCGCAAGCGTTTCGAGCACGAAATCGCGATCCGAGACGCTGTCGAGCGAATTGGCGGTTGGCCGGTCGAAGCCAAGCGCCCGCGCCGTCATCGCGCGGTCGATGGGGAAGGAGGTGCCGGCGAGCGCGGCCGCCCCGAGCGGGCATTCGTTAAGCCGGGCTCGGGCGTCATGAAAACGGCCGCGATCGCGGAAAATCATCTCGACATAAGCCAGAAGATGATGGCCGAAGGTCACCGGCTGGGCGGATTGCAGATGGGTGAAGCCCGGCATGACCGCGCCGGCGTGTTTTTCGGCTTTTTCGACCAAAGCGGTTTGAAGGTCGCGCAACTGGCCGTCCAGTTCGTCGATGGTGTCGCGGACCCAGAGCTTGAAGTCGAGCGCGACCTGATCGTTGCGCGAGCGCGCGGTGTGCAGCCGTCCCGCCGCCGGGCCGATCTTTTCGGCGAGCCGCGATTCGACATTCATGTGAATGTCTTCCAGGGACCGGGAAAAGTTGAAGGCGCCAGTCTCGATTTCGGCGCCGACCTCGTCTAAACCCCTGGCGATGGCGTCGGCGTCCGCCTGGGACACGATGCCCGTCGCGGCCAGCATGGCCACATGCGCCTTGGAGCCGGCGATGTCCTGTCGGGCGAGGCGATAATCGAAACCGATGGAGGCGTTGATCTCCTCCATGATCGCGTCGGGGCCGCTGGTGAAACGGCCGCCCCACATCTGATTGCTCATGACCGCTCCAAAACGACGCCAAAGGCTGGAGGACAAAGGATGAATGACGAGCAAGACCCCCCGGCTCGGGCCACTCCCGCGCAAATGCGCGCCATCGCCCGCCGGCTGATCCTGCCGCATGTGTTCATTGTCGCGGCGGGGGTCGCCGCGAGCCTGTGGTTCGTCCTATACGTGATGAACGGGCACAGGGGCAAGGAAGCCGCGCTCCAATCGGCGCAATGCCAGGTCTCGACCGTGCTGGCGCAAAAGCTCGCGCCGCTCGCCAGGGGCGAACTCGCGGCGCTGGCCATCCGCGCCCATCCCAAGCCGATGGAAAATCTCGCCTTCGAGCATGACGGCGCGCCGACCGACCTCGCCGCCTTCAAGGGCCGGACGATTCTGCTGAACTTCTGGGCGACCTGGTGCGCGCCGTGCCGTCAGGAAATGCCCGGACTCGACCGCCTTCAGGGCCTGGCCGGCAATGAGTCCTTCAGCGTGGTCGCGGTCAATATGGACACCGCCCGGCTCGACCGGCCGAAGAAATTCCTGCAGGACACCGGGGTGAAGAATCTCGGATTTTACGCCGACCCGAAAGGCGAGGCTCTGCAGGCCTTGCAACAGGCGGGCAAACTCGTCGGCCTGCCGACGACTTTGCTGATCGGGCCGGATGGCTGCGAGATCGGCGCGCTGGCCGGCCCCGCCGCATGGGACGGCGCCGACGCCCAGGCTCTGATCCGGGCGGCGGCGGGGAAATGAACCCTTATTGCGGCTGGCGCGGGTCCTTGATGGGAACGCCCGCCGTCTTGAGCTGGTCCATCAGCTCGCCGGACTGGAAAAGCTCGCGCACGATGTCGGCGCCGCCGACCAATTCGCCCTTGATATAAAGCTGCGGAATTGTCGGCCAATTGGCGTAGCGCTTCACGCCCTCGCGGACGTCGGGGTCGTCGAGCACATTCACGCCCTTGTAGGGCACTTCCAGGAAGCTCAGGATTTTCGCGACCTGACCGGAAAAGCCGCATTGCGGGAAATTCGGCGTGCCCTTCATGAAAAGCACGACGTCGTTGTCCGTCACATCCCGCTTGATGCGTTCGATGGCGTTGGAGAGCATGGCGTCTGACATGGTTTTTCCTTTCATACGGAGGTCAAGGCTCCGCGATGGAACATAATTAAGCTGCGTCGCGTTCCCGTTCAAGCCGTTTAGGGCGTCGTGGTTTCGAGCGCCAAAGCGTGAAGCGCGCCGCCCATCTGTCCGCCGAGCGCCTCATAGACCAACTGATGCTGGCGCACCCGGCTTAGTCCCCGGAAGGCCTCGGAAACCACTCGGGCGCTGTAATGATCGCCGTCGCCGGCGAGGTCGGTGATGACGATTTCGGCGTCGGGCAGGGCCTTTTTGATCATGCGCTCGATTTCGGAGGCTGGCATTGGCATCGGGGGTTCCTTGATGGATTGGAGAGGTCCAACCGCTAGATAGTTACGCGGGCTTGCCTCCGCCAGCCATATAGGCCGGCATCCAGCCTTCATGGGCTTCACGCAAATCCCGCACCGGAACCGGCGCCGCCGCGCCGAGGCGCAGGCTATCGCCTCCAGTCTCGCCGATGAGCGCGACCGGCAGGCCCGCCTGAGCGGCCCGGCGCAGGATTTCGTCCGCCTTGTCCGGCGACGCGGCGAGCAGATAGCGCCCCTGGTCCTCGCCGAACCAGCTTGCGGCGCTGTCGCCGCCGGGCGCGGAAACCGTGGCGCCAATTCCGCCGGCCATCGCCATTTCGGCGAGGGCGACGGCAAGGCCGCCGTCCGACAGGTCGTGGACGGCGCTGACCATCCCATCGCCGATCAGGGCGCGGACGAAATCGCCATGGGCCTTTTCTTGCGCCAGATCGACCGGCGGCGGCGCGCCCTCCTCGCGGCCGAGGATTTCCCGCAAATAGATCGACTGGCCGAGCCAGCCTTGGCCCGCGCCGACCAGCAGGACTTTTTCGCCGTCCGTGCGAAAGGCGAGGCCGACGCTGGTTGTCACGTCGGCCACCAAGCCTACCCCGCCGATCGCCGGGGTCGGCAGAATGCCCTTGCCCTGGGTCTCGTTATAAAGAGAAACATTGCCGGAGACGATGGGGAAATCGAGCGCCCGGCAGGCTTCGCCAATGCCGTCGAGACAGGCGACGAACTGCCCCATGATGTCCGGCTTTTCCGGATTGCCGAAATTGAGGTTGTCGGTCAGCGCCAAAGGCTTGCCGCCGACAGCGGTGATGTTGCGCCAGGCTTCGGCGACCGCCTGTTTGCCGCCCTCGAACGGATCGGCGTAGCAATAGCGCGGCGTGACGTCGGTGGTCAGCGCCAGTCCCTTCGGCCCGTCCCCGATCCGCACTACGGCGGCGTCGCCGCCAGGCGGCTGGACGGAATTGCCCAGGATCAGATGGTCATATTGCTCCCAGACCCAGCGCTTGGAGGCGAGATCGGGGCAGGCCACCATCTTGATGAGCGCCGCGTCCATGCCAAGCGGCGTGGGCAGGCTCGCCGAGTCGAGTTTTGGCGGCTTGACCGGCGCGACATGGGGCCGGTCGTAAAGCGGCGCCTCGTCGCCCAGCTCCTTGATCGGCAGATCGGCCTTGATCTTTCCATGATGCTTGATGACGAAGCGAAGCGTGTCGGTGGTCTTGCCGATGACCGCGAAATCGAGACCCCATTTGCGGAAGATCGCCTCGGCTTCCTCCTCCTTTTCGGGATCGAGCACCATGAGCATGCGCTCCTGGCTCTCCGACAGCATCATTTCATAAGCGGTCATGCCCGGCTCGCGGCAGGGCACGAGGTCGAGATCGAGTTCGACGCCCAGATTGCCCTTGGCGCCCATTTCGACCGCCGAGCTGGTGAGGCCCGCCGCGCCCATGTCCTGAATGGCGACGACGCAGCCCTTGGCCATGATCTCCAGGCAGGCTTCCAGCAGCAGCTTTTCCGAGAAGGGATCGCCGACCTGGACCGTGGGGCGCTTTTCGTCCGAATTCTCGTCGAACTCGGCGGACGCCATGGTCGCGCCATGAATGCCGTCGCGCCCGGTCTTGGAGCCGAGATAGACGATGGGGCGGCCGACGCCGGTCGCCGCGGCGTAGAAAATCTCGTTGGTCCGCGCCAGGCCGACCGCCATGGCGTTGACCAGGATATTGCCGTCGTAGCTCGAATGGAACGCGGTGGAGCCGCCGACCGTCGGCACGCCAAAGCTGTTGCCATAGCCGCCGATGCCGGCGACGACGCCGGACACGAGATGGCGGGTCTTCGGGTGGTCGATCGAGCCGAAGCGCAGCAGGTTGAGGCAGGCGATGGGCCGCGCGCCCATGGTGAACACATCGCGCAAAATGCCGCCGACGCCGGTCGCCGCCCCCTGATAGGGCTCGATATAGGACGGGTGGTTGTGGCTCTCCATCTTGAAGATGCAGGCCTGCCCGTCGCCGATGTCGATCACGCCGGCGTTCTCGCCTGGCCCCTGAATGACCCAGGGCGCCTTGGTCGGCAATTTCTTCAGGTGAAGCCGCGACGACTTGTAGGAACAATGCTCGTTCCACATCGCCGAGAAAATGCCGAGTTCGGTAAAGGTCGGCGTCCGGCCGATCAGCCCGAGGATGCGCCGATATTCGTCCGGCTTGAGGCCGTGCTGGGCGACGAGTTCCGGCGTGATCGCCGGTTCGGTCCCGTGCTCGTGGGATTGGGTTTGAACGGTCAAGGATCCGGCCCCGATGGGAGACATGCGGCAGAGCGCGCCAAAGCCGCGGAATGGCGCAGGAGGTTCGATAAATCCTCGCGTCGGACTTGGCAAGGCGACGAACTCAAGGCCAAGCTTGTGCTAAATGCGGCCCCTCGCGCTCACGCCGCCCGTGAAAGGCTCTCGAACAGGCCGCGCCCGTCAATGCCGCCGACCAGGGGGTCGATCAGGTTTTCCGGATGGGGCATCATGCCCAGGACATTGAACTTTTCGGAATAGATTCCGGCAATGTCGTTGGTCGAGCCGTTGGGATTGGCGGCGCCGCCGACCTTGCCGCTGGCGTCACAATAGCGGAAGGCCACGCGGCCCTCCCCCTCCAGCCGCTCGATCGTGTCCGCCTCGGCCTCGTAATTGCCCTCGCCGTGGGCGATGGCGACGTCGATCGCCTGATGCAGCCGGTAAGCGCGGGTGAAAGCGGTGTCGTTGCGCTCGACGCGCAAATGCTGGCGCTTGCAGACGAAGCGCAGGTCGCGGTTGCGCATCAGCACGCCGGGCAGCAGGCCGCTTTCGCACAGGATCTGGAAGCCGTTGCAGATGCCGAGCACCAGCCCGCCGCGCGCGGCGTGGCGGCGCACCGCCTCCATGACATGGGCGCGGCCGGCGATGGCGCCGCAGCGCAGATAATCGCCATAGCTGAAGCCGCCGGGCAGAACCACGAGATCGGTTCCCGCGGGCAGATCGTAATCCGCGTGCCAGACGATGGACGTCCGCGCGCCGGCCTGA
>JAJYCZ010000116.1 GCA_021777915.1 Pseudomonadota bacterium | reverse complement strand
TACTTGTCTCTTGGTATTGGCCCGGCATTTCGCCATCTTTCTTGTAAGTCTTTAAAATGTTTGTACGTTGTGTTTATGTTTTCTTCAACATTAATCAGGCCTTTTATTTCTTCAATAATTTCAAGTCTTTCAGATAAATTATCTTTCAAACCTTTTTCTAAACTTGCTCCCGAGCCGCTGCGCGCGCCGCCGGCCGCGCCCGAGCCTCCGGCTGCCGTGCAGCCTCCGCCAGCGCCGCGTTTCCCGCTTCCGCCGCGCGTCGGGCCGGCCAAGCCGGCTTTCACGCCGCCGCCGCGTTTCACGCCGCCGTCCGCCCCTGCCTCCGGCGACCAGCCGCCAAGGCCGCGCTTCGTCGCGCCGAGCTTCGCGCGACGCGTCAGCCCGCCGCCGGCCGAGGCGCCCGCCGCGCCGCCGCCCTCGGACCTCGCGTCCTTGCCGCCGCTGCCCGAGTTGCCGCCTTTCCCGGCGCTTGAGCCCAAGCCGGAGCCCAAGCCTAACCCGGAGCCCAAGCAGGACATCGAGCCCGCGCCCGAGCCTGAGTCCGCTCGCGAGCCCGAGCCCGCTCCCGAGCCCGAGCCGAAGAGCGTTGCTGAAGCCAAGCCCGAGCCTGCGCCCGAAACGGCGCCCGAGCCCAAGCGCGACCTGGATTTCGAACCGCTCGAATCGCTCGAAGAGGAAATGGCCAAGCTGCTGGGACGGCCGCTGAACAAGTAAGCCCGGCGCGAAACAGAAAGGGCGCGGAAAGCTCAAGCCTTCCGCGCCCTTGTATTTTTGAGGGTTCGCCGGTCGGGACGAGGCGGCGGGCCGCCTTCAATCGTCGCGATAGACGCGTTCGCGGCGTTCGTGCCGTTCCTGGGCCTCGATCGACAAGGTGGCGATCGGCCGGGCGTCGAGGCGCTTCAGCGAAATCGGGTCGCCGGTTTCCTCGCAATAGCCATAGGTTCCGTCATCGATTCGGCCAACGGCGGCGTCGATCTTGGCGATCAGCTTGCGCTGGCGATCGCGCGCCCGCAATTCGATCGCGCGATCGGTTTCCGAGGAGGCGCGGTCCGCGATGTCGGCGTGGTTTTCACTTTCGGTTTGAAGCGCGGCAAGCGTCTCGCGCGCTTCCTGAAGGATTTCGTCTTTCCACGTCAACAACTTGCGGCGAAAATAGTCGCGCTGCCGTTCGTTCATGAACGGCTCGTCCTCGGATGGGCGGTAGGTTTCGATGTCATCGGCCGGAGCCATGAGTCCCAATCTCCCCAACGGATTTCGGGGCCTGTATATATCGCGCCGTCCAACTCCACAATCGGAACCGGTCATCGGCATGAAGATCATGGGTCGAAGGCGCGGCCGTTCACAATTCGGCGGGGCGGGACGGGCGGGGGTCGCGGCGGCAGGGTTCGAGGCGCATCGGGGAGGAGGAGTTGTTGGCGCCGAGAATTGAAAGGCGGAAAGGCGGCAGGCTGTCGCCGCGATGGAGCGTGGCGGTCCAACAGGGTTCGGTTCCCGAATCGGTCGCCGGCTTGTCGCCGGACAAGTCCGCCCGCGTCTCCGGGATGACGCGCGAGCGCACAATGAAGCGCAGGAAGGATTGAATGAGCGGGTTTCGGTCATGCGACGCGGCTTTGCCGGCGAACCAGTTCTTTCTTGTCATTCTCGCCACTCCCCCTGGCTGATCCGCAGGATTTGTAAAGTTTTCAATAACGTAGGTTAATTTACGGTATATAGTGTTAATCATCGCAAATGAAATGTAAAGTTTTCATTCGTAAATTTTCTGCCCTTTCGCTAAAATTTCCAGGCGTCGGCTAATGTTTTCTGTATGTTCCGTTTTGCTGGCGCCGCGAAGGGAGGGCCCAATGGGCGCGGGTTTCGAACAGAATGCGGAATTTCTCGCGCTGGCGGCGCGCGAGGCGCGCGACGAGACGCGCCGTCTGCTGGCGCGCCTCGAAATCGTCATCGCCGGCCTTGCCGCCAAGGACCCCGCCGCCGGTCTCGACCTGCGCCGCTCGGCGGTCGAATTTCTGGCGGCGGCGGGCGACGGCGTCCGGCGAGGCGAGTCCTTCCTGTCCGTGGTCGGGCGGCCCCAGAACGAACGGGCCAGCGAAGTCGAGCCGATGATCGTCGAAATGCTCGAAGGCGAGGCCGGTGGCCTGCATGTCGACGCCATTTTCGAACTGCTGATCGAGACGGGCTTTGAAATTACGAAGGGCAATCTGTCTGTAAAATTACACCGGATGCTCAAGGCCGGCCGGCTGGTCTCGACCGCGCGCGGCTTTTACGCCCTCTCGACCATGGAGCGGGCGCGCCGTCAGGCGGGGTGAAACAAAAAGGCGGGCCGTGAAGGCCCGCCTGTCGCTGATGCGGATTCCGTCGGCTCACGCCGACATCCTTTAATTCGCCGGCTCACGCCGACATCCCTTAATTCGCCGGCTCACGCCGACATCCCTTAATTCGTCGGCTCACGCCGACATGGCCTTCTTCAAATTCTCGTCGATCTTGTCCAGAAAGCCCGTGGTCGAGAGCCATTTCTGTTCGGGCCCGACGAGCAAGGCGAGATCCTTGGTCATGAAGCCGGATTCGACCGTATCGACACAGACCTTTTCCAGCGTCGCGGCAAATTGCGCCAGTTCGGCGTTGTCGTCGAGCTTGGCGCGATGGGCGAGGCCGCGGGTCCAGGCGAAGATCGAGGCGATGGAATTGGTCGAGGTTTCCTTGCCCTTCTGATGCTCGCGGTAATGGCGGGTGACGGTGCCGTGGGCGGCTTCCGCCTCCACCGTCTTGCCGTCCGGGGTCATCAGCACCGAGGTCATCAGGCCGAGCGAACCGAAACCCTGGGCGACCGTATCCGACTGTACGTCGCCGTCATAATTCTTGCAGGCCCAGACATAGCCGCCCGACCATTTTAAGGCGGAAGCGACCATGTCGTCGATCAGGCGGTGTTCGTATGTGACGCCAGCCGCGTTGAACCTGGCCTTGAACTCGTTGTCGTAAACCTCCTGGAACAGATCCTTGAAGCGACCGTCATAGGCCTTCAGGATCGTGTTCTTGGTGGAGAGATAGACCGGCCAATGGCGCTCCAGTCCATAATTCAACGAGGCGCGGGCGAAATCGCGGATCGAGTCGTCGAGATTGTACATGGCCATGGCCACGCCCGAACCAGGGAACTTGAACACTTCCTTCTCGATCACCGTGCCGTCTTCGCCCTCGAATTTGATCGAGAGGCGCCCCTTGCCGGGCACGCGGAAATCGGTGGCGCGATACTGGTCGCCGAAGGCGTGGCGGCCAATGACGATCGGCTGGGTCCAGCCCGGCACCAGGCGCGGCACGTTTTTGCACACGATCGGCTCGCGGAAGATCGTGCCGCCGAGGATATTGCGGATGGTGCCGTTGGGCGACTTCCACATTTCCTTGAGATTGAATTCCTTCACCCGGGCCTCGTCCGGCGTGATGGTCGCGCATTTCACCGCGACGCCGTATTTCTTGGTCGCCTCCGCCGAATCGATGGTCACCTGGTCGTTGGTGGCGTCGCGATTCTCGACCGAGAGATCATAATATTTGAGGTCGAGGTCGAGATAGGGGTGGATCAGCTTGTCCTTGATCAACTGCCAGATGATGCGGGTCATCTCGTCGCCGTCCATTTCGACGACCGGATTGGCGACCTTGATCTTGCTCATACGCTGACCTTTCGCTCGGCTTGCCTGCGCCGCGCCCGACGGGGCGGGTTTCCATCGCGCCTATAGCATCGGCGGTCCCGGTCGCCTAGTAAGGCTTTGGACGGGGTTCCGCGCGAATTTTCGGCGCCTGTCACAGCTCCGCCCCGCGTCCGGCGCCGGCGGCGAGGGGAAAGACGATTTCGAAGGCCGAGCCGATGGTCGGCGTGGAGGTCGCGGTCAGGCGCCAGCCGTGCCGCTGCGCCACGGTCTTGCAGATCGCGAGGCCGATCCCGGTTCCCGGATAATCCCCGCGACCGTGCAGGCGCCGGAAGGGCTCGAAGATCGTTTCGGCGTCGGCGGAGGCGAATCCGATGCCGCGATCCGCGATCGTGAGACGGCTCTCGGAGTCGCCCGGCTCAAGATGGATGCTCACCTGAGGTGGCAAGAGCGGTTTGTGGTATTTCAAGGCGTTGGACAGAATATTCTGTAGCAGTTGATGAAGTTGTAGGCGGTCGGCCTCGATCGGAAAATCCTCCCCCGTCCAGACAATCTCCGCCTTCGTTTCGGCGACGGTGAGCGAAAGCGCCTCCAATGCGCGCGCCAGCGCCGCCTTGATCGAGACCGGCTCGACCGACTGGGACTGGTTCGCCGCGCGGGCGTAAGCCAGAACGTCGGCGACCAGCCGGCGGGCGTGGAGGGCCGACGACGCCATGACATCGGCGGCGTAAAGCGCCTCGTTGCGGTCGTCCTTCGCCATGGCGGCGCTGAGAATGTCGGCGAAGGCGGAAATCTTGCGCAACGGCTCCTGAATGTCATGGGAGGCGACATAGGCGAAGCGCGCCAGATTCTCATTAGCCATTTCCAGTTCGCCGAGGGCGCGGCGCAGGGCATATTCGGAATCGCGGCGCGCGCTGACGTCGATGACAAAGGCGACGACCTTTGGGCCCATCGCCGTATCGATCGGCGTCAGGCCGACTTCGATGAAGAATTCCGAGCCGTCGCGGCGCCGGGCCACCAGATCGCGGCCGGTTCCCATCTGGCGTTTGGCCGGCGCGGCGGCAAAGCCGGCGCGATGTTCGCGATGCGCCCGGTGCAAACTCGCCGGCATCAGGCTCTCGACACCTTGGCCCGCCAGATCCCCTGGCCCGTAGCCGAACATGCGCTCGCATTCGCCATTGACGAGTTCGATGCGCCCCGCGCCGTCGACCAGCAGCATTCCGGCGGGGCAGGCGTCGAAGGCCAGCCGCAGCATCGCGTTTTCGTCGCGCATCATGTCCAGGCCTCGCGGAAGCCGATCGGCGAAGCGTGAGTTTGCCCCATTCGCCCTTCGGTTCCAATTGCAGGTTTAGCGCGAGCGTCCTATCATTTCACGCGCTGGTTTCATGTGGCGGTGGAAATGGGAACGGTTCCACTGGAGGGTCGACCGATATTGTTCTCGACCGGCCGCCGTGAACGATATTCCGGCGCAATCGAGAGGATTCGCGGATGACGGCGGACAAACAGGGCCTGGACCGCGACGTCGAGGTCCTGATCATCGAGGACGATCGCGACGACGCCTATCTGCTGACCCGCGCCCTGACCGAGGTCGCCGGGGAGCGCGGGCTCAATCTGGACATTCGGCATGTGGTCAACGGCCTCGACGCCATGGGCGACGTCGCGCGCAAGGATCTGCTCAACCGCCTGCCCAGCGTGGTGGTGGTCGATCTCAACATGCCGGTGATGGACGGCGGGCGTTTCTTGAAGCTGCTGCGCTCCGAATTGGACCTTCCCGACCTGAGGGCCGTCGTGCTGACCACCTCGACCGAAAAGCATGTCCATGACGAGGCCCGCGCCAATGGCGCCGATCTGGTCTTCTCGAAGCCGAGCGAATTTCGCGAGCTGGTCGCCATCGCCCGGCAGGTTCTCGATTTCGGCCCTGCCGCCGGGTAAGGCCCTGTCTTTCGTCCAGGCCGGATTTCCCTTTCCGCGATCCTGCATTAGTTTGCGCTCCTTTTTCGGAGGATGCGCGGTGGTCGGGGCAGGGACGGATCGGACAAAAGCACTTTTCGAGGGCGGCCCGGCGATCATTCTGGTGCGGCCGCAGCTCGCGGTGAATATCGGCATGTGCGCGCGGGCCATGGCCAATTTCGGCCTGTCCGACCTGCGGCTGGTTTCTCCGCGCGAAGGTTGGCCGCGCGCCGGCGCGCGACGCAAGGGCGCCTATGCGGCGGCCGCCGGCGCCGTCCATCTGCTGGAGCGCGCTTCCGTTTACGATTCGACCGAGGCCGCGACGGCCGACCTGAATTTCGTCTGGGCGACCACGGCGCGCGAACGCGGCCAGTTCAAGCGGGTCGAGACCCCGGCGCTGGCCATGCCGGAATGCGCCGCCGCGACGCTGGCCGGCGAGAGGCACGGCATATTGTTCGGCCCGGAACGCACGGGGCTCGACAATGACGACATCGCGCTCGCCAGCGCCATCCTGACCTTCCCGGTCAATCCGGCCTATGGCTCGCTCAATCTCGCCCAGGCGGTGCTGTTGTGCGGCTATGAGTATTTTCGCGCGCGAGAGGGCGGAGCGCTCCCTTTCGCGCGCGAAGAACGCTCGCCGCCCGCCCAGCGCGAAATGGTGCTGTCCTTCTTCGAATTCGTCGAAGGCAAGCTCGACGCGGCCGGTTTCTTCCGCCCGGAATCGAAACGCCCGGTGATGCAGCGCAACCTGCGCAACATGTTCCACCGCATGAACCTGACCCAGCAGGACGTGCGCACGCTCTGGGGCGCCATCGTCCGCCTGGTCGAGGGCCAGCGCGAAAAGCCGCAAACCCGCAAACGGATCAAGCAGAAAAAGCCGCCCGCGTCTGAAGGCGGCGCGCCCGCTCCCTCTCCCGGTTCAGGTGGAGAGGGGCAAACGCCATAGAAGGGAACGCCGTTCGCGCGAAAACCTTCGCGCAAGCTTCGGCCGCTTTTATCCCATGTGGCTGAGGAGGCGCTCATGTCGGTTCCGGGCTTGAACGGCGTTGGCCCGGACATTGCGACAGCGATCCGTCCGGCGCAAAACGCCGCGCCGCAGGCGAGCAATGGCGCCGCTTCCCTGGCTTCGACCCCGCCCGAAGACAAGGCCGGCCGGACCGCGCTCAACGAGCTTTTGAACGGCGCCGCGCCGTCCGACGCCTCCATCGGCCTCTATTCCGCCGCCCCGGACGCGGCGGCGCTCGCGGCGGATCTTCAGACCAGTGACATTCTGAAACAGGACATTCTTCAGCAGAATCTGGCCTCGAACGCACAGACGCGCGCGTCCCTCGCCGCCGACCTTTTGCCGCGGCAGAACGAGGCGGCGATGGCCCAGCGGAATGGGACAGCGCTCGCCGACATCGAAAACAGCCTGAAGGCCGCCCTCGCCGAGGCGAAGCAGGCCGCATTCGCCGCCGACCTGCAAGACCTGCTGCAGGCGGTGGAAGCCGGCGCCTCGGGGGAGGCCGCGGCGCTCGCCGGCAGGCTTCAAGCCGCGCGGAGCGAGGCGCAGGCGTTCAGCCCGACGGCGGTTGCGGCCGCACTGCCGCGGAACGAAGCGGTGGCGGCGCTCCCGGCGCTGGTCGAAAACCTGATCGCCATGGCGGAAGCCGGCGACATGGCCGCCGCCGCCGTTTTCGGCCGGGCGATCCGGATGCGGATGGGCGAGACGGCGGCCGCCCTGCCGCCGGGATGGCTGGCGGCCCTGGCGGCGGCCTCCGCCCAATGGCTGGCGCCGCCGCCCGATGTCGCGGCCGATCCGCTGCTGCGGGCCTATCAGGCGAGCCTGATCATCGGCCTTGGGACGATGCTCGACAAATTGCGCAAATCGCGCCAGGACCGGATGAAAATCCTGCCCGTCCTCGCGCTGGAAGAGGGCGGGACGCGCGAGGACGAACAGGCGTGAAAGCGCGGATTCCCCTCCGGTTTCAAATGAACAGGGTGATGTCCGATTTCTGCGCCATCGGCAGAAAACTCGCCGCGCCGACCCAGCCCGTTATCTCGGAAATGAAGTCAGGCTTGTCGAAGCCGAAGGCGTCCACCGTCATCTGGCAGGCGTAAAGCTTCACCCCCGCTTCGACCGATAATTCGCGCAGTTCCTCGATCGACGCGACGCCCTTCTGCCTGAACGTCCGCTTCATCAAGGCGGTCGCCATGCGCTCGAAGCCGGGCAGGTTGGATTTCACGAAATTCGGGATCGGCCAGTCGATCTCGCGAAACCAGTCGGGACCGATCGGCATTTTCATCGGCATGGCGGGATTGCCGACCGGCGTCACTTCGAGGTCGAGGTCTTTCTTGAGCAGTTTCAGCCCGTAGAAGGTGAAAAAGATCGACACGTCATAGCCGAGCGCCGCCGCCGTCGAGGCGAGAATGAACGGCGGATAGGCCCAGTCGATCGTGCCCTTGGTGGCGATGATCGCCATGGAGGGTGTGTGGGCTGCCTCGCGCTCCCTCATCTTCTGCTCGAAACGCGCGTCGAACCATCTGTCGAATTTCTGCTGCTCCTCCGGCGAAAGCTCTCCCGGCGATGTCGCCGGCTCGCTGGATGTTTTCAGGCTGGTCACATTGGTCATGGCCGTCCCTCACGCCTTGCGGATCAGGAATTCGAACACGCCGGCGGCGGCGTTCGACGCCACCAGCTCGTTGCCGGTCTGGCGGCAGAACGAGGCGAAATCGGCGACCGAGCCGGGGTCGGTGGAGACGACCTGCAGGACGTCGCCGGCGCCGAGGCCGGAAATGGCCTTTTTGGCCTTCAAAATCGGCAGCGGGCAATTGAGTCCCTTGGCGTCGAGCGTCTGGGCGACCTGGACCGTTTCGGTTGCGGCGTGCATGGCGATTCTCCCTTGAAATTGGCTGGGTTTCGGTTTTTCTACTTGATACAAACCAGTTGGTCTGTCATTTCAGGCTATGACAAACCAACTGGTTTGTCTAGACGTATTTCGATCGACGTATATGAAAATCGCCGAATATTCGAAATCCTTGTGATTTTGGGCGGTTGGCTGAAATCGGACGACGCGTCGCGGATTGAGGATATGATGGCGGAACAGGCGAATCGGACTGGAGATATGGACGAGGGCGGAACATCGGCGCGCGCGGCGCCAAAGGCGGGCGAGGCGCCTTCGGGCGAGACCCGCGCGCATCTGCTCGACGTCGCCTTCGCCGAAATGCACGAACATGGCTTCCAGGGGCTGCGGGTCGATGTCCTGCTCGCCAAGGCCCATCTGACCAAGGGCGCTTTTTATCATTATTTCGCCAGCAAGACTGATCTGGGGCTGGCGGTGATCGACGAACTCCTGGCCGGCTATGCCGATCTGATCTGGGGCCAGCATCTTCAGCAGTACGCGGACCCTTTGGAGGGGATCGAGGCGAGTTTTTCCTTCGCCGTGGGCCTGCTCGGCCCGCGCCTGACGACGCTCGGCTGCCCGATGAACAATCTCGCCCAGGAAATGAGCGCGCTGGATGAAAGATTCCGCGCCAGGCTCGAGACCCTGTTCGCGGGCATCATGGGTCATATCGCAACGGCGCTCGAAGGCGGCAGGAAACGCGGCCTGATCCGGCCGGAAGTCGATTGCGAAAACGCCGCGACCTTCATCTTCGCCGCCTTCGAAGGCGCCATCGGCCTCGCCAAATCCACAAGGAACGAAAAGGCGCTCACGGCCGCGAGGAGCGAAATGCGCCGATATTTCGGAACGCTGCGGGCGGATGGAAGGGGCGGAAAAGGCTAGGCGACTTCTTGCAGCTCAGCAAGGCGATTCAGGCTTCACCGACTGGACCCAATGGCGCCGATGAGCGGGATCGCGGCGTTCACGGGATGGGCCGTTTCGGCTGGTCAGCAGCCGAAAATTCCCGGCCTGCGCCCGCCATTTTTGGGTTTCCGATGCGGTTTCTTCCGGCTTCCCGCGCCGCCGGCGAGCTTGCAGGGAACCCGTCCGAGGGATGAGATAGCCTTGACCTTACCTGCTTCGGTCAAGCCAACTTTGGACGTATCTCTGACGCCGATCAGCTATCTCGCTTGAAAGCGCCGCCGGGATTATGGTCGTGCTTGCGGTCATGGGATCAGCGCCTGTCGGAGCGCGGCTTCGTCGGTTTTTGTCGGGGCGGCGTGCAGACCGGACCGGAATTTCAAGAAAAAGGCGAGTGACTTGTTCCGTTGGAGGGCGACGGCGCAAACCGAGAAAGGAATTCGGCTTGCGTTGGTCGCAGCGGCGCGGATTCCGCGACGGAACCCGGCCTTGCGCGAAGCGCCGTTGACGCCGGTTCGAGCGTTGGAGGCTCAAAATGGCGGGTTTGACGATCAGCACCGCGCAAAGCGGAACGCTCCACTTGGTGGTGGCCTACAACCCCTTGACGATCACAAGCACGGGGAGCGTGACCACGACGGTCAAGGGCGACGCCATTGCCGGCGGCAGAGGAACGGCTTGGTTCATCAGTAATTACGGCACTGTTTCAGGCATTATTGGCAATTCTTCGGCCGGCATTTATTTGCAAGGCGCCGGCAGCATCGTGCAAAACTACGGAAATATTTTCGGCGCCACTGCGGGTGTCTGGCTGTCAAGCGGCGGCAATATCACGAATAATTCCGGCGGCCTCATCTCGGCGACAGGGAGTTATGGCGTTTATGTTGCCGGCGCTGCGGGGGTGGTTACGAATTACGGAACAATCACCGGCAAAACCTACGCTGTCGATTTGACCTACAGCAGCCTGTCCAATCGGGTGGTGGTCGCGCCAGGAGCAGTGTTTAACGGAGCGGTGTCGGGCGGGAACGGGACGTTAGAATTGGCTGCGGGTTCCGGGACGACGGGAACACTTGCCGGAACAATCGGCGGAAAGTCAGGCAGCTTCCGGAACTTCAGCCAACTCGTTGTCGATTCGGGGGCGGCTTGGACGTTGAGCGGCGCCCTCCAAATTACCAGCGTGCAGCTCGGAGGCGCACTGGAGGTCGCGTCCGACACGAGTGCGTCGACAAAGATCAACTTCGCCAGCGGCGGCACTCTGGTCATCGACAACGCGGCTTCCTTCTCCGGTCCCGTTCTCTCGAATTTTGCCGCGGGCGACACCATCGATATTCATAATTTTTCCGCCGCCGGCGCCACCGTCTCGTATAACGCCTCGACTGGCGTCGCCCAGATCAGCAATGGTTCGCAGACCGCGACGCTGGATTTCAGCGCTTCCACGCTCGGCGCTGGCGGACTCCAGGTGGCTTCGGACGGCGGGACCGGGATCGACGTCACTCTTGGCTCTTCTTCGCCGCCCGTCGCCCCGACCATCACCGGAACCGTCGCCAACCAGACGACGAGTTCCGAGACGCCGATCGACCCCTTCGCGAAGGCGACGATCGGCGACGCCAATTCCGGCGCGACCGACACCCTGACGATCACCCTTTCGGCGGCCAACGGGACCCTGTCGGGAACCGGGCTCAGCGGCTCCGGGACGAGCTATACGCTGAGCGGAGCGGCGAGCCTCGTCACCAGCGAACTCGAGGCTCTGGTGTTCACGCCGGCGAAGGGCGCGGCCAACACGAGCACCACCACCGCCTTCACGCT